>WRBW01000128.1 GCA_009784345.1 Coriobacteriia bacterium | reverse complement strand
CCACTGATAAGCTCTGGCTTTAGGGGGCAGGCGTCTTTCAGCTCATCAAACAAAATGGCAGGTCGCAGATTAGAGAAAAGCCCCAGCTCTTTGCGCAGACCCAGCAGTGCTTGTTCAGGTCTTTTGTCTCCGGGCAGCGTATCCCATTTCCAGCCACCAATGGCACCCAGCAGCACGGCGTCCGATGCCTTGCAGACTTCCACCGTCTCTGCAGGCAAGGCAACGCCAGCCGCATCAATCGCACATCCCCCCGCCAGCAGCTTGTTATAGACAAATTCATGCCCGAACTCTGCGCCAACAGCATCCAAAACCTTCAGCGCTGCGTCCATGACTTCAGGGCCGATGCCGTCGCCTTCAATAACCGCTATGTTAATGCTCATAGATATAGCCTGCTCTTTCGTCGCTTGCTTTTCCGTCACTACGCTCTACTTTTCTTGCTGAGCCTTGATGGAAGCTAGTAGCCCACCTGCAGCAATAATCTGCTTTATAAAATCAGGAAAGGGGGTAGAAGTATAGCTTTCACCCTTTGTCACGTTCCTAATCACACCGGTGTCAAAGTCGACCTCAACTTGGTCGCCATCTGCAATACCCTCGCTCGCTTCAACGCATTCGAGGATAGGCAGCCCAATGTTGATGGCATTGCGGTAAAAGATGTTAGCAAAGCTGCCTGCGATAACGCAGCTGACCCCTGATTCCAGAATCACCAGCGGGGCGTGCTCGCGGCTCGAGCCGCAGCCAAAGTTCATGCCACCAACAATGATGTCGCCGACCTCAACCTTGTCGGTAAAATCGGGATCGATGTCTTCCATGCAGTACTGGGCTAACTCCGCCTTGTCAGTAATGTTCAAGTAGCGTGCCGGAATAATAACATCGGTATCAACGTTGTCGCCATATTTGAAGGCGCGACCGCGCGCATGCATCGCCGCATTCATATCTGCCATCTAAACCACGCTCCTTGGGTCAGCAATCTTGCCGGCAAGGGCAGATGCTGCAGCGACCTCGCTACTTGCCAAATAGACTTCAGATTCAACGTGACCCATGCGCCCCACAAAGTTTCTATTAGTCGTCGCGACACAGCGCTCACCTGCTGCCAAAACGCCCATGTGCCCACCCAGACAAGGACCGCAGGTCGGGGTCGAGACCACACATCCTGCCTCAATAAAGGTCCGTAGGTAACCCCGCTCCATAGCGTCCAGATAAATCTGCTGAGTGCCCGGGATGATGATGCAGCGCACGCGCGGATGCACCTTCTTGCCCGCCATAATACCGGCCGCAACTTCCATGTCCGTCAGCCAGCCGTTGGTGCAAGACCCAATCACCACCTGGTCGATTTCAACTTCACCGGCTTCACCAATAACACGCGCGTTTTCAGGCAGACTGGGAAAGGCCACCGTGGGCTCAAGCGTTGAAAGGTCGATTTCAATCCTGCGCACATAGGGCGCATCAGCATCAGCGGCAAACTCACGCCACTTGCGCTGCACGCGACCATGCATGTAGGCACGGGTCACCGCGTCCACCGGAAAGATTCCGTTGACGGCACCTGCTTCGATGCTCATATTGGCGATGCAAAAACGGTCGTCCATGCTCAAGGTGGCAATGCCAGAGCCGCTGTATTCGATGCTCTTTTCGATAGCGCCGTCGACCCCAATGATGCCAATCAGGTGCAAGATGAGGTCTTTGGCAGACACCAAGGGACGCAGCTGACCGGTCAAAACGACAGAAATCGCTTCAGGCACCTTGAACCAGGCCTTGCCTGTTGCCATGCCGGCCGCCATGTCAGTCGAGCCAACGCCGGTCGAAAAAGCCCCCAGTGCACCATAGGTACAGGTGTGAGAATCAGCACCAATGATGACATCGCCTGCTGCAACGATGCCCTTTTCGGGTAATAAGGCATGTTCGATACCCATGTCGCCCACATCATAAAAATGCGTCAAATCATGACCCGTCGCAAAAACGCGACAGCTCCGGCAGTTTTCAGCTGCCTTGATGTCCTTGCTGGGAGTAAAGTGGTCCATGACCATGACGATTTTCTCGGCATCAAAGACGTCCTCAAAACCCGCACCCTCGAACTCGCGGATCGCGACGGGAGACGTGATGTCGTTACCCAGCACGATGTCGAGGCTGGTTTGGACTAACTCCCCCGCGTTTAAATGCTCAACACCTGCACCAGCAGCCAGAATCTTTTGGCTCATGGTCATGGGGGAGTCTGTACCAACCTGCGAATCTTCCACAGTACCAGCTCTCATGTCTGCATCAGTCATCATGCGCTGACCTCCGATTCCTGCATCACGCGGTTGACAGCAGACAGCAGGGCGTTAACCGATGCGGTCGTGATGTCGCAGTGGATGCCGACCCCCCAGATGGGCTTGCCATCAGCGTCGCTCAACCTGACATAGGACGCGGCGCGGGCGTTTGATTCTTCTTCCAGCGCGTGCTGCTCGTAGTCTTCAAAGGTGTAGACCAGATCGGGACACACAGCCCGAATGGCTGCCTGCACGGCATCAAGCGAGCCATTGCCGGTG
>WRBW01000127.1 GCA_009784345.1 Coriobacteriia bacterium | reverse complement strand
CGACCTCATAGGAGCTATACATTAACACCCTTGTCACCCCGCGCTCCGACGCGGGGTCTCGGGTTTGACCTTCTGTAGGGGCGTGCGTCCCCGCACGCCCGCTTATTAAAGGAGCACATATGTCTCACAGCAATACCTGGTCTGACAAGACCCAAGTAATAGACCCAACGGCAACTGACCCGAAAGACCGCCTGATGGTGGCACTGGACGGCAATGCCGATGAAGCCCGTGCCTGGGCGCGCGAGCTGCAAGGTCAGGCTGGCTGGGTCAAATGCGGCATGACGCTCTTCTATCAAACGGGCCCTGAAATCGCTGCTGAAATGAAAGATCTGGGCTACAAGGTCTTTATCGACCTCAAAATCCACGACATCCCTCATCAGATTGAAGGTGCAGCACGCAGCCTCGGGCGCCTAGGCATCGACCTGATTACCATTCATGCCCTGGGAGGTCGCCCCATGATGGAGGCTGCCATGCGCGGCGTTGCGCAAGGGGCGCAAGAAGCAGGCGTCGAGCGCCCCCGCGTCGTTGCGGTCACTATCCTGACCTCGATGGATGCACAAACGGCTCACTCGATAGGGCTCGAAGGAACAGCCGCCCAGCAGGTAGAACGCCTGACCCGCCTGACCAAAGAAGCAGGCGTCGACGGCATCGTGTGCTCGGCGCAAGAAGCCCCCATGGCGCGCGAAATCTTAGGTCCTGAGGCCATCATCATCACCCCCGGCGTCAGACCTGCTGGCTCAGAAGCAGGTGATCAGACCCGCATCCTGACCCCAGCAGCAGCCTTTGCCTCTGGTGCGAGCCATCTGGTGGTGGGTCGCCCCATCACAACGGCGCCTGACAAAAAACTGGCTGCTTACGCTATCATTGAAGAGATTGAAGCAAGCCTCTCAAGCGTAGGCATCTAGAGCCGACACCACAGCTTGACCCGCAAACACAGAAGCAGGGAGACCACATGAACGACGCAGAAATTTTTGATGCCTTAAAGCAGTCAGGTGCCATTCGCACCGGTCACTTTCAACTGACCAGCGGCCTGCACAGCGACACCTACGTCCAGTGCGCCCGCGTGCTTGAATTCCCCGATGTCACAACGCAACTTGCTCGCGAAATGGCAACGCGCCTGCCCGTAACGCTCAACCCCGACCTGGTAATCGCGCCAGCTGTTGGTGGCATCATCATTGGTTTTGCCGTGGCTCAAGCACTCGATACCCGCTTTATCTTCAGCGAGCGTCAGGACGGCAAGATGACCCTGCGCCGCGCCTTTGAAATCCCGGCAGATGCCCGCGTTTTGGTGGTAGAAGACGTCGTCACCACGGGCGGCAGCGTCCAGGAAGTCATCGACCTTATTGATGCCGCGGGTGCGACCTGCGTTGGCGTGACGTCCCTCATTGACCGTGGGGGAGACCTGCGCTTTGATGCAGATTACTATCCCTTGCTGCCCATGAAGGTTGAGGCTTGGGATCCGACGGAGTGCGTCCAGTGCAAAAACGGCGTGCCAATTGATTCACCAGGCTCACGCCGCCTTTCATAAACCACAACCTCAGATGATTAAATACCTCGGTTCAAAACGGGTGCTCGTGCCCTTCTTAGGTGACATCGCGACCGCTGCTCAAGCATTGGGTGCCACAACAGCACTCGACCTCTTTTCAGGCACGACACGTGTCGCGCAAGAGTTCAAGCGTCGGGGCTTGCTCACAACGGCTTGTGACATCGCCAGCTACTCTGAAGTATTGGCTCAGTGCTACATCGCAACAGACGCAGCGCAGGTAGACGTGCAAGAGCTGGACGCACACCTCCAAGAACTGAACAGCCTGCCCGGCAAGAGGGGCTATGTGACGCGTACCTTTTGCGAGGAATCGAAGTATTTTCAGGTTAAAAATGGCATGCGGATAGACGCGATTCGTGATGAGCTCGAAGCTCGCTACAAGGCTCACCCGTACTATCCGATTTTGCTGACTTCGCTGATGCTAGCCGCTGACCGCGTCGATTCGACGACGGGTCAGCAGATGGCTTATCTGAAGGAGTACGCCCAGCGCTCATATCGTGACTTGGAGCTGCGCGCGCCTGAGCTGCTGGAAGGCGCAGGCTCTGCTGCACGTGGCGATGCCCTCGAGCTTGCTTCAACTTTGGGTGAATTCGACCTTGCCTATTTGGACCCGCCCTATAATCAGCATCGTTACTATACGAACTACCATATTTGGGAAACCCTCGTGCGTTGGGACGCGCCAGAGCACTACGGCAAGGCCTGCAAGCGCGTGGACGCGCGCGATGATCAGACCAAAAGCCCCTTTAACTACAAGTCGACCTTGGCTGATTCCCTGCGCGCCGTGATTGAAGCGGTGCAGGCAGGTGCCATGGTGGTGTCCTACAACAATGAGTCCTGGGTCAGTGCTGCTGACATTGAGAGCTGGCTGGTGGGGAAGGGTTACGCTGCTGTGCAGACCTTCGACTTTGATTTTAAGCGCTATGTGGGTGCTCAGATTGGGATTTATAATAAAAAAGGGGAGAAGGTCGGCCAGCCCGCAAAGCTGCGTAATATCGAGCACGT
>WRBW01000126.1 GCA_009784345.1 Coriobacteriia bacterium | reverse complement strand
GACACGACCGACTGGGGCGGCGACATCGATGACGAGACCCTGGTTTTGAAGCAGCTTTCCATCAAGCCTAACCAGATAACCCTGCTGTCGAACATGTTTGGCGACCCCGACAGCCGCTACATCGTGCGCGAACTCGATGACGATCTGGGCGGACACGTGCACTTGTTCCTGGACGCCGAAAACATCGTCACCGATGACGGCGAAGTAGTACGCGGCTACATGATCGAATCTGCCGCCGAACGCGAACTGGTCATCACGAACGCCTACCTGACACCTGACGACAACAAGCTGGTATTTCACAAACAGTATGCCGGCGACATAGCCTCGCACGAACTGGACTGCCACGAAGTCTTCCTGATGAGCCTGCGCCATATAGAAACGGGCCGCCAGCTGGTCCTTGACCCGCAGCCTGACATCACAGTGGGTACTGATAGCTACGCTGACTACCTGACTGTGGGGGAGTATGACCACACCAGCGGCCTGGTCTATGCCTGGGACGACTCTGCTGGGGATTATGTAGAGCTGGGACCTTTGTCACAGTATCCTGGATGGACGCTCTCCGCCGCCTTTTCTGTCGCAAAGCCAGCGCAGATAGGGCCGCTTGACCCGACGGATTATTTGTTGTCAGAGTCTGCGGCTGATGCTGACTTGCAGCAATGGTTTGAGCCGAGTCTTGCTGGCATCTACCATTCTGATGCTGATGATGTGCTCAATGCCGACATTGTGAATAGCTTCGAGACCTATGTCGAGTTTGAGGGTGGCGATGGTAATGGTAATGGCAATGGTGGGCAGATTGGCGAGGAAGAGGAAGATACGCCGCTGTATCCAAACCCAACGGTGCCGCCGCCTAAGCCTCCGGGAACGCCCGTGCCAAGGCCTACACCTGCGCCTGCCGCGCCTGCGCCACAACCGCCTCAGGGTGGTGTGAGGTTGCCGCGCGCCGGGGACGCAGCTACCTTGGGGCTGTGGCTGGTCATGATGATGGGGGCGTCTGCTGCCCTGCACTACTACAGCCGACGCGCCCGCAAAAAAGAATAAGGCACCTGCGCCTAACGGCACAGGACCAGTAACGGGCGCACTGCGCCCGAAGGTCAAGCCCTTAACTTCCCGAGTGCAGAACAGTTGGGACACTTATGTCTACTTACGAGGGATCTTTGGGCGGCGAGCACCGTGATGCGCAAAAGTGTCGAAATCACCACTTTGAAATTGCGCATTTGTGCAAAGAGCACTCTTATCAAAGAAGACGATTGAATTAACGTTTTCGCGCTTACCAATTACACTATAAACTCTGTTCTGGTCCCCTGCCATTGTATCTTGAGGGTTGTTGATTTGGGAGGGGAGTGCGCCCACACACGTGAACAACCTTGCAGTTCAAAGAGAATTAATCAAATGTTCAAAATGAACATTTGATTAATTCTCTAGTGGGTGGAATCACTGTTGGTGCTGCGGGCACCATGCACCTGTGCCAAACGGCACAGGACCAGTGACGGGCGCACTGCGCCCGAAGGGCAAGATCAGCGAGCAGGGTGTCGCAACACCGTCACTGCGGGCTCTATGCACCTGTGCCTACGGCACAGGACCAGTAACGGGCGCACTGCGCCCGAAGGGCAAAACCAACAGCGCTGTAGCACCCCCGTCATCTTGAGCGGAGCGCGCAATGACGAGCGAAGATCAAGGGGCTGCCAGCACTCCCCGAGTGCAGAAGCTGCGGGGTATCGCCCTTGAATTTCGCCCTTCTAGTAAAATAACAGGTGCTAGGACAGCCACGTCATACCAGAGGGGACCGCCTATGCCCGCACGCACCGCCGCAGACACGGCACTTGCCGCAGACAGCTTTGTTGAAGAGTGGTCAAATCGCGGGCAAGAAGATCAAGACACTCACAGCTTTTGGCTGAACTTCTTGCAAGACATCATGGGTATCTCGCGTGCGCACCACGTCATCAACTTTGAAAAGCGAGTCCGCATCGGACGCAGCACAAAGCGCATCGATGCTTACATCGCCGATTCTCGCGTGCTGATCGAGCAAAAATCAGCAGATATCGACCTTGATGCGCCTCAGCGCCAATCTGACGGCGTAGAGTTGACCCCCTACCAGCAAGCCCAGCGTTATGCACAAAACCTGCCTCCCTCAGAAACACCCCTCTACATCATCGTCTGCAATTTCAAGACCTTCCACATCTACGACCGCGAAAATGACCCGCAGGGCAACAATCCCATCAAGATTACTCTCGAAGAACTACCTGCCCAACTTCCCGCATTCCGCTTCATGACTGAACCCATCGAAGGTGTTCTCGCCAGACAGGAGCAAGCTAACCTCGAAGCTGCTCGCCTGATTGGCGACATTTACAACGCGGTCAAGCATCAGTACGACCTTGTTCACCCATCCCAGACAGATGCAGCAAGCGCAGTTGACCCAACAAGCGCCACCACCGAATCCTGCACGCGCCACGACCTCGCCATCCTGATGGTCAGACTCCTCTTCTGTCTTTACGCAGAAGATAGCGGACTCTTTGATCAACGCCTCTTCTACGACTATCTGCTACGCATCGAGCCGGGGCAGGGGGCATTTCG
>WRBW01000125.1 GCA_009784345.1 Coriobacteriia bacterium | reverse complement strand
CGTGCTATTGCAAAGAAGGAAGCTGAGGAAGCTGCTGCAAAAGAAGTTGCTGAGGCTGCCGCTGCAGAAAAGGCCGCAGCCAAAGAAGCTGCAAAAGCTGAAGCGGAGGCTGCTAAAGAAGCTGCTGCTGCCGCAGATGCAGAACCAGCCGCTGAAGAGGCTCCTGCTGACGACACCGCCGAAGAAGAAGCAAAAGAGGCTTAAATCATGTCGACACAGCCGGATGCAAACTCAGTTGAGCGCGTCGAAGAGCTGGTCAGCTACATCATTGGCGGACTGGTTGACAATCCAGATGAACTAAGCGTCGAAACAAGTCTCGAAGAGGGCTCGTTGCGCGTCATCATTGAAGCTGATCCAGACGATGTCGGCAAAATTATTGGTCGCGGTGGACGCACCATTAAGTCAATCCGTACTTTAGCGCGCGCATCGGTAGGTTCACCCTCGCTGCATGTTGACATCGATGTCGAAGGATAGTTCAAAAAGCACACGTTTTGCGACGATTGGTCGCATCATTAAAACGCACGGAAAAGACGGAGAGGTCTCAGTGCGACTTGCGTTCACCCTGCCTGACAGGGACGAGGAAGTCGCTCTTATGAGAACCTCTTCTGCAATTTTAGAGCACTGTGGGGCGGTCTGGTTAGTGCCACCTCCACTCGAAAATCGTATGCTGGCTGTTCGCTCAGTGCGTGAAGCTCATGATCGACTGTTAGTAAAGTTTGTGCCCCACGATTCTGGCTTTGAGCGTTTAGATAAGTTTGAACTGCGTGAACTTGTTGGCAGAGACCTCTTAGTTGAGCGCTCTGAAATCCCAGAAAATTTGCTCCTTGAATTTGATGGGCTTCAATCAGAATATGCTGATGAAGAAAGCTATGGCTTAGGATTAGAAGTGCGTAGTGACGAATACGGCAATTTGGGTGTTGTGAGTGAAGTTATTGTGACGGGCGCTAACCTCGTATGGATTGTGACAGGCAGTCCGTATGGCGAAGTGTTGTTGCCCGTAAATGATGACTGTATCCTCGAGATTGACGAGGACGCCGGCATCGCTCAAGTTCAGGTCATGAAGGGGCTCATTGATGTGGAGCCTAACCCAGAAAACCCAAAGAATCCAGAAAAGCCAGAAAAGCTGGATAACACAGAAAGCGAAGCGTCTAGCCCATGCGCATAGATGTCTTAAGCATATTTCCTGCCATGTTTGACGGCGTGATCAATGAATCAATCTTGAAAATCGCTCAAGAAAAGGGTGCTTTTGAGTTTCATGTTCACGATCTGCGTGATTGGACTTACGACTTTCACGGCAGTGTTGATGACAGCCCCTATGGTGGCGGAGCTGGCATGGTCATGAAAGTTGACGTATTGGCTGAAGCTATTGAAGCGATTACTGCAATGGATGAGCGCAGACCAAGAATCGTGTTTATGGCACCTGTTGGTAGATCGTTTAGCCAGACTGTTGCCCATGAATACACTAAGTGCGAGCGTCTACTTCTTGTTTGTGGCAGGTATGAGGGCTTTGATGAGCGCGCCTTTGACTGGGCAGATGAATGCCTGTCTATTGGTGACTATGTTCTTGCAGGCGGAGAGCTACCAGCCATGGTCGTGATTGAGGCAGTGGTCAGACTCCTCCCCTCAGTTTTGGGCAATGAGGAGAGTGTCGTAGAAGAATCATTTTCCGCAAGCAATGAAGGTCTATTGGAGCACCCGCAGTACACGCGACCTGCCGTTTTCAGGGGTAAAACTGTTCCTGAAATTCTCACGAGCGGCAATCATGGCGAGATTGAAAAGTGGCGCAAGGCTGCAGCTCGCACGCGAACTGAAGCTCGTCGCCCCGATCTTTTACGGTAGAATTAAGCCTATTAGTCGATGAGAGGATACATTTAGATGAACCCTACAGGCAGCCAGCCGCAGCCACCCCAAAATCAGTACCCGCAAGCGCAGCATCCGCAGGGTCAACAACAGGCTTACAGGCAGCCGCATTCTGTGCAGACTTCACCTCAGCCTGTGAAAGAAAAAAGGCTTGATACGCGCGGGGTTACGGGCAAATGGCTGGTAGAAACTGCCGCATTGGTTGTTTTAGCCTTTGTGATTGCTATGGGCGTGAGACATTTCATCATTGAGCCTTATCGTATTCCCACAGAATCCATGCTTCCAACCATTCAAGCCGAAGATCATATTTTGATATACCGCTTAGGGACTCATTTGGGAAATACCCCTAATAATCTTGATGTTATTGTTTTTGAGGACCCTATTGGTATGTTTCCCAGTCTTGTGAAGCGCGTCGTTGCTACTGAAGGACAGGTCGTTGACTTTACGCCAGAAGGATATGTCACCATTGATGGAGTCTTAATCAACGAGCCTTATATCGTCGAAGGTTCACGCACCGCTCCCTTGCACCCTGAGTCAAATCTTGGTGCACCGCTTCAATATCCTTTCACGGTGCCCGAGGGTTATGTTTTCGTAATGGGGGACAATCGTGAGCGAAGTTCTGACTCGCGTGCTTTTGGACCTGTATCAGTTAATAAGGTTAAAGGGGTGGCCTTTTTCACTTATTGGCCTTTAGGTCACTTCGCAACGCTCGAATAGCTGTGTTATACTTGCAAGGTTGAAAATTGAATTGTG
>WRBW01000124.1 GCA_009784345.1 Coriobacteriia bacterium | reverse complement strand
TCAAAGCTTAATCGCTGGACGCCCTCCCTCAAGGGCATGTGAAGATTTATTGTAACAGGAATTTTTGCAGAACGCTAGAATTATATGTGAGTGGTTTTGAAGCAAATATGATTATTTGCACACAATTCGAAGTGCGGCAGCTAGAGTCCTCTGCGGCGAAATAGTCCGGTCACTTTGCCTAAGGTGTCAGACTGGTCTACCGTCCCGTAAATGCGGCTGTCAGTCGAGCCTTCGCGGTTGTCGCCCAGCACAAAGATATGCCCTTCGGCAACCGTGAGGGGAAAGCTGATTTCTGATTCGTAGCGATTCGTGGTGGTGAAAATGTTAGCCTCTTGCTGAACGGCTCCGTTGACGATGAGTCTGCCATCAGAAATGTCTACCGTGTCCCCCTGCGTTGCCACCACACGTCTGACCTGCATTTCTCCGCGTTAGCTGACCACGACCAGGTCTTGGGCTGCATATTGACGATCAAAACGCGAGTACAGTATCAGGTCGCCGGAGTTAACGGCAGGCGCCATCGAAGGTGAAGTCGTTTGAAACACGCCAAAGATGAAAGTGAACAGTGCCGCCACAATGCCTGCAATGACGGCGACCTTGATAAGCAGCGACAATATGTCACGCTGCAGACCTGTACCCAAAAGGGAGGGTCGGGCATTATAGCTGTAGGGTGCTACAGGTGGCATGGTAGCAGGACGTGGTGATGCAGCAGGTGGCATGGCAGCAGGATTGTCGGGAACCGAGGCGGGAACACCCGCGGGTGAAGCAAGTACGGGAGCTGCAGACGCCGCAGTTCCTGCAGCAGCAGGCGCAGCAGCCGCAGCAGGAGCTGTCACCTGCGCATGAGCAGCAGCTCCTGGGCGTAGATTCGGGCTGGGGCTTTGGGTCATTAGCTAAGCTCCTTAGACCTACTGCAGGTCGGTGTTTCACAGGCAGCTGAATGCGCCGCTCATCTGGCAGTGCCCATGAACGGGGCACAATCTCTTCACTCATAAGGTACACTAGGGCAGGATAAGTCGCAAGCGCAAGAGCGCAATTCAACGGGAGGCTAGCATGAAATTTGCAAAGCGAGCTGCATCACTGGACAGCACCTTTATGAACGAAATTCTGAAAGCCGCTGCAAATCCTGATCTCATCTCATTTGCCGGTGGTCTCCCCAACCCCGAGCTCTTTCCCGTCGAGGAAATCCGCGCAGCCACCGACAAGCTCCTGTCGACTGACGGCAAAAATGCCCTGCAGTACAACATCAGCGAAGGCTATCCGGCACTGCGTGAGTTCATCGCAGCGCGCTACTACCCCGGTGAAGACTTAAGCATCGACAATATCTTGATCACCAGCGGCTCCCAGCAGGGGCTCGACATGCTGGGCAGACTCTTTATTGACCCTGGCGACGGCATCTTATTCGAGCGTCCCGGCTATCTGGGGGCCCTGCAGGCCTTTGACCTTTCAGAGCCGCGCTACCTCGAGGTTCCGGTCAGCAGCGAAGGCGTCGATGTCGAAGTCGCGGCTTCCATTTTGCAGTCGCACGGCCCCATCCCGCTGTTTTACGGCGACCCCAATTTCCAAAACCCCACGGGGGCCAGCTACAGCCTCGAGACACGTCTGGCGCTTGCCCGCGTGCTCGAAAACTATGACACGATTTTCATCGAGGACAATCCCTACGTGGAGCTTCGTTTCGCCGGCACGCAGGCGCCTTCGATGAAAAGCCTGCTGGGCGACAAAGTCATCGCCCTGGGCTCTTTTTCAAAAGTCTTTGCCCCCGCCATGCGCATGGGCTGGGTCGCAGGTCCGGTCGAAATCATCAAGGCTCTGGGCGCCATCAAAGGTGCCACTGACATGCACACGAATTACCTGACCCAGCGCATCCTCTACCAGTACCTGTGTGACAACGATTTCGACGCCCACATCAAGCGCACCGTCGAGGTCTACAAAGCAAAGAGTGAACTCATGATGAAATGTATGCAGGAGGAGTTGCCCAGCGATGTCAGCTTTGTGCGCCCCGAAGGCGGAATGTTTACCTGGGTGACCCTGCCAGAGGATATCAAGTCGACCGAACTGCTCAAGGTCTGTCGCGAGCGCGGTATGTACTACATACCCGGCATACCCTTCTACGCTAGCAGTCCTGATGAGCACACTTGTCGTCTGAACTTCTCGAACTCGACTGATGAAAACATCGTCAAAGGGATTCAGATCATGGGCCAAGCCATCAAAGACTACCGCAACTAACTGCTGGAGCAGCGCCATTGCGACTGCTGGCTGCTTATTCAATTCCCGTTATTTGATGATGAGCGAATGGCTTCAATTGCAGCTTTGGTGACGCCAATCTGTGCGCTCAGGTCTTTCCAGCTAGGGTTCTGCCCCAATACCAGCGCATCCTTCCACTCACGCTTCCAATTTTTCAGCTGCTTTTCTCTCGCTATCGCATCAATAATACTGTTTGAGCTCTCATAGTAGACGAGTCGAGTGCAGCGATACTCATGGGTAAAACCCTCGTTCATTCCTGCCTTGTGTTCTGCAACGCGACGCACTAAGTTATTGCTTACTCCCACATAAAGTACATTCCTTGAGGAGTTCGACATGAAATATACGTAAGCCTCTTTCTTCATGCCTTCATTGTATGAAGCTTTGCTGGATTCC
>WRBW01000123.1 GCA_009784345.1 Coriobacteriia bacterium | reverse complement strand
TCAGGGGTCAGTATTTCATCAACGCCAAAGCCGTAGTTTCGCAGCAGCCAGTCAGATTGATACAGCCGGTGTTCGCGCAGTAGGGGTACGACACCATTCTGGACATGCGGATTATCATGGGTACCCTCCATACCGGCAGGGTTATGGCGGATTATCGAGCTATCACCCACGGGAACGTAGGCAGAATAGAACACGCGCTTCAGTTTGAACTGCTCATAAAGAGCACTCGATGCTCGCAAGATCTCGAGGTCAGATTCGGGGCTTGCGCCAATAATCATTTGCGTCGCCTGACCCGCAGGGGCAAAGCGCGTTGGCCGGCCGGTCAGCTTCGCAGCTGGCTGGCAGGCATCAAGCCCTGCGCAGGTTCCGCGGACATCACAACTAGCGCACAGTGCGCGGGTCGTCAGCTCACGCCTGCTTTCACGGCGTCCCTTCCATTCCAGCAGGTTTGCGCTGCTCGCACCAACGCTGTCACGAATCTGAGCCATGGGGGACAGGATATCGCCCATGGACTTGTCAGGAGCGAGGGCGGCAAGACTTGCCGTCGATGGTAGCTCCACATTGAAGCTCAGGCGGTCGACCAAATGTCCCAGCTCTTCTATCAGGTCAGGGCTCGTGCCGGGGATGCCCTTTGCGTGGATGTAGCCATTAAAGCCGTATTCATGACGCAAGATAGACAGGCTGGCAATCATGCGAAGGCTTGCCTCGTCAGGGCCCTGTAAGACACCACTTGACACAAAAAGACCCTCGATAAAGTTGCGCCGGTAAAACTCGATGACCAGGTCAGCAAGTTCTCGCGGCTCAAAGCTGGTGCGCGGTTGGTCAAGGCTTGCACGGTTGGTGCAGTAAGCGCAGTTATAGCTGCAGTCATTGCTCATCAGCACCTTTAGCAGCGCGATGCAGCGGCCGTCTGCCGCAAAGCTGTGACAGATACCGCCTGAACAAGCACTACCCAGCTGCCCCGGTAGGGCAGAGCGATTCACACCACTAGAGGTGCAGGCGGCATCGTATTTGGCAGCACCCGTCAGTATCTCAAGCTTGCGCTCAAGCCCCATCCGGGGAGCAGAGATGCGAGCCCCAGTCGCAGTCGCAGCCGCAGCCCCAGCCGCCCTCCGCCCTTCGCTTTTTATCGCTAATGTGTTCGCCATGCTTCTAGTTTAGTGAACATTTATTCACCTGTCAAACACTTGTTTAGTTTACCGCCCAGCACAATGACAACTTGCAGACATCCAGCACCCCCACCGTACTGTGCTAGACTTGCTGACATCTTTAATACTCGGGAGCTGCGACAGGACGTGGCTGAGAGGCGGGAGCCAAGCCCGCGACCGAACAACGACGGTGCCGGTAATGCGGCACACGCAGAAAGGACGTCTTATGAGAAACGCCCGTATTAGACTGATCGCCGAAATGGGGCTCGCTGTTGCCCTCGCTGTTGGCCTCAATGCCATCTTCACCCTTGCCTTTCCCGTCCGCATGCCCTTTGGCGGTAGCTTTTCGCTGATCATGGTGCCCATCGTCTTGATGGCACTGATGCGCGGTCCCTGGGTGGGAATCGCCGTCGGCGTGCTGGTTGGTTTTTCTGACCTCATGTTTGACCCCTTCGTGGTCTCCATTCCGCAGATGCTGCTCGATTACCCCATCGCCTACGGCCTGGTCGGGCTTGCCGGCATTTTTACGCTACGCACCCCTGCAACAGGTACCGACGCGACAGCCGCAGCCACAGCCTCTACTTCCACCACAGCCACCACGAAGGCCGGCCTGCAAAGACTCATGGTCTATGCCGCACTCGGCACCATCGTCGGGGGACTTGCGCGCCTCGCCGCACACGTCCTCTCAGGAGTCATCTTCTTTGGCCAGTACGCGCCCGCCCTGCAAAACGTCTGGGTCTACTCGCTGGTCTACAACCTGACCTTCATGGGACCAAACATCGTCGCCGTCGCCATCTGCGCCACCATGGCCTACCCGCTGGTGCGCCGCGTCGTCATGCAGACGGAAGCCACCCAGCCCAGCAGCTGCGCCTAGCATCGAGCGACCGCCATGAATGCCCTCATCATCTGCCCGCTCTTTGCCAACACTCAGGCCTCTTATGCGGCTAAAGATAAGGCGGCGGAGCACGTCCACACCAGCCCCCCTGCTACAGCTGACATCGGAACGCTTGCTGACTACCAGTTGCTGGTAGCCGTCGATGGGGGAGCCGCCTGGTTTTATGTACAAAATCTGGTCCCCGACCTTGCGGTTGGGGACTTCGACTCTATCGATCCTGAAGTACTAGCCTGGCTGATAGATTGCGGGGTCGAACGGCAACAGGTATCCAGTGACAAGGACTTTTCTGACCTCGAGCTGGCACTGCAGCTGTGCGCGGATCGCGGTGCCACCAGCGCGTACATCGTGGGTGCCGTGGGGGGTCGTCTTGACCACCAGTTGACGGTACTAGGAGCACTAGCGCGCAGCGATATCTCGCAACAGCGCCTAACAGGTGAAGGTCAAGACATCGTCTTGCTGCGCTGCGGGCAAGAACTTGAACTGTGCAAAATTGCTAGGGACGCTGGACGTACTCCGCCTGCTTTGCCACATCCGCAAACTTTTAGCGTCATCAGTCTTGAGCCTGCAAGGGTTAGCATTACGGGAGCGCGCTGGGACCTCGACCAGGTTCAGCTCGAGCCGCTGTCGACCCTGGGGC
>WRBW01000122.1 GCA_009784345.1 Coriobacteriia bacterium | reverse complement strand
TGACGCTTCTTTGCTGGCCTTCGTGCTTCCGGGTAGTGTCGCCGGCGGACTCGCAGGCTACGCACTGGCAAAACACCTCAGCGATCGCGTTGTCGTGGTGATGCTCTTTGTGGTCATCCTCGGTGTCATCTTGGCGCAGAGCTTCTACCTCAGCACCTGGATATTCTAAGCCAGTTCAAGCTTGTGGTAGCGTAGAGTCATGAAACTTTTTCGCCCCATCTGCCTCATTTTGACGGTCACCTTCCTATGTGCAATGAGCCTGTTTGCTCTGGGTTGCAGTGACGACCCGCGCGTCTTTGACCCCCATGTGGGAACCTGGGAAGGTCAGACCGACGCCGGTCGCATTCGCCTTGAAATAGTTCCGGGTGGTGTCTTAAGCTATTCGAACCTAGATACTCAAAGCACCCAGGACTACGCCTACTGGACGCGCTTCGAACAGGAGGGCGAGCAGTGGCAGCTGGGCATCGGGGTCTACCCTCTGGGCGGTGATCGCGAAAGCCGCTTCTTGCTGATAGCGCAAAGCTCACAGAGCCCCGACGTGATGATGCTCGAAGCAAGCCCCGAGGGACAGGAACTGCTGGGCTTTAGTCAGGCGCAGCTGCAGCGGATTCCTTAGCTCTTAATTGGACGGCGGAGTGCGTCCACACCAGCCACAGCTAAGCAGAATGTACAGCAGCCCTATCGCGGTGGTGTTGATAGAAATCAACTAGCGCCAACACGACGGTGCCGACCGTCAGTCCGACTACAGCACAGAGTAGCGTCTCTATAAGCCACCCTACACTGCCCTCCACCCAGGGAATGGCCACATGCACCAGGTGGACCGTTTGTTCGACTGCGTCCCAGGGCCAGGTCCAGCCGACGCTCGCAAGGTTTTGCAGCAAGATGTGGCCGCCCACCCACAGCATGGCAGCCGTGCCCGCAAGCGAAATCACCTGCATCAGCCGGGGCATGGCATTAACCATGCCTGTACCCAGTGTCCTTACACCGCGCGTCCGCGCATGCTCGACCAGATACAGCCCCGCATCATCCATCTTTACCAGCAGGGCCACAAAGCCGTAGACGCCCGCCGTCATGACAAGCGCAACGATGACCAGTATCACAAGCTGTGCCCAGAAGCTCTGGCCTTCCGTCACGATGGTGGCAAGGGCAATCAGCATGATTTCTGTCGAAAGAATCAAGTCGGTGCGCACGGCCCCGCCAACCAGAGCTTTTTCAGCTTCCGGGCCTTGGGCCGCGGCAATTGCCGTGTGATCCTCGTGACCGGTAAAGCGCTTCCAAACCTTTTCTGCGCCCTCATAGGCCAGAAAAGACCCGCCGGCAATCAGTATCCAGGGCAGCACCCAGGGCGCCCACTGCGACAGTGCTAAAGCCAGTGGCATGATTATCAGCAACTTGTTGCGCAGCGAACCCAGCGCAATCTTTTGTACGATGGGAATCTCGCGCTCTGCCGCCACACCCTGCACGTACTGGGGCGTCACCGCCGTGTCATCAACCACAACACCAGCGGCCTTCGCGGTAGCCTTACCAGCAGCACTACCGACATCATCAATCGAGGCTGCGGCAAGTTTTGCAATCGCAGCAATGTCGTCGAGCAGGCTCAGCAGTCCAACACTCATGTCTTCGAGCCCCCACTTTCTGTTTCGCAGCCAGATGCAACCATCTTAACAGTTTATGTAGAAATTGTGGAGTACGCCCACACCTGAGACCAATCTAGCGGAGCGGCAGATTTCAGGTATGGACGCACTCCGCATGAGCAGCTTTCAAAAAACCAGAGGCCGTCGCACAGGACCTAAGCGGCTGGTATTATTAGGAGGCTGACATTTTTCGGGAAGGGGACGTGGCATCACTATGGCACCAATTGATAAAAAGGCAGTTAGTTCAGAGCGCGGTTTTCCTGCGGTGGGACCCTATTCGCCCTCTATTGTTGTGGGCGGCAAGGTTCAGTTTATCTCTGGTCAGTTGGGTGCTGACCCTGCGACGGGCGTGCTGCACGACAGCCTCGAGCAGCAAGTCGTCCAGACTTTTGCCAACCTGCAGGCCGTGCTTGAAGCTGCCGACATGGGCTTTGAAAACATCGTCAAGACGACCGTTTTCCTGCGCGACATGAATGACTTTGCTGCCATGAATGAAATCTACGCGGACTACTTTGGCGACACGCCGCCGGCGCGCTCGACCATCGCCGTTGCGGGCCTGCCCTTGGGTGCGCTCTTTGAAATCGAAGCCATCGCTGTTGCATAACCTGGCCATCATCTAGAGGCGGCGAAGTGCGTCCACTCCATAACTATTTCGAGCTCGCTGGTATGCGCATGCACTATGTTGATGCGGGGCCGGCAGCTGCGCGCGAGACCGTCGTCATGCTACATGGCAACCCCAGCTGGTCATATTATTACCGCAGCCTGACCAAGGGCCTGCATGACCGTTGCCGGGTGATTGTGCCCGACCATTTGGGTATGGGGCTTTCTGACAAGCCTCAAAAAGCTTTGATGCTGCAAGACCACATCGACAATCTGAAGGCGCTGCTTGACCATCTTGAGCTGCGCGATATCACCCTCGTGGTGCATGACTGGGGCGGACCTATCGGCTTTGGCTACGCTTTGGCTCGGCTTGAAAAGGTCAAGCGCATCGTGGTGATGAACTCGGCAGCCTTCTTTGACCCCGCGCTGCCCTGGCGCATCAAGATTTGTCGCGGACCGGTGCTGGGTCCGTTTGCCGTGCGCAGACTGAACCTCTTTGCCCGTGCCGCGACCGTCATGACAACCGTGCGCCGGCTA
>WRBW01000121.1 GCA_009784345.1 Coriobacteriia bacterium | reverse complement strand
TACGCCTGACGGACTGTCAGAGACCTACATCAATAATGCCCTAGGTACTGAGCCCACTAAGCGTCTGAAGACCATGAATGGGCCTATCGAATCAGACATCCGCATCTGGACGCTTGGCGAACCCGCGTCTGTAGGGGCGCGCGTCCCCGCGCGCCCGCTAGATGATGCTGGCAGTGACCTTGCGGGCGAGCGAGGACGCTCGACCCTACAAAAGGGCGAGGGCGAACCCAACACCCCGGTTCAAGGTGTCACTCATGTCACCCCGCGCTCTGACGCGGGGTCTCTGCACGCGGAACAGGGTACCGCGACAGCAGCAATCGATTCAACAGAATTTAGAAATCGGCTCACTAAAATGGCGAAACATCGTGCCAAGTGGGCGCGACGTGCAGGTGTCAGCTGCTACCGTGTCTACGACGCCGACCTACCTGATTTCAAGGTGGCCATTGACCTCTACCAGGGTGCAGCTCAAACCCGCGACGAAGGCAAGAAGTGGCTGCACATTGCAGAATACCGCGCCCCCAAAGAAGTCGACGAGGCCACCGCTCACGCTCGCCTAGCCGAAGTGCTACGCATTGCGCCAGAAGTGCTGGACGTTCGCACGCAGGACGTCTTCCTTAAACGTCGCGAACAGGCAAAGGGTGGCTCGCAATACCAGCAATCAAGCGACAGCAAGAAGTCCCCTGGTTACCACATCATCAATGAAGGTGGTCTCAAGTTTGAGGTCGACCTAGCCTCAAAGCTCGACACGGGTATCTTCCTCGACCACCGCCAAGTACGCAACCTGCTGCGCGACAAGGCTGCGGGGCGCGACTGCCTAAACCTCTTTGCCTACACGGGCTCTGCCAGTGTCTATATGGCAGATGGTGCAGCCAAAAGCGTCACGACGGTCGACTTGTCACAAACCTATCTGGACTGGGCTCAGCGCAACATGGCGCTCAACAGGCTGGACTTGAAGCGCGGCCTCGACCTTCACTATGAAAAGGCTGACGTCTTACGCTGGGTGGCAGATCAGCGCGCTCAGCGAAAGCCCGCTTATGACCTGATATTTTGCGACGTACCGACTTTTTCAAACTCAACAGCCATGGGCAAGAAGACCTGGGACGTGCAGCGCGATCATGTCGAGCTACTGATTAGCATTTCGCGCCTCCTGAGACACGATGGCGAGGCAGTATTTTCCACTAATCTGCGCAATTTCAAACCAGACCTCGAAGCGCTGGAGAAAGCACGCGTGTCGCTGCAAAACATCAGCACACAGACGGTGCCCCCAGACTATGAGCGCAGTCCCAGCATCCATCACTGCTTTGTTCTGAAAAGACTCCCACTATCCTAGCGAAATTGTACGGATTAAGGTCAAGGGCGAGATCTTGGCTCGGGGGCCGGGATGATATGTCTTTTTTTGGGAGTGGACGCACTCCGCCTGACTCTGTTTAGGGTTAGATGCCAGATATCGCCAAATATCGCCAGATATCGAAATGGGTAGGGGAGTGCGTCCAATACAAAAGCTCTCGTGCGCTACAGACCTTAACCTAGCGCAGCAGATTTCTAAAGTGCTGGGTGGGGAAGTTGCGACCCGGACATGCTGTCGCAGACTGGGTCGCATCGATTTGCGAACGCAGGCTGCCGTGGCCGTGAATCCAGCGGATGCCCGGATAGGTGCGCAGCAGGTCGCGAATCAGTCTTTCTCCAGATGCTCTGGCGGCCGGTGTCATTTGCTCATTTTGGAAGTTTCCGACCCAGGCGATGCCGACAGTCGAGTTATTCAGGTTTCCGCGAATATGTCCACCAGCGGTGTTCATGGGGCGACCCTGCCAGATGCGGCCCTGGCGGTCAATCAAAAAGTGATAGGCAGCACCTAGCATGCCCGCATTCAGGTGAATGCGATGTGTTTGGAAAATATCAATATTGCCCACGGTGTGGTGCAAGACGATTCCCTGGGTTGTGGTGCGCTGAGATAGCTGGCGGGTAAAGCGCAGACCGACGTCATTGACATAGGGAAATGCTGCATTTGAGATAACGGTCACCCACACTGACCTGCTGATATTACCTTGTCTGGCGGTAATACGCACCTGGCCGGGGTTGACACCGATGATAAATCCGCTGCGGTCGACACGGGCAATATTTGAATTGCTGGACGAAAAGGTCGGCATAAAGTTTGTCGCTGTTGCCGGGCGTGGTACGGCACGCAGACGCACGGCCTGGTTAACACTGATAGTACGTCTTTGGTTAGCATTTTGGATAGTGAAATTCTGCAGTCTGACAGCGCGTGGCACAACTCGTACCGTAACGCGCGCAACGCGATTGTCAACCGTTGATCTAATAGTGATGGTAGTCGTTCCGGCACGACGGGCCTGGATGCGACCGGTGCGGGCATTGACGGTAGCGACTCGCGTATTCGAGCTGGTAAAGCGGCGATCGCGGTTGAAGGCATCAAAGGGCTGCACAAAGGCAGGCAGGGTTACCGCGCGTCCGCGCACGATGCGCAAGCCAGGCAGGGTTGTGACACTGGTGGGACGAACGCGCACGTCAATGCGGGTGGTGGCGGTGATGACGGCACCTCCGACGGTTTGGGCACGCACCGTGATAATCGTAGAGCCCCGACGCAGCGGATTCACCAGTCCAGTGTCAGTGACCGTAGCAATGCGCGGGTTAGAACTGGTATAAGTAATCATCGTGTCTGCGCGGGTAAAGTTCGCTGGTGTAAAAATAGGGTTTAACTGATGGGTACGTCCCGTGTCAAAGGTGAAGGCTCCTGCGGCAAAGCGCACTGCCGTTGCCG
>WRBW01000120.1 GCA_009784345.1 Coriobacteriia bacterium | reverse complement strand
TCTGCAATGATTTCGGTACCGCTGGCAGGATAGTTACCCAGCCAGCCGTAGCCGGTTTTTTCCACGAAAGCATCCATGACTTCAGACGGAAAACCCTCCGGGTAGGTGGGAAAAGCCTGTTCAGAAACGACACCCATGAGCTCCCAGTGACCGGTGATGGTGTCCTTGCCCTTTGAGGCTGTCGCCAGTTTATCGACGACCGCAAGGGGCGCATCAACCGGTGGCACCCCCTTGATGTCGGCAATGTTGCCCAGACCCAGCGATTGCAGCGTCGGCAGCTTCAGACCTTTGCCGCCTGGCGCCGACTGCGCAACATGCTGCAGCGTCGCCGCCCCCGTGTCCCCATATTGGGCAGCATCAGGCAGAGCACCCACGCCCACGCTGTCAAGAATTATCACAATCGCACGCTTGCTCATAGTTCGACTCCTGACTCCACGGCTATGTCGGCAAGCTTTTCAGACGCCGTCATCCAGATATCTTCCTGCACTTCGAGCTTCTTTTTGAGCTCGCCGTATTCGCTGACAGCTTCCTGGAATTTGTCTTGCTGCACATAGAAGCTTTCATCTGACATCAGTTGAGTGAGCACGTCCATCCGCTGATTCATCTCTTCGATGGCAGCTTCACTGCTGTCCAGCTGTTTTTGCAGATCTTTCGTCTTGCGGTAGAAGGCATTTCTGGCTTCAGCCTCTGCCCGTTTTTGCTCTTTTGACTTGCGTTCAGGTGCAGCCGTTTTGCCCTTTGTCGCCCCGGCCTCCGAGCCGGGGTCTCGGGTTTGACCTTGCCCTCTATCACCCTGCACCCCGGCCTTCTGCTTTGTCACCCCGGCCTCCGAGCCGGGGTCTCGGGTTTGACCTTGATCTTTCGGGCGAGCGGGGACGCTCGCCCCTACACTATCACCCTGGGCTTTTTTCCATAAGTAGTAATCATAATCACCGTCGTAGATGGTGACGCGACCCTGGTCAACCTCGACAATTTTGTTCGCGACAGCACGTATCAAGTGGCGGTCGTGCGTGATAAAGGCAATCGTGCCCTCAAAGCGCTGCAAGGCCTGTTCCAGAACATCAGCACTGGTGATATCAAGGTGATTGGTCGGCTCATCAAGGCACAGCAAAGGTGCAGGCTCAATGAGCATCTTTGCCAGCGCTAGTCGTCCGCGCTCGCCACCAGACAGGACCGAAATCTTTTTATTGACGTCATCGCCATGGAACAAAAAGGCACCCAGAAGGCCACGCACCTCACCCTGAGTCCATCCGGGGGCAATCTGGTCAACCTCCTGGAAAACCGTATTGGTGACCGTCAATTCTTCCAGTTGATGCTGGGCAAAGTAGCTGCTGCTGACGTGCACGCCTAATTTGCGCGTACCTGCATCAGGCGTGATGGCATCTGCCAAAAGCTTGAGCAACGTCGACTTGCCGGCACCGTTGGGACCTACCAGCGCGACCTTTTCGCCGCGGTAGAGCTTAAAGTTCAGGTCTTGATAGACCTGCAGATCACCGTAGGCCTTTGCTACGCCAGCGAGCTCGATGACGAGGTCACCGGTGCGCTCTGGCTGCTTGAACTTGAAGCGCAGCTTTGGCGCTTCTGGCGGAACCTCGACGAGCTCTTTGCGGATTTTTTCAATGCGCGCAATGCGGTCTTGGGCTGCCACAGCCTTGGTGTTTTTGTAGCGGAAGCGGTCGACAAAGGTCTGCATGTGCGCCATCTCTTTTTCCTGGGCAGCACGCTTTACTTTCAGCTGTTCGATGCGCAGGGCGCGTTCTTTTTCATAAAAGGCATAGTTGCCCGCATAGTGGTTTAGCGTCTTGTTAAAGATTTCTTCTACCCTTGTCACGACGCCATTCATGAAGGCGCGGTCATGGCTGATCAGCAGCAAGGCCCCGTTGTAGCTCTTAAGAAAGCTTTCAAGCCAGGTCACGCTGGCAAGGTCAAGGTGATTGGTCGGCTCGTCTAACAGCAAGAGGTCAGGCTGGCGCAGTAGCAGTTTTGCCAGCTTGATGCGCATCTGCCAGCCGCCGCTGAACTCGCTGACGTCGCGATCTGCATCAGCCGGCGAAAATCCCAGGCCTCCCAGCAAGGCTCTAGCCTGATGATCCGTATCCCAACCACCCTGCTGTTCGAAACGTTCGACCGCACGCGCGTACTCTGCCAACAACTCCTCTTGAGTATTGTCATCATAGTCACCCTGAACTCGATTCAGGGCCTCGCCCTTGACCTTTTGCTCTTCTGTAGGGGCGAGCGTCCCCGCTCGCCCGTGCCCTCCAGCCATGAGCTGTTCCAGGTAATGGACGTGCTCCTCCAGCTCTTTCAGGCTGGCGGCGGCGCTCATGACTTCCTCGAGCACCGTCCCACGGGTTAAGTCCAGGGCTTCTTGCTCCAGATAACCGATGCGCACGTCTTTGCCAAAGATGACACGACCGTCGTCGGCATCCCCCGCACCGGTAATGATTTCCATGAGCGTCGTCTTGCCCGCACCATTCGGGCCAATCAGGGCGATGCGGTCACCTGCTAGGATACGCATATTGACGTCCTGAAACAGGACGCGTTCACCAAAAGATTTAGAAATATTCGAAAGGGTAAGAATCATAAGCCTCTATTATCGCAGGAATAGAGAGCTCTTACCTAATCTCGAGAAAGGCAGTCTTGATGCTGTCGACCAGGTCATTGTGCTGAGCCTCTGTCAGCAGTGCCGAGGTCCGAATCACGATCGTCTGCAGCACGTGATGCTTCCCCGTACCCGACTGCGCTGTCTGCCCCAGGGCAATTTCGTCCAACTGACGGCTGCGCTCTGTTGCTGCCTCGACGCTGTCAAAGACCTCGACCGTGCCACCGGCATCGGTACCCTTGTCTAGAATCTCATTGGTATAGCGACCCTGGCGCGACAAAGCCTCTTGGTCCACCCGCGAATCACTGAAAAACACGGCCGAACGGTA
>WRBW01000119.1 GCA_009784345.1 Coriobacteriia bacterium | reverse complement strand
TCATGGTGGGTGGCCCTGCTTCCTATAATCCTGAGCCTTTGGCACCCTTTGTTGACGCCGTCTTTTTGGGCGAAGCAGATGGTGGAGCCCTGACTGACATCCTTATCACACTGCGTGACCTGAAAGCTGCTGGCAAGGCAGCTGCGCGGGCAGAAAAGCTTGCGGCACTCGCAGAAATACCGGGCGTCTATGTGCCCAGCCTCTTTGATGCTGGCCTGCAAAAAGGGCCTATTACGCGACGCCTTGCTCATGATTTTCACAGCGCAGACTTTGCGCCACATTGTCTGCTGGTGCCCTATGCAGAGCCCATTCATGACCGCCTGACGGTCGAAGTCAGACGGGGCTGTACCAGAGGCTGCCGCTTTTGTCAGGCAGGCATTACCTACCGCCCTGTTCGTGAAAGGCCGGCAGACAAAATAGTGGCTGCAGCCATTTCTGGTATCGAGCGCACTGGCTTTAATGAGGTCTCACTGACTTCGCTTTCTACCACTGATTACAGCCTGATAGAAGAGGTCCTGACCCGCCTGAAGCGCCGCTTTTCTGGCACGGGGGTCAGCGTGAGCATCCCGTCGCTGCGCGTTGACAATTTCAGCATTGATCTGGCACGCCTGCTGGCAGATAAGGGCACGGGATCAAGTAAGAAATCATCCCTGACTTTTGCACCAGAAGCAGGTTCACAGCGTCTGCGCGATGTCATTAACAAAGGTGTTGACGAAGATCAGCTGCTCGATACGGTCGCCTATGCCTTTTCGCAGGGCTGGCACCGCATCAAGCTGTATTTCATGATTGGGCTGCCCACTGAAACAGATGAAGACGTGGCAGCTATTGGACAACTGGTACAGCGCGTGGCACAAGTCGCGCGTGAATCGGCACTGCCCAACAAGCGCGGAGCCGTACAGATTAATGTCAGTGTTTCAACCTTTGTGCCAAAGGCACACACGCCCTTCCAGTGGTCGCCCCAGCTGCTACCGGCAGAAACGCTGCGCCGTCAGAAAATCTTGCAGGAAGCTACGCCGCGTAAGGGCGTCAAGCTGTCATGGCATGATGCCGAAGGCTCCTTTGTCGAAGGGCTGGTGGCACGTGGTGGACGTGAAATTGCAGCTCTCATTGAAGAGGTCTGGGCGAGCTCGCGCGGCGAAATCGCCTACGTCGACAACTTTGACTATCGCTATTGGCAGGCAGCAGCAGACAACCTGGGTATCGACCTTGAAGCACTTATTAATACAACGCTTGATCAAAACAAGGCCCTGCCTTGGGCCCACCTGCACACCGGTGTCAGCGATGACTGGATGCGCGAAGAAGCCGCAGCCGCCCTGACAGGTGCCTACACTCCAGACTGCGTTTTGGGCGAATGTAGCAACTGTGATGCCTGTGAAAACCTCGACATCGACATTCACCTGGCGACCGACCTTGATCAGCCAGATGCCCCCTTGGCCTGCGCACCGCAGCGCGAACAGTCCACGACCGGGGGAGAAGAGTAGACCATGACCAACACGAGCTTTTTTCGCCTTCGCGTCCAGTACGCCAAAGCAGGCCGCGGCCGCTTTCTGTCACACCTTGAAGTCCAGCGCGCCTTGACCCGCATGGTGCGCCGCGCTGGTCTGCCCTTTGCGGTCAGCCAAGGCTTTAACCCGCAGATGCGTCTGGCATCGGGACCGGCCTTGTCCGTAGCCATGGGCAGTAGTGCAGAATACTTTGACATCACCCTGACTGATTACCTCAAGCCGATGGACGCACTCCGCCGCTTAAAAGAGGTGCAGTCACCCCTGTTGCCCGTACAAAAGGCAGGTTATGTTGGCACGAAAGAACCCTCGCTTTCTGCCGCCATAACGCTGCAAGATATCTGCGTTACAATAGAGGGTAATGATGCGTCGTCTGTTTTCACGCAGGAGGCGCTTGAGGCGGGGTTGGCGGCGCTGCGCGCGCGCGACACGCTGGAGGTAGAGCACAAAGGAAAGACGAAAGTTTTTGATTCGGCCACTCACGTCCCGAAAGACGTCACGGTGGTAGCAATGGGGTCAACAGTTCAGATGACGTTGACGCTGCGAATCTCTCAGTCTGGGTCTGTTCGACCCGACGCTCTGCTTGCGGCTTTGTGGCATGCGGCTGGTGTACCGGCTCCCGATAGTAGTGGCCATGCTATGACACGTGGTATGGCACCTTGTATGGCAAGCGGTACGGCAAGCGGTACGGCAGACGATTTCACGGGGTATGTCATGAGCATCGACCGCACAGGGCTTTTTGCAGAAGACCCTCAAGGCGCGGTGTTGCAGCTCTTGCCCTAGGATTCCTGTCGTTACGGCCTGCGCGTCCACCGCCAAGTGGGGAGAAGGAGATGCCGAGCACCGTAACGCGCGAAATGCTTATTTCGCAGGACCACAGCGAGGTCCGCGTCGCAATATGCGAAAACAAACAGCTGGTAGAACTGTATATTGAACGCGCCAAACGCAGCGTCGTGGGCAATATCTATCTGGGCAAAGTCACCGATGTTTTGCCCGGTATGCAGGCGGCCTTTGTCGACATTGGCCTTGAAAAGAATGCCTATCTGTATGTCGATGATGTACGGGTGGAGAGCGTCCATTCTGGCAATGCTGCTGGTGGCAGCGCAGCCGCAGCAGCTGCGACTGGGTCAGCGGCAGCGGCAGCTACGGGCGGCAAGGGTGCCGCTAGGGTTGCGGCGCCTCCCGGTAAGCCGGGGAAGCGCCAGATATCCAGTCACTTGCAGGTGGGGCAGACCGTCATCGTGCAAGTGGTGAAAGACGCCATGGGTACAAAGGGTGCCCGCGTGACTATGGAACTTTCCATCCCGGGACGCTTTCTGGTCTTCATGCCTTATTCTGATCGTCGTGCGGTCTCAAAGAAAATTGTTGCCGGGCAGCGCGAGCATTTGCTTGAAATTATGAAGCAAAACATTCCTGAAGGTCTGGGTGCTATCGCACGAAC
>WRBW01000118.1 GCA_009784345.1 Coriobacteriia bacterium | reverse complement strand
GCAGGAACGTCGCTTTCTTCGACGACGCGGTATTCGCCATCGAGCTCGCTGACGTACAGGTTATGATAGGTCCAGGGTTCGACGGTGGGGCTGGTTGTTTCTGACACCAGGTCTTCAAAACTGCCGCCGGGTTGGAATTCGTGTACTTCATAGGGGCCCGGCCACAGGAAGGACAAGGTTGGCGGGTCAGCCAGCTGGTCTGCGCTGATTTCAAGTGAGGTCAAGACGATGTCCTCGCGTTCCAGCACCTTTCGCTGCCAAATCTTATCTGACCAGTTCCAGGGATCGGGGCTTGCGGCACCGTCAATCCAGTCATCAAGGCTTCCGCCGTTTGTCATATAGTCGTCATAGAATGCCAGATAGGCATCCAGGGTCTTATATTCATTCGTGCCTGTGTTGCCCGTACAGTACAGCGTGCCTTCTGCATAGCCATAAGGAATCGACTTATCGGGGCGGTCTGGGTCTTCGGGGCGCGGGCGGAACATCAGATAGTTGCCGACAACGGCACTATCGGGGTTTTCGCCAATAGCGTCCCAAACGCGCACCTCGAACTCGCTGTGTAGGTTATAGCCCCAGTCATAGGGAAAGCCCGACAGCGACTTAGCTAGCGAGAGCTCGCCAAAGTCGGGGCGCGAGTAATTGTTGGTCACCAGTAGTGAGATTTCTTCCAGCCAATCGCCCGGCTCGCCTGCATCAAAGAGGCAATCATCTGTGACCGTGCTACCTGCGATATCAAGCAGGTAGGTCGTGGTAACCGTCGGTTTGCGCAAAAGGCTGGGATCCCAATTGTCCAGCTCATAGGCCTCGAAATGCAGTGCCTCGTCATGGTCGTCATAGCTTCTAATGCCGCGCAGGAGCGTCGGTGTCGCCTCGCTAAAGCGCACAATGGTGCCTGATGTCGACATACCGCTGTAGTTATAGATACGGTAGGCTCCCGTCGGGTCTTCCACGCGCGCAAAGTCGAGGTATTTCGTCACACCGCTGCCGTCATAGACGCGAATGCGCAACTCTTGTAAGGTATAGCGGTCCTGCCCCCAGTAGCGATGAAAGCCTGAGGTACCGTAATCTTTGATGACCTCAAGGTCGAAATTAATCGTCGACAGGTCACGGAAAATACCCATTTGCCCTATGACAGGAATAGTAGAGGACAGCACTTCGGTCACAACACCCAGTTCAGTCTCCCAGCTGTAGGTCACC
Organism: Coriobacteriia bacterium; assembly: GCA_009784345.1. Taxonomy (GTDB): domain Bacteria; phylum Actinomycetota; class Coriobacteriia; order WRKU01; family WQUG01; genus WRBW01. The sequence goes on along the minus strand of WRBW01000118.1, from coordinate 1,763 downwards.
GTTCCTGCCTTACCCTGCTCGATGTGGCGCCAGCCTTCAGAAACGACATGACGGTCAATACGCAAAGTGACATTGCTGCCTTGGCTGCTACCGGTGTCGAGGGAGTACTGTCCATGCATGCTCGGTCCGTACTGGTCCAGAACCGTCAGGACAATGACCGACCCAACGCGCTGTGCATGCCACTCGAGCAGGCGCATTTCACCGGTCATCATGTGGGTTACCCGCACCCGGTCTGCCCCGCGGTTCCAAATGGCCTGCGGATTGATGACCAGGTTATTGCCTGAATTTAATATGAAGGCAGGTACCGTGGTTGATCTGCCTTCGTTTTTGCCAAAGTCCAGGCGGTAGAACTTTTCATAGTCATCAATCAGAGCCCCATTAAAGGCAGCAGGACTTGCATTGGTGCTGATGTGGATGACTTCAACCGTCAAAACGGCCGCCTCTGTGGTAACACGCTGCCAATAGATGGGATTGGTTTGTGAGGTTTTGAAGCGGGCGCGCGCTTCGCCCGTCTTGAAGTTCCAGTCAAGTGCGATAGTCGAGCTGTCATCGATGTCGACTTCGAGCTCATAGCTCAGCGTGTAGGGTGCGCTGCCGTACAAGACCTGCGGGTTCAGGATTTTCCACACCAGGGTATTGCCTGGTCCTGCTTCTACGACGTAGTTAACTGAAGGCGGTGGCATGCCGCTAGGTGTGATGCGAAAGTCCCCCAGATCATCGACAATCTCGAGGTAGACGGGACCATGTATCGCATCAGTGTAGAGGATATCAAGCGGGTTTGTTAAGACGTTTAGGTCATTTCGGTAGGAGAGCGCCCAGGCCTCGAGCTTTACGGTGACAAGACCATTGGGGTCGCCAGCAAAGAGCTGATGCTCGACAGATTTACCCGTGAAGATTTCGCCAGGTTGCGCCGACGACAGGTCGACGCCATCTTTGGTGCCGGCTTTGAACTCGCTGCCATCCTCTCCGGCGACCAGAATAAAACTGTCCCACTTTGAATCAGGTGGGTCTGATGCCAGACTGGGCAGAGCCGGGATGATTACGACCAATAGGGCCACGCACCCCAAAACGAGTGCGCTAACGGCCCAGGCATAGTGGCCACTGAATAAGCGCTTCATGGCAGTCCCCTCTATTCGTATTACTAAGAGACTACCACTATTCGTGCATTTCGTCTACATATCTATTACATATTTAATTCATACTAGTTTCAAATCCACTGCTTATTGGGACTTGATCCAGTCGGCGATGCCCTCGATGACCACGGGTTCCACCTGGCCGCCTGCCTTAAACTCCTGCATTACTTTGGTAATGTCGGTGTTCGTCGTCGGGATAAAGGCATGGCTTAGCCCGGAATAGAGCTTAAAGGTCACGTTTGGCCTTCCGGCAAGCATTTCCTGGTACAGCTTATAGTCCTTCTCGACACTGACCTGCAAATCGCCCTCGCCCTGGAAGATAAAGATTGGCTTGTCAGTCGTCTTCAGATACTCTTCTGTCGGCCACGAGCCCATGTCCTTCAGATAGTACAGGGTCGTGCCACCGGCGAATTTCGTATTCTGGGCTTCCTCGTCCGTTAAATCATAAATACCTGAAAGCTTCGCGCCCATGCTTTTAACCTGCATGTTGCCAATCCACTTTTGGAGACCCTTGGCGTTTTGCATGTACTCATCCATCTGGTCTTGCATGATGGTCTCGAGCTTGCGCGCGCTGCCTGCCATAATTATCAGTCCCGCAAAATCACCGGCGGCGGCTTCGTCAATGCGCGG
>WRBW01000117.1 GCA_009784345.1 Coriobacteriia bacterium | reverse complement strand
TTTCGACAGAAAAGCTTTGCCCGCATAAATAACATCGACGTCTTGCCAGTGATAGCTCATCCATTTACGGTAATCACGAAGCTGGGTACGAATATGCTCTTCATCCATGACGTAAAGTGCTGTTCCTGCCTCGCGGGCAAGTTCGACCATGTCGACACCTGCTATGTGCAGATGACCATCAACAACTTCGGTTGAAGCAGGCAAGACGCCCATCAGGTCAGCTGCGGTCTTAAAATCAGGCTTTGCTGTCGCTACTCCGAGACTACCCATATTCTTTCCCTCTCATATCAAAAGTGTGCTACCTGCTTGCAGCACAGCTGTCATATATCGTGTGTGTCATCTTTTCTCGCAGATAGGGAGAAAAACGAATGCCTAGTCTAACACAAGTCCTTATTTGCTCAGGTCGTGAAGCTCTGGCCCTAGGTCATATTTCTTCATGAGCCTCAAGTAGCACTCAGGTGTCAGAGCCTCTTTCTTGCCCTCTGAAGCCACCAGTAAGGCTTCCATGACGTTCGCGCCAAAGCTACGGCCTTCTAGACGATGCGAGGTGGTGATCAGGTTCTTGACCCCGTGAGCCTTGAGGAAATCAATGTCGGCACTGGTCGTGGTATTAGTTATCACCCAGGTATCGCGCATGTCTGCAGGCATGTTCTTGATAATGAGCTTGTAATCGCCCGCGATGTAGTCATAGTCGTGATACATGCGGTCTGTCCATGCATTCGTGGCAGGCTTAATGGTATGGTCAGCCTCCGAAGGGTAAAGCCAGCTAAAGGGCAGATTGATAGCAACCGGAGCTATGATGCGGATGGCGCGCGTCAGCACGCGGGCACTGTGGATGATTTTGCGCACGCCCAGGATGAAGTAGAGGTCAGCAAAGTCGGTGTCGATACCTGCGTCTTCAAAGCCCATGGCAAGTCCCCAGCGGTCAACGGCAGAGGTAACCATGACCTTTTTGTTGCTAAAGTCTACGCCCAGGTCTTCTTGCATGTAGCGCACGGTGTCTGCCTCGACCTCTCCCTTCAGGCCAGAACCGTCGACAAAGGCTTTCTTTGTGACAATCTTTGCCAGAGGTTTCATTTCGCGAAACCAGTAGGTGCGGCCAGCGGCGTTCAGAAAGAGGTCTGCACCGCCTAGTCCTATGGCTGCGACCTCTGGGTCATCGTTCATTTCAGCTAGACGCTTTTTCAAGAGTTCAAAATCGCCGTCGGTTCCCTGTCGGCAGACAATGAAATCTTCTTCGCCCAAACGCACCTGAACTTGATGGTCGCGCTCTGAAGAGCCCAGCGATATACTTACTACTTTTTTCATGTTTTTAGCCTCTTAATTCTGATTGTTTATAAGGGGCGGCGCAGCTGTTCCCAGGCCTTGCGTACCCGCTGCCCGCGTTCGCTGATGCGTCCAACGGGTTGCGGGGTCTGACGAGCCACGTCAACTACTTCTGACATGACCCCACGCAGGGTATCAAGGTCGACTTCTACGTCGTTTTGTATGGGAGAGACGCCCAGTTCGATACCGATCACATCGGAATCAAGCAGACGTTTCATGGTTGATATGCGCCAGTCGCTGGCGCAAACTATCACCGCTGAATAGTCATTGAGCTCGACCAAAGTGTCGAGCAGTTGGTTCATGACGTCTTTTGCTTCGGCCATTTCTGCCCGCGCGCGTTCGTCCTGAGAGAAAATGAGGACAAAGTCGAGGGAGAACTCTTCTGCGAGCGCCTGCACTTCAGGCCCATTTGAAATGGGAAAAGCTATGAGTGCGACGCGGGCGCCATATCTGACCTCGCCCAGGGTCTCGAGGTTCGAGACAAAGCTGCGTGAAACACCTGCTATGCGCGCGGCCTCTGCCTGGGTCGCACCTTGCGAGCGTTCTTCGAGCAGCTGGTCGATTGAAGAGTAGAGCTTGTCTTTTGACACAACCTTACTGCCGATGCGAATCATTTCAGTCATGGACGCACTCCCCCATCCGCGTTGACAGCAACCTGTGTAGCTGCGGCATCTGCCTGGTCGGCCAGAATCTGGAGGCCTTTGAGGGTCAGGTGCTCGTCGATGGCGGTGACGGCTGTTATCAGCGGCACAATCGAGGTCGAAAAGCCGCCCGTTGCGATAACGGGGATGTCTGGGCGGTCAAGCTGTGGGTTTTCCTTTTTCAGTGCGGCAATCAGGGCGTCGACTTTTGCTGCCTCGCCGTAGAGGATGCCTGACTGGACGGCTTGCTTCGTATTGGTGCCCAGCACGCGCTCGGGCACGGCCAGGTCGATGACAGGCAGGCGGGCAGCGGAGCGAAACAGGGCGTCGGCACCGGTTTGGATGCCCACGGAAATGATGCCGCCTAGGTAAAGACCCGCGGCGTCGATGACGTCGATGTTAGTTGCCGTGCCAAAGTCGACTACGATGGCAGGGGCGCCGTAGAGCGTGCGTGCAGCCAAAGCGTTGGCGATGCGGTCAGCACCGACCTCTTGCGGGCTGGCGCCGGGCGCACAGAGGGATTGCGCGAGGCTTGCGTCAACGATGACGGGCTTGCTGTCGCGCGTCAGATAACTGAGGTCGCAGGCAAGATCTGCCCAGATGCGCGTCAAAGCTGGCACAACGCTGGCAACGATGACGCGGCTGATGGCCACAGGCTGGTCTTGCTTTTTGCCCGCTTCGAAAAAGAGCTGGGTCACGAAAGCTTTGAGCTCATCGCTGGTGCGTGTGGTGTCGCTTGCCAGACGCCAGGTATGACGTAGCTGCTGGCCTTCAAAGAGCCCCAGCACGGTTTGGGTGTTTCCTATGTCGATGGCAAGTAGCATATGATGAATTGTACCTAAAGGTGGTAGATATCCTATATTTCGTCGTCTAGCAGGTCGAACTCTGCGGGCAGGACGGCTTCTTCGGCTTCTTCGGCTTCTTCTGCTTCGGCTTCTGGCACCGCGATCATGCCTTGTTCTGCGGCGAGCACTGCACGCGTCGAGGTAAGCGCGACTTCAATCATGTCGTCGTCGGGCTCGCCCGTTGTCATGCGCTGC
>WRBW01000116.1 GCA_009784345.1 Coriobacteriia bacterium | reverse complement strand
GCTTGCTGCTAAGCACCCAAGCGCCTTTAATGACTTGACCTTGGGTGCGTACAAATATGTCATTGAGTCTGAAGTCTCTGCAGATTCAGAGAGGGCTAAGGCTTGCCCAGATACCGAAATGAACCTAGACTGGCCCAACAATTACATTGCCGCAATCAAAAAGGTTTTGAAGTCGGAAAAAACCATTCTGATTCCTTCCGACAGACTTGTCTTAATGCTTCTCCAGTTCGAGGAGGTACCTTATTACCTGTGCTATCCACAGCGTAAGTTAAAAGAGGAGTATCAAAAGCGATACATCGCTAGGGGAAATTCTGATCACTTCCTTGAAGTATTCATAGGAGGCTGGGATTTATTTATGGACTCTCTAGAATCAGACAGCTACGGGAAGCATATTGTTTTGAAAGAAGGACAGTTTCTAAGTGACATCGTGTAATGACCAAGACTGCACCCCCTCAGGGCGTTCCGAGAAGAAAGCAACTTGGCTATTGCATTCATTTTGTCCTTTCCCCCGAAAAAGAGGCGTGGCCTCCGCTATCCAGCAATGGCGACGCCTCCAGCAGAATCTACAGTATCAAGCTCATTTGACATAGTCAAACCTTGTGCACTCACGACATAAAGTCCGGTTGACGCGAAAAAGCACTTGGGCGAAAATAATTATTAATATATGACTTACACTAATCAGCCCGAAATACTCGCAACGAAGCATCAGCCTTTTCTAGGGCTGCAGCGCCCCTTTCTGATATGGCTGCTGACCTCAGCGCCACTCTTTCTTTTTGGTAATCAGATTACGCACTTTATCGAAAATGTGCTGATAAACAGCGACCTGCTGGGTAACTATGCCGACATGGCGGCAAGTGTCTACGGAGTTGTGGCGGGCATCTACATTGGCGGCATGTTTTATGGTCTGCTGCTAGGTTATTTAATCGATGCGATTTTTTATATCAGCAGAATGCCACAGTATCTGGTTTTGAAAACAGATGACAGCATCATTTTGGCAAAGCCGATGGAGATCATGGCAAAAGGTAACCTGAAAAGGCTCAGTCGCCTAGAAGGCACGCGCGAGGGCCAGTGGCTCGGCGCAACACAGCTCGACCCTGATGATGTCTGGGATGACAATGACCTAACAGACCAGGTCGAAATACCCTTTGCGGACATCAAATCTGTCTGGTTCAACATCTACGAAAAAGATGTAGGCAAAACTCTTGCCAAATCTAAAGCCGAAGATAGACCCGTCGCTGGTGCGCTCATAATTCAAACGGCGGAGGGCGTCCATTACTGCCAGCCCATCCTGAAAGACCTGCGCCCCCTCGCAAAAGCACTTGCTACTTTCTAGTTGCTTATACCTCTTTAGACTTTCTTAGACTTTCTTAGACTTTCTTAAACTTCCTTATACTACTTTATACTTTCTTAGACTTCCTTAGACTTTCTTAGACTTTCTTATATTTTCTTATACTTGGACATTTGGAGTAGCAGGTATGGACGCACTCCGCCTGCTCGAGGGTGTAGAATTGATTGCTTCAAAATACTTACTAGCTCTGCGATACAGATGAGCAGGCACTTCGACCGACAGGAAAAAGGTGACACAGAATGAACACCAATGAATACCTCGATGCGCTCGCACAAAGACGCACAAACTATTCTCTGGACAAAGACATCGTGGTCAGCACGGATAGAATTTGTGAAATCGTCGAATCCGCGACCCTCAATACGCCTTCAGCCTTTAACTCTCAGACAGCGCGCGCGGTCATCTTGATGGGCGAGCAACACGACAAACTTTGGGCGCTTACCCGCGACATCCTAGCGACCATCGTGCCTGAAGAAAAGTTCGAGCCAACGGCGACAAAGATTGCTGGTTTTGCCGCAGGTGCCGGCACGATTCTCTACTTTGACGACATGGACATCGTCGCAGACCTGCAAAAACAGTTTCCCACCTTTGCTGAAAACTTCCCCCTGTGGGCCATGCAGGCAAACGCCATGTTGCAGGAAAACATCTGGACTGCCCTCACGCTCGAAGGTTTGGGCGTCAATCTACAGCACTACAATCCCCTCATCGATGAGCAAGTAGCTCGCACCTGGTCGATACCTGCCAGCTGGAAGCTCTTGGGGCAGATGGTGTTTGGCAACCCCACAACTGCGCCTGAAGACAAGGCTTCCGCAGATATCAAAGACCGCGTCATCCTACACGACTAGAGGCAAAGAAAGCGGGGGAGTGCGTCCATGCCTATTAGACCGTACTGTGCAGAATCAGACCGGCAGCAGGTGCTTGAAATTAGCAGGCGCCTGATGGACTTCGACTTTCCGACGCGTATTGACACTGACTTTCTGGCGCAGCTTCAGATGGCAAATTTCGAGGCAGACCTCGATGATCCCCCCAAAGAGTCTGTGGTGCTTGTGGCAGAAGAGGCAGACACGGGCACCATACTGGGATTCATTCAGCTCGAACCTGAAAAAGACTGGATCTCAAAACGTCGCTTCGGCCACATCGAGCGCGTTGCCGTAGCACATGAAGCTCAAGGCAAGGGCGTGGCTAAAGAGCTTCTTCAGGCGGCCGATCAGTGGTGCAAGGAACAGGGATTCCCCATGTTGACGCTCGAGGTCTTCAGCGCCAATAAGCATGCCATTGGCTTCTACGAACACCTGGGCTTTAACAACGAAACACAAAAGATGACCCGCCCCATCGACTAGCTGAACATGGACCACTCCGCCGCCTTATCACCTCTTAGTATTCTTTGTCATGTTTTATCATTGAGCAAATGGATGATGCGCTGAGCTTATTCAAGCGAGAGCTCGGCTTTGAGTTTTTGGAAGCGCGCATGCTCTTTATCGCTGACTGAAAGCTCAGGGCTGTAGAGGCAGTGACTCAATACGTCAGCATCTTTCAGCAGCTCATCATAGGGTCCGTGAAATTTGCGCTTTGCGCTGTGATACTTGACGGCATGTACGATAATCTCGATTTCTTCATCGCTGTAAGTTCCCAGTTGCCGCAATATGCCCTCGGCTTTCACCGC
>WRBW01000115.1 GCA_009784345.1 Coriobacteriia bacterium | reverse complement strand
GCTACCTGGAGTGGTAGTGAAAGTGATATTGCTGCCGTTTTAGTAGCAAGGAATTCCTGCGTATAGCGAAAAGAGAAGCCCTTATCACTGGTGCTGATACTGCCGACACAGAGTATATCTTGATATATGGAGAGCTTCATGAGCTGACCCTGCTCTGAGCTTCAGTGGCACTTTCTACGTATATTTGCAGCCCGAGCGAATGTGCTGCAGCAAGTGCTTTGCCCATCTCTACACTGGGCTTGCCGTTTTCGAGATCAGAGAGGAATTCCCGACTAAAGGTGGAGAAAAAGTCCGTGAGTTCTTTTTGAGTCATGCCTTGGCTCTTTCTGGTACGTCGCAATTCCTGCCCGAGGTCTTCTACTGATGTGACTCTGCGCCTCATAATGTGCTCCGATTCTTTTGTGTGCGTGCGTGCGTCGTGCGTGCGTACGGGCATATTATAGCAAAGAGCGGCGGATTGTGCCCGAGCGGGCATATATTGGTGGTGCGCTGCGTTTTGTGCCAGTTCGGGCATGTGGGATGTGCATTACAGGGGTGGAGTGCAGGGTCAAGGCAAGGGTCAAGGGTGAAATGCCAAGATCCTTCGACTACGCTCAGGAAGTGCGGGGTGACGTGAGCTGTGGGTGGTTTGGACGCTCTCCCCCGCTTTATGGTTAGCAGCCGCCGCCTCCGTCGCCAGGACGTCCGCCGGGTATGTCGATAACGCCCCCTCCGCCGCTGTTGAAGTTGGTTTCGCGTAGGATGCGCTCGAACCTGAGCCTCTCTTCTTTTACGTCTTCTGGTTCGAAGAAGGCCTGGTAGATTTGTTTCCAGAGCCACTTGCCTGGTAGGTAAATAAAGAGCATGAAGAGACCGTAGAGAATCGAGAGCCCCATTAATGCAGAGCCAACAAAGCTGAATATATCCAAAAATCTGTCAAGCATGGCTTCCCCCGTTCTGGTCATGCATGCAAGCATTATGGCGAAGGATATGCATACCGATTGTACTATAGCGGTGAGGTCAGACATGGGGGGTCGCACGTTTGTGCAGGTTGAGGGTGAGGGTGAGGGCGAGGGTCGGGTTTCGTCATGGAATAGGTAGATGCTGACGCGAGGCGCTTCGGTGACAATTAGATTGCGGGTCAAGCCCGCAATGACGTAACTACAACTGGCGGGTGGGTGGTTTGGACGTGCTCCGCCGCTTCTTTATTGTTTATTTCTTATTGTGACTGTTCTTGCAGGAGCCAACCTGCGACCGATGAGTGAATAATGCCGTCTTGGCTCAAGTCGAATTCGTCGGTGGTCAGGAGGTACTTTGGATAGTTATCATTGATTTCCAGAAGAGGTGCCAGCTCTCTTTTATGCGTAGTGGGTTCGATGGCAGTCCATGCGACCTGGTAATACCCCATATTGCCACGGCCGTCTTTCGTTACGAAATCTACCTCTTTACCTGCCTGTGCATTCCCCACCCAGACTTGAAATCCGCGGCGAATGAGCTCGAGATACACAACATTTTCGAGCAAGTGACCGCGATCTGCATGATCACCTCGCCCCAGAAGGGCACGCCTTAGACCGACATCGACGCAGTAGTGCTTTTCTTTGGTAGCAAGCTGCTTTTTTCCCCGGATATCGAAGCGTTGAACCTGGTAAAGAAGAAAAATCTGATGCAAAATGTCGAGATAGCGATTGATGGTCTTGTCATCTACTGCCTGACCGTCAGCCCTCATGGTAGCAGCCATGTTTCCGGGCGAAAGCATGCTGCCAATGTGCCCAAGAGCAAAGCGCAAGACGTTTTCGAAGCCGCGCTTGTTGTTAATCCGAAATCTAGTGAGCACATCTTTGTTCAAGACCGTGTCGTAAAGGTCTCGCAGATAGGCGTTTTCACCTTCTGGCGTCGCGAGTGAAATATCGATTGCTAGGGGAAATGAGCTGTGAGCAATATAGTGATCAAGCAGTGCGTTTTGAGACAAAGCAGAGAGAGCCTGATGTCCAGACGTATATTCCACAAATTCTGAGAAAGAGAAGGGCAGCATATGTATTTGAACGTATCGACCAGAAATGAGCGTAGCCAATTCAGAAGAGAGCATCCAAGCGTTGGAGCCCGTGACATAGACATCGACGTCCTTGCGCACATGAAGACCATCAAGGAGGCGCTCAAAGTCTGAAACCTCTTGAACCTCATCGAGAAAAACATAGTTCATGCTTCCCTCGATAAAGTTTTCCTTCAGCTCTTTGTACACACCACGATAATCATAGCTTCCCTCATAATCAAGACTTTCAAAATTTATATACTGGATACAGCTTTCCTTGACTCCGTATTGCTGCATGAGCTCATCTGCAAAGTGCTCGAGGAGGTAAGATTTTCCAGACCGACGTATACCCGTAACAATTTTCATTATGGGCTTATCTTTCAGTTCGTGAAGGAGCTTCATTTGTGCTTGTCTGCGTATTCTCATGGAGCAATTCTAACAGAAACTTCCGAAAACTTTTGATTTTTGAGAATTTACGGAAGTTTTATCGCAGTGGCGGTCGGGTGGGTGGGTGGTTTGGACGCACTCCCCCGCTTTATGGCGGGACCGTAGAATGCAGTTTACAGGATGTAAATGATGAAGAGGATGACGAGTGCGGCGAGGATGAGGGCTTTAGCGACGGTGCTTGAAAGGAAGCTTATGACCGTGGCGCCGGCGATGCGAAATGCTTGGTCGAGCGATTTTTTGTGGAGAAGCTCGATGGCGAGGACGGCTGCGAAGGGCACGATGATCAGTCCGAAGGGTGGGATGATGAAGGCTCCGACGATGATGGCGACAGGTCCGATGCGCTCACTCCAGGTGCTGCTGTCAGACCTGGTCAAGAAGTAGCGATTAGCGATGACGTCTGCCAGCAGGACGGCGAGGGAGCCAGCTGTCAGTGCAAGCCAGAAGAACCAGCCCAGCTGGGCCCCGTCGATGCCGAAGTGATAGATCAGTACCCCTGCCCAGAGAAGGGGGATGCCAGGTATGACCGGCATGACGAGTGACGCAAATGCTGCGACAAAGCAGATGATGATAAGTATCCAAAGCAGGGTTGTGATAAGCATAGTGGCTCTAG
>WRBW01000114.1 GCA_009784345.1 Coriobacteriia bacterium | reverse complement strand
TGAGCCGATGGAATCGCCTGTTGATAATCCCTTATCACAGACGCAAAACAACCCCTGCGCCCTGGTATATGCTGAAGCAGCAAAGCTGGGTAGCAGTGCAGAGTTCCCCATTGTGGCAACGACTATTCGCGTCGTAGAACAGTGGCAGACGGGCAACTTTACCCGCAACATGCCCTTTACGGCAGAAATGATGCCCCATATGTTTGTCGAGATCTCAGAAGATCTGGCAGATGACAAGGGCATCAAGACCGGTGACATGGTCGAGGTCAAGAACAAGAGATCAACTATCGAGGTCTATGCCATGGTGACAAAGCGCATCAAACCCTTACACATTGATGGCAAGAAAGTCCATCAGGTAGGCTTGCCCTGGCACTGGGGCCGTGTGGGCATGGCGCGCGGTGCAAGTGCTAATGAGCTCACACCAACGGTAGGGGATGGAAACACCTTCATTCCGGAATACAAAGCATTCCTGGTTGATATTCGGAAGGTGGGGTGATGTAGATGACTACCAGTAACGGAGCAATCTTTTTCGATGGATCAAAGTGCACCGGCTGCAAGGGATGTCAGGCGGGCTGCAAGCAGTGGAATATGCTGCCGGCTCCTCTCGATTACGGGGACGCACCCTTTACCGGCAGTTGGGAAAACCCACCTGCAAATACCGGCGATGTCTGGCTGCGCGTCACCTTTAATGAGCTCGAGCCAGCAGCGGGTAGCGTGGGCATGGCCTTAGGGCGTGACGCCTGCAAGCACTGCGGGGACGCACCCTGCATCACGGTCTGTCCTTCGGGTGCTATGCACCGCACCAACATGGGTGCTGTCGCCATCGACGCTGACAAATGCATTGGCTGCGAATACTGTGTTGCAGCCTGTCCCTTCCATGTACCAAAACTGTGCGTGCGTGAACACAAATCACGTAAATGCAGTATGTGTGTCGACCGCATCGATGCCGGCAGAAGCCCTGCCTGTGTCAAGTCCTGCCCGGGCCGCGCCCTGCAGTTTGGCGGTCGCAACGAAATGGTCATGCTGGCACAAAACAGGGCCCTTGCCATTCGCAACCAGTATCCCGACGTTCAGGTCTATGGCGTGAACGAAATGGGTGGCATGGGCGTCATCGCCGTCCTACCCTACGGAGCCAAAGCTCACGGTCTGCCCCTGACCCCAGAACCACCCCTGGTCACGCGCCTGCAAGGTGTGCTGCCGGTCATCGGTGGGGTAGGAGCCCTGGGGGCTGTCGGTGTCGTCAGCCTAGCCCTGCTGGGCGGACGCGGCTCGCAGTACGGTAACGAGCAGTACACCTACGACCCCGTCACGCGCATCACCTGTGACGGCGGTAAACCCATGGATCCCGATGCGCCGATTGTCAAGGTCGGCCTGAAAGACGCCGTCAAAGATGAGGTAAAATCCGGGGAAAAGAAGGTAGAAAGCGAGGTGAGCAAAAATGACTAAGTACATTAAACGTCACGATTTTTGGGCACGTCTGGTGCACTGGGTCTATGCCGTGTGTGGGCTGCTCCTCCTCTTTACGGGGCTTTTCCTCTTCTTCCCGGGACTGGGCAAGCTCGTTGGTGCTGGCTTTTTGGTGGGAACGACCAGCGCACATAAGGTGCTGGGGATAATTTTTGTGGTCGTGCCGATTCTGGGCTACCTAATCAAGCCCAGCAACCTGACGCATGCCTTCAAGAATCTCTTTGCGCGCTGGGACAAAGACGACGTGGATTTCATGAAGTTTTTCCCGCTGTACCTGTTTAATCCAAAGAAGTACCACATGCCAAAGCAGCACTACATCAAGAGCGGGCAACGCGCCTCAGACATTGTTATGTATCTGCTGATTTTTGCCTTCATGATGACCGGCGTGTTGATGCTGCTGGGAACGACCATCATTCCGACCTGGCTCTTTGCTGCGGCAAAGTTCATCCATCAGATCGCAACGGCCGTCTTTATGATTCTGATTGTGGTGCACATCTTTTTGGGTGCGGGCATTTTCCAGCCCTACCGCAGGCTGCCGCGGGTCATGTTTGGCGATGGCTACGTGTCAGAGTCTGACGCCCTGTACCACTGGGGTCACTGGGCAGAAAAAGAGCTGGCAAGCGGCGAAAACGTGGTCGAAAAGTAGGCGCCTTGAGATAAGCCTTTTGTTAAAATAGTAAGAACTTTCACGGTATCAATGCGGGCTGCCAGAAAAGACAATCTGGTGGCTCGCATTATTTTTTATCCTGCAGTCACGCACGCCTTTGAAGGAGGAACCACGGTGATTACTCACACAGACAAAGCATCGATTCAGCGCTATCGCGACCGCCTGGGCAAGGAGCTCTATGATCAGCTCATGGCAGCATGGGAAGAAAGCGAATCATACCCAGGAGGGGCAGAGGGAGAGCTCCCAGACAGCTCTGATGATACGGCGATGACGCCGCGCCCTGACACGGGGGACTGTCCGGTCTGTGGGCATCCTGCTGCGATGGCTACGCTGCGCGAAGTAGAGGGCGAGGGCTACGGCAGCCCGCGCCAGCTGTGGTGTGCTCACTGCGAAAATGTCTGGGATTTCGAGCGCATTCGCTGTACGCGCTGTGGCACCCGCACGCAGGCTGCGCTGAGCTATCACTTTGATGAAGGTGACATGGCACGCCGGATTTATTTCTGCAAGCTCTGTGACGGAACCCAGAAGACCCTGAGTGAGAAGGATCTGAAAGAAGACTGTCAGCTGGTTGATCTGCGGCTTGAGAGCCTGCTGATGGAGCCTCTGGAGCAAGCGGTTGCACAGCATTGCCTGGCAAAAAAGATTGCAGAATCAAATTAATAATATGATTCCCGTTATTTCTTTTGTCGGCAGAAAAAATTCAGGCAAAACGACCTATATCAGCGCCCTGATACCCGCCCTTGAAGCGGCAGGTATCAGGGTTGCCGTCGTCAAGCAACACAAGCACGATGTGCCCGTCGACATCGAAGGCAAGGACTCCTGGCGCTACGCGCAGGCGGGGGCAAGCTGTTCTATCATGTCGACCTCACGTCAGCTCTCACTGGTCTTTCAGCGCAGCCCGCAGCCTGATGAGACGCGCATGGCAAGCTTGGCTGAGCTTGCTGCTGTGGCGCAGCGAAACGGCTGTGAGATCTTGCTGGCGGAAAGCTTTAATGCCAGTGTCGACGCTGACCGGGAAGCGCTGGGGCAGGCTTTTGGGCTCTACGTCGTTGCACGTGCTGAGCGGACAGAAGAGCCCCGCTTTGGGCCTGCAGAAAGCGAGGCCATCATCACTGATGACCCTGAACTAGCACAGAGCTGGCAAGAGGCGGGTAAG
>WRBW01000113.1 GCA_009784345.1 Coriobacteriia bacterium | reverse complement strand
TGACGCGGTCCAAAAAGCTGGGCCTGGACAAAATGTATGTCGCCAACGTCTATTTTGTCTTCATTTCACCGCGCGACGCCGACGCCATGGGCGACCTCGTGACAACCATCGAGGGCGAGCTCGAAACCTACCTACTGGCCTTCATGCGCGAACGCGACTACGCAGCGGTAACCCGCCCGGTCGTGCGCTTTTCAGTTGACGATAGCATCAAGCGCCAGGGCAAGTTCGACATCATTGGGCAGCAAATGAAGCCCGACGCCATATACGAGGAGCTGGGCAGCGTGCCCGGCGTAACCGATGATTTAGAAGCTGCACAGAGGGCGGCGGAGCGCGTCCATGCACCAGCGCCTGCGCCAGCTGCACCCGTCACCCCCCTCCCGAGTTTTGTTGACGATATGAGCGACGACTTTGTGCCGACACCCATGACGATTCAAAAACCTGACCCCTGGGCGGATGCGCCCGATGCTGCAGCGGCTGTTCCGGCTGTGGCACCGCCCGCAGCACCTATCCCGTCGGTCCCCGCAGCGGTGCCTGCACCTGCACCCATGCCTGAACCTGCCCGCTTGACCCGCGTGGGAACAGTCATCATCCCCGAGCGCGGCGAGGTCGAGCTCTCGCAGGCTCGCAAAACCTACACTCTGGGTCGTCAAAGCACCTGCGACCTGCCGGTTCCTGATGCTAATATCTCGCGCCAGCATGCTGAACTGTTCTGGGATGGTGAAGGTTGGTCGCTGCGAGATCTGGGCTCGACTAACGGAACCAGCGTCAACGGACACCGCCTGACCGGACCGGTCGAGCTGCATGACGGTGACAACATAACCCTGGGGATATCGACGCTTGTCTACCACGAAGTATCACGGATGGTCTGACGCAGATGATAGACGTCATACTCTTTGCTGGTCGTATTGTACTGGTCGCCCTCCTCTATATTTTCTTGCTTTTTGCGATAAAAGCAGGAGTTGGACTGGTGCGCAGTGGTAGTAAATCAAAAAAGAACGCGCAGATGAGCATTGTGATTACGCAGGGGCCGAGCTCGCTTTTGGGGACGGTGATGCCCATTAACTCGACAATTATCGTAGGGCGTGCGCCGGGCAGCGATATTTATGTGCCTGACGACCTGATTTCGGGTAAGCATGCGCGGATTACGCCCATTCCTGACGGGGCGATTATCGAGGATCTGAACTCGACCAATGGGACGCTGCTGAACGGGCTGCCCGTGGCGATTCCTGAAAACTTGCTGGTTGGCGACAAAATTGCCATTGGGAACCTGGTCTTGGAAGTGGACGGTCGATGAGCAAGAAGAAAACACGTGCGACCGTGCCCTTTGCCGCCTTGACCCACGTGGGCAATGTACGTGCCTTAAATGAAGACTCCCTGCTTGCCTTGCCGCCGCTCTATGCGGTTGCTGATGGTCTGGGCGGGCATCAATCTGGCGAGGTTGCCTCTGCGCTTGCAATAGAGGCGCTGCGCGACCATGCGCCCAAAAACCCCGACCCTATTGCGCTTGCGCGTGCGGTACAGACGGCGAATCAGGCTGTGATATCAGGTATCGCGAAGGGTACGGGCCGCGAAGGCATGGGCACGACCATGACGGCGGTCATGGTGCAAAACGGACGGGCTGTCTTTGCGCAGGTCGGGGACTCGCGCGCCTACCTGCTGCGCAGCAGGTCTTTGACCCAGGTAACAGAAGATCACAGCGTGGTGGCAGAAATGATGCGCGCTGGGCACTTGACGGCAGATGAAGCGCGCAGACACCCACAGCGCAGCGTTATTACGCGGGCCTTGGGTAGCGACCCGAACTTGAGCGTTGACACCTTTGATATAACGGTTCTGCGCGGTGACCGCCTGCTACTGTGTTCTGATGGCTTGACGACCATGGTCGAAGACAGCCATATTCAAGAGATTCTGGCCTCAAGTCTTGACCCTAATCACGCGGCAGAAAAGCTGATCCAAGCAGCTTTGGACGCCGGAGGGGTCGATAATATTAGCGTCATCATTATCGACATTACCGAAGAAGCGGGTGCCAACGTTGCTGCCCTGAAGGTGGCAAAAAAGAAGCGTCCCCGCAGCAAGTTGTGGCTGTGGGCCCTGCTGTGGCTGGCACTGGTTGCTGCCGTGGGCGTCGGTGTTTACTACGCCACCATGAGCTATGTCGAAGGACGCGCCTATATATCTGTTAGCGAGGCCGTAGGTATCGGCGCGGAGCGTACGATTTATATCAGTCGCGGCTTGCCGGGGCATATCTTGAACCACAACCTGACCTTCGAGACCGCGGCGACCCGCGTGGACTTTAGCCTCCTTGCGCCCGAGTTTCAGGCAAAGCTTCTGCTGACACCTACCTATCCGAACTTTACTGACGCGACGAGCGATCTGATTACCATGGTACAAAGATCGCCGCTGTACTTTGAATCTGCTGAACTGCTGCTGCAGGAGGGCATTTTCGAGACCGCGGCTGGGGGCGGGCAGCCCAATTTGCCGAGGGAGTCTGACCAGACCAGAGAGTTTGATCAGTCTGATCAGCCCGACCTAGAGACTCTGCCCTAGCGAGCGCATCCATGGGCACCAGGCGAAATACCGAGCTCCTCTTGCTGCTAGCAGCTGCCTTGCCGGTGCTGCTGTACTTTGCCCTGATTGGTACCCGCGCCGGTGGCGATTTTTCCTGGGAATACCTAGTCGTACCAGCGTCACTGTTTGCCGCCTTTGCCGTGACGCACCTTGTCTTGCGATGGCAGGCACCCGGGGCAGACCCCGTCTTGCTCCCCACGGTTTTTGTTCTCTCGGGCATGGGGCTTGCCATGCTGACCCGCCTAGTCCCCCACGAGGTCATGGGTCAGGTGACGCTTTTTACCATTGCCATCATGGCGATGATTCTGGTGCTGATTGGCGTTCCCAAGCTCGAGCGGCTTTCAGACTATAAGTACACCATGTTCCTGGGCTGTATTGTCCTGCAGATTCTGCCCTTCATTCCAGGTATCGGGCGTACCTATTTTGGCGCCACACGCTGGGTGTCGATAGGCGGCTTTAACTTTCAGCCGGGTGAAATCGCCCAGATTCTGCTGATTTTGTTCCTGGCAGGCTACCTAGCCGACAACCGCGAACTGCTGTCTATCAGCACCCGCCGCGCCTTCGGAGCCATTCCCTTTCCAGAGCCGCGCACGCTGGCCCCGCTGGTCGTCATGTGGGCGATTTCATTTTTCATCATGGTCTTCCAGCGCGACCTGGGGGCTTCGCTGCTCTTTTTTGCCGTCTTTTTGGTCATGCTCTTTGCTGCCACAGGGCGCTATATCTATGTGGTCAGCGGCATGGGGCTCTTTAGTGCGGGCGCCTATTTTGCCTACACGCAGTTTTCGCACGTGCAGGTACGTGTGGCGAACTGGATTGAGCC
>WRBW01000112.1 GCA_009784345.1 Coriobacteriia bacterium | reverse complement strand
TAAAGGTGGTAGATATCCTATATTTCGTCGTCGAGTAGGTCGAACTCTGCGGGCAGGACGGCTTCTTCGACATCTGCTGCTACTGCTGCTACTTCCGCTTCTTCGGCTTCAGGCATGGCAATCATGCCTTGTTCTGCGGCGAGCACTGCACGCGTCGAGGTAAGCGCGACTTCAATCATGTCGTCGTCGGGCTCGCCCGTTGTCATACGTTGCATTTGTAGTCCTGGCCACATGATAATCTGCACCAGCTTAAGGTGAGTGTTGCGGGATGCCCATTTAACGGTGATTTCATAGGCGAGGCCTGCCACAATGGGCAGCAAGGCAAGGCGGCTGACGATGCGCACACCGACAATGGCAACGTAGTTCGTGATGCCCAGTGCAGATACGATGGCACTGACCGGCACCAGTGAAAAGACCAGGATGGCAAGTGCCATAACCATGATCAGAAAGGCAGTACCGCAACGGGGGTGCAGGGTGCTGTACTTGCGGGCGTTTTCTACCGTGAGGTCTTCACCGGCTTCAACCACTTGAATGACCTTGTGCTCTGCCCCGTGAAAGCGAAAGACGCGCTTGATATCGGGGATGCGGCTAATGGCATAGACGTAGCCAAAGAAAATCACCACGCGCAGTACACCATCAAAGAGGTTCCAGCTAAAGCCGTGCTGGGCACTGCCACCCATGACAAAGGCCGTGATGGTCGCGGGCAGCAAGATGAAGATAAAGACAGCAAGTGCAATACCCATGATGACCGAAGTCGCAATCATGCCGTTAGTCATAGCCGATTCGCGGTCCTTGCCTTCGACTTCTTCCTCAAGCCCTGCGATGCGGGCAGAAATCGTCAAAGACTTGGTGCCCAGCGCAAGGCTTTCGCCTAGAGCAACAATACCGCGGATAATGGGCAATCTCATCCAAGCGTTTCGCGCCGCAGCACTCTTCAGGGGGAATTCTTCGACATGGATTTCGCCCTGTTCGTCGCGCGCTGCAACGGCCCAGAACTTTTTGCCACGCATCATGACACCTTCAAGCACCGCCTGCCCCCCAATGGGAATAGGTTCGTAACCACGTATGCCGTCGAAAGTAGGGTTGGTGGGAGTAGTCTGTTCTGAAGTGCTCACGGCGTGCCTCATATCGAATTGTCGGATTAGCTTGGACGATTGCTGTGGTGCTGCTGGCGCGTCAGTTCAAGCGCCAGATTAAAGCAAAACTCTCGGCTCCCGCATGCGTGTGGCGACGGGAACCGAGAGCTAAATAATTACCTTATGCTATTTAAGCGCTGTGCTCTTCGGCAACAGCAGCTTCTACATCTGCATTCTCGAGCGCAGCTTCGTGACCTTCAGCGGCCTCGACAGCAGCTTCAGCTTTTTCCTCTTCTGAAGGCTCGCTAAAGTGAGCAGCCTCACCTGTCGCAGGCTCAGCGGGAGCAGCCTTGTCGAACTCGGCAGCACGGGCAGCCTTTGCAGCAGCACGCTCTTCACGAGCAGCAGCCTTTTCAGCATCGCGAGCCTCAGCTTCAGCGCGGCGAGCCTCCGTAGCAGCCTTTTCCTTTTCAAGCGTTGCAGCAGCGGCAGCACCGAACTTGTCAGCAAAGCGCTGTACACGTCCACCAGTGTCAACAAACTTCTGCGTACCGGTAAAGAAAGGATGGCATTTATTGCAAAGCTCTACACGAATCGCACCGCCCTTTGTCGAACGGCTCTCGAAAGTGTTTCCGCAAGAGCAGGTGTATTCAGTTACCTTGTAATCTGGATGAATGTCAGATCTCATATTTAAGTCTCCTTGTTTAAGGTGTCGCAGCTTGAGTAGTGCATGGTTTCCGACCATGCGAGCCAGACACGCAACTTGCTATTGTACACCCAATTGGCAGAGTACGTCCACACCAGCAATGAGTTGCGGGTGTGTGTTCGGGCATAGGCACCTCGGCACGTCCTCAGAGGCATTTTTATAAGTGCTCTAGGCGTTCAAGATTGGTGCTGATTTTTGAATAAGGAAGCGCAGCGTAGCTTGCTCCTACGTGAGCATTTCTCTTTCAAAAATCAGTGCCGAGATTGGGCGTCTGGTGCGCTTAGCCGACTTCAGAGCCGGCTTGAGCCGCCTTTCGAGCCATCTTCGTCAGTAGGTCCATATTCGTTTCAGTCTGCTTGTAACCATTAATAAGCTGCTGCATACTGCGATCAGGATCAACATTGTGCAGGATGCGGCGTACGCCCCACACCAGTGGTGCTTCATGAGGTGACAGCAGCAGCTCTTCTTTACGGGTGCCTGATGCCACAATGTCGATGGCTGGGAAGATGCGGCGATCAGCCAAGTTGCGATCCAGACGCAGCTCCATATTACCCGTACCCTTGAACTCTTCAAAAATGACTTCGTCCATCTTTGAACCGGTCTCGATAAGAGCCGTTGCCAAAATGGTCAGTGAACCGCCGCCCTCGATATTACGCGCAGCACCAAAGAACTTCTTTGGTGGATACAGAGCAGCAGAATCAACACCACCTGATAGGATACGGCCGGAGGCAGGTGCCGCAAGGTTGTAGGCACGTGCAAGCCTCGTAATTGAGTCAAGCAAAATCACGACGTCGCGACCGGCCTCGACCAGGCGCTTCGCACGCTCTAGAACCAGTTCTGTCACAGCAATGTGGTTCTCTGATGGCATGTCAAAGGTGCTCGAGATAACCTCACCATGAATCGAGCGCTGCATGTCGGTAACTTCTTCAGGACGCTCATCAACCAGTAGACACATCAGATGCACCTCAGGATTGTTAGCATGTATAGAAGCCGCAATGTCTTTTAGAATCTCGGTCTTACCCGCCTTAGGAGGCGAGACGATCATGCCGCGCTGACCCTTACCAATGGGGGCAACCAGATCGATAGTACGGGCAGAAAAGTCTTTCCCACCGCGCTCCATAGTCAGGCGCTCATCAGGATAAACTGGCGTCAGTGAGCTAAAACGTGGACGGTCTCCCAGCTCGCTCAAGGCCACACCGTTGACCTTTTCAATTTCTTTCAGAGCCGCAAACTTCTCATTTTCACGCGGAGGTCTACCCTGCTTGCCCTCGATAAAGTCACCACGGCGCAGCTTATTGCGACGAATGTGGGAGGCAGAAACGTAGACATCACTTGAACCTGCCAGATAACCGGTCGTACGCAGGAAGCCATATCCTTCGGGGAGTGTGTCCAGTACCCCTTCAACGGGTTGCATTTCAGCAGCCTTGCGAGCTGCCTCAGCAGCTGCGGCGGCAGCTGCTGCTTCTGCTGCGGCAAGCTCTGCATCAGCGAGAGCCTTTTCAGCGCGGGCCAGGTAGGCGACATGGACTAACTCCACCAGTTCTTTTTTCGGAATAGCGGATTTCTTGAGGCTCAGACCCAGTTCTTCTGCGCTGGTGCGCAAAACAGCAACCGTCATTTTCAT
>WRBW01000111.1 GCA_009784345.1 Coriobacteriia bacterium | reverse complement strand
CGATGGAAAAAGTACTCTTTGCGACAGACGAACTGACAGGGCTCATTACGGCTGCTGTCTACATGAGACCTGATCGCAGCGTTATGACGATAGAGACGAAATCTGTCAAAAAGAAGTTCAAGAACAAGAAGTTCGCAGCCGGTGTTGACCGCGATGTCATCATCCAGGGTGCAGAAATGCTCGACATGGAGCTTGATGAGCTCATAGGGCAGACCATCCTTGCCATGCGCGCCGCTGCAAGCGAACTCGACCTAGCAGGCAGCGATGAGTGAAAAGGAAATTCTCTTCGAGACAGAGAGTGAGACTCTCTTTGACGAGGGGGAGCCGAGAGAATTGTCCGATGAGGATGATAAATCAAGCTTTAATACACTCGCCACAATTATTGGATGCATTTGGCTCGGAATAATTATTTTTCGACTATTTGACATGCTTGTTCTTGGAAGACTGTAGTATTTGACAACGTAACAAAACATTGTTACACTGTAGTTAGTTGATTATCATCTTACAAGAAGAGGGAGCACATGACTAATTCAACTGACACATCAAAAACGACCGAGTTTCCCCCCGTAAGTGGGCTTGGAACCGTATCGGTCGATGGAAAAAAAGTCTATGACGCAGGCGACACCTTTCGTGACATCGGTCGCGAAATAGACGAAGCTGTTTCAGGCGCCGTAGACGCCTCGACAAAAGCTGCAACCGCCGCCTACCAAGCACAGTACAACACCGCAGATAGTGGGGCACACGCTAACACGCAAAACGCCCACTACCCAGATCCGAACACCAAATCGGCCTCAAGCTGGGCGCCTTTCAACAAGGCAGGCATCTGGATAGGCGTCATCCTGGTCACCTTTGGTACGCTCATCTTCCTTGATATGCTATCTGACAGCGTCCCCGCACTGGCAAACCTCTTTGGCGGCTACAGCTTCTGGCGCTTCTGGCCGCTGCTGATAGTCTTCGGCGGTCTGGCACTGGCCTTTTCGCCTGCCAAAGACTCACCCGACCCACGCCACAACGGTAGGCTGTCGTTCCTGCGCTTCTGGGAGGGCCTGTTTACCTCGACCATCGGTCTGGTCCTACTGGGCGCGTCCCTGAACCTGGTGTCTTGGCTGGTGTGGCCGGCACTGCTGTCCTTTTGGCCGCTACTGCTGGTCATGGGTGGTCTGGCCCTGCTATCCTACGGCCTGAAAACCGACTGGTTTAGCATCCTGTCCTACATCATGTCGATCATCGTGCTGCTAGCCGTCGCAAGCTCTATGTGGACAGGCACCGCGCCGCTGATCGAGCCCTTTGCAAGTCTGGCCCAGTTTGGCGCCTTCAGAGGCATGGATTTGTTCAACATCGGCAATGAAGTTGGTATCAACTTCGGTCTCTACAGATAGGGGGAGTGTGACCATGAACGAAAACAACAACGAAGTAATTGACGTGACACCGGTTAATGTCACCAGCGAGCAGGCTTCAAATGCTGGGCAGACTCCGCCATCTGAGCAAGCCCAGCAAGCTCAGCAGGCACAGCCGCAGCAACAGCAGCAGCCGGACAGCCACTATCCGCCTAACTACACGCCGCAAAGCACGGGCACGAATCGTTCCGCGGGTAGTAGCCTGCTGGTCATCATGGGTGTGGCGCTGATTCTGGTCGGCACCTTTACGCTGCTACCGTCGCTTTTGGGTACCCTCTGGGCACCCATTGCGGCAATGATTGCCTTTGCAGCGCGCCTCTTATGGCCCGCCGTGCTGATTGCCGCCGGTGTATTCATTATTTATCTAGCAACAAGTCCAAAGAAAAGAGAAAGCGAGACTAGCATGGGATTCTCACCATCAATGCCCCCCGAGGGCACGCGCCTGATGCGCAGCAGCAAGGACCGCATGGTCGCCGGCATCTGCGGCGGTATTGCCAACTACTTCAGCATCGACCCCACCATCGTACGCATCATCACCCTGGTACTGTTCTTCCTGCCCGGCGTATCCTGGATAATCTACCTGATCGCCTGGGTCATTATTCCGCTCGACCGCAACAACTAGCTTCATAAATCGCAGGTGCTTTAGCGGGGGAGGGCGTCCACTCATGGGCGCACTCCTCCGCTTTTTTTATGGCTTTTTTGACGTCAGAGCGACTTGTAATTGCTACACAAAAGTACTATAATTTATTCATAAATGAAACACAATTGCTGATGTTTGATTTATGATCGCCACACACGAAGAGGTAGAAGATTCCCCCGCTGTGAGGGGGGGGGTTAGGAATACTATTTAGTGGGGTGACAGTATGAACGGCATGAAGCTTTCAAGGCCACTGTTTATGCACAGGCGATTTTCCCTAAGGTCAGTGCCCACAGGCCTTCCGAAGAAAGTTTTGTCTCTTATTCTTATCGCCACGCTTGCCTTCATGATTTCCGAATTTACTTTTGCGCCAGAGGCTGATGCCGGTCCTGCTGCTGGGGGCGCACTGAAAATATCAAGCCTGAAATGGGAAGCAGCAACGACTGATATTAGTCTGGTTTCTGCCAGCAGCTTCAAGACAGTTCGCCTCAAGGTAAAGGGCAAGTGTACCGTCAAGGGCAGTAATAAAATTCGCGTTACGATTAAAAATACCGCGACGGGTGCGACAAAGACAGCATTCACGGGCAAGTCTGGTGGTAATGCTAACTTCACCTTTGAAAACCAAAAAAATAACGCCGGCTCCTGGAAAGTGATTTCTGTCGAGGCAGTAAATCGTAAGTGGACAAAGGTGGGACGCCGTGCTGGTTTTTGGGATAGCACGGGCCGCTGGAATGCAGCTGCAGATGTCTATGCCTGGAAGTCAAAGTCGCTTAAAAAGCTCAAGTACAACAAGCCTGCCATGAAGATCGTTCGTGGCCAGGATACCAGCATCACGCTTGCCGGAACTCCTACGTCGCTCTTTGCTGATGAGACGAGGGTCAGCCTGAAGGCCACGGTACGCACCGCTGGGGGAGCAGCTGCTGCAGGCCAATTGGTAAACTTTACGGTGACGCCCAGTAGCTCTGCGGTTGCTGCGGTTAGAACGACGGCCGTAACTAATGCCGCTGGTGTGGCAAGCGTTGTGTCAAATACGCCTGCAGGGATTGGCGAGTTTACGGTGAGTGCAGCTCACGCCGGTACGGCCAGGCAGTACCTGCCCGCTTCAACAGGTGGTCATAGGGTAACGCGTCCACTGGTGCGGACAGACTTTGTTCTGCAGCCTGCCTGGGATGGCAATACGGGCACTAAGACCTTTAAGACGCAGCTTGTGATTGCTGAAGGTAAAGATAAGGGCAAGCCGCTGGTTAATGTGCCTGTCGATTGGCAGTTCAAGCATGCCGAGGAACGCGAAGGGGTCAGGCTGGGTGCCCTGGTGCACGAGGTCAAGGGGGCTCGTACTGACGCGACCGGTCACAGTTCCGCGACAATTACCATGAAGCCCAATTCAGCGCACTGGTCAGACT
>WRBW01000110.1 GCA_009784345.1 Coriobacteriia bacterium | reverse complement strand
TTTGTCGTGACGACAGGCGAAGCAGTCTATGCCAGCATTCCAGCCCGCTCTTTGGCAGATGACGCTCCTCAGTATGATCCTGAGTACACCCAGCCAGCTTATGTTGAAGAGCTAGCTGCTGTTGATGTTAAGGGTCTGGCACATCCAGAAGGCGAAGGCGAACTGGGTGAAGCCCTGCTAAAGCTGCTGGCTAGTAACAACATCGCATCGCGCAACTGGATTGCACGTGCCTGCGAACTCGATGCAGATGAACCTGGAGCCGACATGCTGGTGGCAGGTTCAGGAGGCGACGCCGGTATTATTCGTATCGGAGTACCGGGCAAGCCAGACACGATGACCAGCCGCGGTATTGCTGCAAGTTGTGACTGCAACGGTCGCTACATTTACCTGAATCCTCGTCGCGGTGCGCAGATTGCGGTGGCAGAGGCTGCCCGTAACGTCAGCTGCGTGGGTGCAGAGCCCGCAGCACTGACGGACTGCCTGAACTTTGGGTCACCAGAAAACCCAGAGATCTACTGGACCTTTGTTGAGTCAATCGAAGGTATCTCTGAATCCTGTTTGGCACTCGACGTTCCCGTTATTTCGGGTAATGTGAGCTTCTACAATGAATCACGCGGTTCAGCTATTTATCCCACACCAGCCATTGGCCTAGTGGGCGTTATCGAAGATGTCGACAAGCACTGCAGCAGTGACTTCAAGACAGAGGGTGACACCATTATCTTGATGGGCGAAACCTTTGCAGAAATCGGCGGTAGTGAATACCTGAAGACTCAGTTTGACCTCGTTGCAGGTCAGATTCCGATGCTCGACCTCGAGCTTGAGGGTCGTACGCAAAAAGCCCTGCGCGAGCTCATCGCTGCCGGTCTGATTAATTCGGCTCACGACTGTAGCGATGGCGGTGTTGCTGTGGCTCTGATTGAAAGTGCCGCACAAGGCGGCTTTGGCTTCGAAGTTGCCCTGGACGACGAACTACCAGCTGCCCTGTCTCTCTTTAGTGAAAGCCAGAGCCGTGTGCTGATCAGCACCAGTCCCGAAAAGGTCGACGCGGTGCTCGACGCCCTGCAGCAAGCAGACGTCCCCTTTAGCGTCCTGGGTGATGTCGGTGGCGACCGCGCCGTCATCAAAGACAAGATCGACCTGCCCCTGATTGAGGTGGCGCAGGTTTGGTCAGGCTCCCTCGAGGCAGCTTTGATGGCAGAAGGCGGCGTCGATTCTGAAGGCGTTCCTGGAATCGAGGCATAAGTGAGCGGTGTCATTGGTGTTTTCCTGAATAAAGCATGCGGCAGCGGGGGAGACTCTGCTGCTGCACTGGCACCCGATGAGGCGGCTCGTCTGGCCTACTTTGGGCTGCATGGCGTGCAGCATCGCGGGCAAGAGGGTGCGGGCATTGCCGTGGGTGACGGCAGAACCATTATTGAAGTCAAGGACTTGGGTCTGGTAACGCAGGTCTTCAAGGAGTCTGCCTTGACGGCTTTGACGGGCCATATCGCCCTGGGGCATGCCGTCTATGCGGTGGCGCGCCGGGCAGGTGGTCTGCCGGACTGGGATAGCGTGCAGCCTCATATGTTTTCGATTGGCGAGCAGCTGATAGCCCTGGGCTTTAGCGGGACGCTGATCAATTCCGAGGAAATCCAAGCCTACTGCGTTGATGCGGGCTTGCAGCTTGATTCCGACGAAGATGCGGAGGCCATTGCGGCCTTGGTGGGCAAGTTCACCGAGGAAACCAGCCACATCCGTGAAGGCATTGCCCGCACGATGAACCTGGTTTCGGGCTCTTATGCGGCGGGTATCATCACAGAATCTGCCATGTATGCCTTTCGTGACCCGCTGGGGATTTGCCCCCTGTGCCTGGGAGAACTGCACGACGCAGACGGACAGGTGCGCGGCTGGGTCATCGCCAGTGAGACCTGCGGCCTCGACATTGTCGGTGCGCACTACCTGCGTGATATCGAACCGGGCGAGGTTGTGAAGATAAGCGAGCTTGGGGTCGAAACCCTTATCGCGAAACCGGCGCCAAAGCCAGCACTGTGCGTCTTTGAATATGTCTACTTTGCCCGGCCCGATAGCGAAATGGCGGGCATGTCCATGTATGAATCCCGCGTGCGCCTGGGCGAGGCACTGGCTGCTGAAGCAGCGATAGAGGCTGACCTTGTCATGGGGGTTCCTGACAGCGGCATCCCCGGTGCTGTGGGCTATGCAAAGGCCAGCGGTATTGCGTACGGCGAAGGTTTGACAAAGAACCGCTATGTGGGGCGCACCTTCATCCAGCCGACCCAGGCCCTGCGCCAGCGCGGTATTAGGTTGAAGCTCAACCCCATGAAGCATGCCGTACGCGGCAAGCGTCTGATCGTTGTTGATGACTCGATTGTGCGGGGTAACACCAGCAAGCAGCTTATTGCCATGCTGCGCGAGGCTGGTGCCAAAGAGGTGCATATGCGCATAACCTCGCCGCCCGTTATTGCGCCCTGTCACTACGGAATCGACATGTCGACTTCTGACCAGTTGATTGGTGCCCAGTTATGCGTAGAAGATATCTGCCGTGACATCGGAGCCGATTCGCTGGCCTTTTTGTCGCTTGAAGCCATGGCTGGTGCCACCAGCTTTGATGCCAGTGAGCTTTGTATGGCCTGCTTTAATGGGGACTATCCCATCGATGTGGGGGACAAAAAAGTCAGATGCTATCTCGCGATGCGCAACCGCATCTAGCGTCTAGCATTGAGCACTTAACTAGAGGAAATCGATGACCCTGGTGGGGAGACCAGAAGAAGGGAAGCATGACACAATGAGTTCTGAACTGAGCTACGCGGCCGCAGGAGTCGACACGGCTGAAGGCGCGCGCGCGGTGGATGCCATTCGCGACAGCGTCAAGTCAACCTACCGTCCTGAAGTCATTGGCGACATCGGGGGCTTTGGCGGGCTTTTTTCTGCTGCGGCCTTAAAGGACATGGAAGATCCCGTGCTGGTCTCTGGCACCGACGGCGTTGGTACGAAAATCGAACTGGCGCGCGAGCTGGGAATCTATGACACGGTCGGGATTGATCTGGTGGCCATGTGCGTCAATGACGTCCTGGTCACGGGGGCAGAACCGCTGTACTTCCTGGACTACATTGCCTGCGGCAAGCTCAAGACTGATCGCATGGCGCAGCTGGTTGCCGGTGTGGCCGAAGGCTGCCGTCAGGCCGGTTGTGCCCTCATTGGCGGGGAAATGGCAGAACATCCCGGCGTCATGGCAGACGATGCCCTGGACATGTCGGGCTTTTGCACGGCCGTCGTCGACCGCCCGAAGCTCATAGATGGTGCCGGCATCGCGGCTGGTGACCTGATTATTGGCCTGCCCTCAAGCGGCTTTCATTCCAATGGCTATTCGCTGATTCGCCGCGTGATTGCAGATATTGACCTCAGCAGCCGCTTTGTCGAGCAAACACAATTGTGCCCAGAAACCCTCGATGAAAGCGGAGGAGTGTGTCCAAACCTGGGACAAG
>WRBW01000109.1 GCA_009784345.1 Coriobacteriia bacterium | reverse complement strand
TGACCGGTACGCAGCTCTTTACCTACCGCGCTATGGCCTTTATGATGCCCATGCTGGTCATGATGATGACTGGTCTGACGCTGTCGATTTACTGGATTGGTGCCTATCTGATAGACGCTGCGGGTGCTCAGGCGCGTCTGGATTACTTTAGCAACATGGTGGTCTTTTCATCCTGGGCCATGCAGATAATCATGTCCTTCATGATGCTGGTCATGGTCTTTATCATGCTGCCACGCGCGAGCGTTTCGGCAAAGCGCATTAACGAAGTAATCGAAACTGAATCGACCATCGCAGACGGCACGGTTACTGAAGGCAAGCCGGGCATGACAGGCGAAGTCGAGTTTCGCGATGTCTGCTTCCAGTATCCTGACGCGCCCGAAGCTATTTTGGATGGCATCAACTTCAAGGTGCGCAAGGGCGAGGTCACAGCCTTTATTGGCTCGACGGGTAGCGGCAAGTCGACCCTTATCAACTTGGTGCCCCGCTTCTTTGATGCCACCTGTGGCGAAGTGCTGATAGACGGCGTCAACGTCAAAGACTACAAGCTCGAGGCGCTGTACGACAAGATTGGTTACGTACCCCAGCGCGCCGTGCTGTTCAAGGGCACTATCGAGAGCAATGTGGCCTACGGCGACAATGGCAGTGGCCACGAATCGACGCTTGACGAGGTCAAGAAGGCGATGGAGATTGCCCAGGGCTCAGAGTTCGTCGAAAAGATGGACGAAGGCTACGAATCCCCCATTGCTCAAAGCGGCAAAAACGTTTCTGGCGGTCAAATGCAGCGCATCGCCATTGCGCGCGCCATCGCACGCAAGCCTGAGATTTACATTTTTGATGACAGCTTTTCTGCGCTTGACTATAAGACCGACCGTGTTTTGCGTGCTGCGCTGAAAAAGGAAACCGCAGGCGTTACCAGCCTGATCGTTGCCCAACGTATTGGCACCATTATGAATGCTGACCAGATTATTGTACTGGATCAGGGTCGTATTGTGGGCAAGGGTACTCATAAAGAGCTGCTGAAGACCTGTCCTGTTTACCTCGAGATTGCGACCTCGCAACTGAGCGAAGAGGAGCTTGCATCATGAGCGAACGTGATAATAAACAATCAGAACGCCGCAATAGTGGCGGCGGTCCCGTAGGTGGTGCCGGTGGCTTGCGCGACGACGAAAAGGCCAAAAACTTTAAAGAAACGTGGGGCAAGCTAATTCGCTACTGCAGGCGCTACTGGATAGGTATCGCCATAGCCTTTGCAACTGCCGCTATTGGCGCGGTCTTTCAGGTCATGGGCCCAAATATGTTGGGGCACATGACCAATGAAATCATCAAGGGTCTGCCAGCACTGGTTGACGGAAAGCCCGTGCTGGGCGCCATCGACATGGGGGCGGTTAGTAAGATAGCTTGGACCTTGGTTGCCCTGTATCTGGGTGCAGGTTTCTTTATCTTTATTGAAAACTTCTTGATGGCTACCATCACGGCGCGCATATCAGGCAACATGAGATCTGACATCAGCGAAAAGATTAACCGTCTGCCCCTGCGCTACTTTGATAACACCAGCATCGGTGACGTCATAAGTCGTACGACCAATGATGTCGACACGATAGGTCAGACGCTGAATCAAAGCGTCGACAACATGGTGCGCGCCTCGACAATGTTTGTTGGTGCGCTCTTCATGATGTTTTGGAATAGTTGGATACTGGCGCTGGTTGCGCTGTCTTCGACCATCGTCGGCTTTGCGCTGATGACCTTCATCATGAAGAGTTCGCAAAAGTATTTCATCATCCAACAAAAAGGTTTGGGTGACGTCAACGGACACGTCGAAGAAATCTATTCTGGCCACAACGTCGTGAAAGTCTACAACGGGGTCGAGGCTGCGCGCGCGACCTTTGAAGGCTACAATGACTCGCTGTATGACAGCGGCTGGAAATCGCAATTTTTCTCAAGCCTGATGATGCCGCTGATGACCTTCATTGGTAACTTCGGCTACGCAGCTGTCTGTGTGGTTGGTGCAGCCCTTGCCATGAATGGACGTATCGAGTTTGGCGTTATTGTCGCCTTTATGATCTACATTCGCCTCTTTACTCAACCCCTGTCACAAATGGCTCAAAGCATGCAGCAACTGCAGCGCACGGCTGCTGCCAGCGAACGCGTCTTTGAATTCCTCGAAGAGCCTGAACTGTCTGATGAAAGCCAGGCAGCAGAAGTGCTAGAAAATGTCCGCGGCGATGTCGAGTTCAGAAAGGTCCACTTTGGCTACAAGCCTGACAAGCCCATCATCAAGGACTTCAGCGTGAACGTCGACGCGGGTCAAAAGATTGCGATTGTTGGACCCACCGGTGCGGGCAAGACAACCATTGTGAACTTGCTAATGCGCTTCTACGACATTGACAGTGGCGAAATCTTGATCGACGGCATTCCCACCTGCGATGTTCACCGCGACAACGTGCACGACCAGTTCAGCATGGTTCTGCAAGACACTTGGCTCTTTGAGGGCAGCATTCGCGACAACATCGTCTTTAATAAAACGGATGTCACCGATGCAGAAGTCATCGATGCCTGCAAGGCCGTGGGTGTCCACCACTTCATCCAGACCATGCCCGAAGGATACGACACCATCCTGTCTGACAAGGCCACCATTTCTGCTGGCCAGAAACAGCTGATGACCATCGCGCGTGCGCTGATTCAAAACCACCCCATGGTCATTTTGGATGAGGCTACCTCAAGCGTTGATACCCGTACCGAAAAGTTGGTTCAGGAGGCCATGGATAAGTTGACCCGCGGCCGCACGAGCTTTGTCATCGCCCACCGCTTGTCGACCATCAAGAATGCCGACAAGATTCTGGTCATGCAAGACGGTGACATTGTCGAAACCGGCAGCCATGATGAACTGCTGCAGCAGGGTGGCTTCTACGCCGACCTCTACAACTCTCAATTTGAGTTGGCAGCCTAAAGGCTGCCAACTGGGCCAATTCGAGCTGGCTGCCTAAGAACGGGCGGAGTGCGTCCAAACCAGAAAGAGAAGTCGCGGCAGCCAAAGCATTCGCCGCGGCTTCGCGCGCATGGCTTGCGCCATTATGTGCGCGCTGCAGAGTGCGGCGAATTGCTTTACCTACCGCTCCGTTGTCACCCCGCACTTGATGCGGGGTCTCGTTCTTGACCTTAGAACGCGCCGAATAACGAGGCAAACAAGGCCCCACTGGGTATACCAGTCAACAACTGAAACACGGGCTGCGCGGTCAGTGCAAAGTAGCCGCCAATAAGGTCAAAGCCCATCATGCGCGGCACAAATATCAGTGCCAAAATGATGAACATGCCATACTGTTCCAGCTGCCCGTACACGTGACGCGCATTGCCCGTCAAAAACTTCTGCACTACGCGCGAGCCATCAAAGGGCGGAATCGGCAGCAGGTTAAAGAAGCATAGAATCAAGTTAATGTAACAGAAAAAGCCAATCATCATCGCAATCGGCGTCAGCGCCACAACCATGCCAGGCTGC
>WRBW01000108.1 GCA_009784345.1 Coriobacteriia bacterium | reverse complement strand
TGAAGTTTTTCAAGAACAGCAGCAGCTCAATCTAAATCCGCCCAGCATGACAATCCCATAACAAGCTTGCACTAAACGAGGTGTCACAGGGCAGTCACATACTGCTATGTCTTGGGTCATGCTTATTGTTTATAGTCAGGTCTCATTTTAAGTAGGTGAAAACCGTTCACTTACCCACAGAAAGAGACCTAATGACTGCCAGGACGGACAAAACGAACAAGCCATCAAAGCTGTATAGCTCGCAGGATCGTGCGCTCATCGTAGCCACGGTTGCTGTCGCTATTGTCGTGCTCGTCTTGACAGTTCCCTTCTTTGCGAGCGCTGATACTAATGGCAGACGCTCCATCGCTCAGCAGATACACGAAACCGTGAGTGCGTGGTACCAGCCAGACGATGTCTTCCAGATCGAAGACCTCAGTCTCGACGCAAACACCTTGGTGACAGCTCTGGCAAACGATGTCATTTCAAGCGATTCTCCTGCGTCAGCAGATGTGCTCGCGCAAGCAAGTGCGCACGTCAGCACCGCGACAGAGCTTATTGAGGCTCTGCAAGAAGAGCATCAAATAATCGAGCTGACCGCAGATATCGATCTTAACCTCAGCAGTGATGAGACCACCGCTACTCTCATAATCCCTGCCGAGCTCAATACCCTGATAATCAGTGGGCCAGACGGTCCGTATCGCATTAGCCAGCTCAGCGAAACGCGTCATTTTTATGTCGAGGGGCAGCTGACCTTGCAAGACCTCATCATTGACGGCACCGCCAACCTGGACGAAACAGTCCTGCGCGGAGGCATTATCCTGCAAGGTAGTGCCGCGCGCCTTGCCCTGAACACCGGTGCCGTCATCGAAAACAATCGCGCCATAAACGGCGGTGCAATTCTAGCGGGCGATCAGTCAGTGGTGCTAGTCAGAAGCGGCAGTACCCTTCAAGATAATGAAGCTGCAGAAAATGGTGGCGCCATCTATGTGACACATGGCGCAACGATGATGAGCACCGGTTCAGAGCCTCTGACCATCAGAAACAATTCAGCAGCCCTCAGTGGGGGAGCCATCTTTACTGAAAGCGCCAACTACAACACTCCGCTCAATCCCTGTGAGCAGTTCGTAACACCAACTCAAAACACAGATGAGGCGGCCGAAGCTGCCGAACCTGCAAAGGCTGCGACCCCTGACGCGGTTGCCTGCGACAAAGCTGCCTATCACGACCTGCGCCTGCACAATCAGCTGGCCTTCGAGGGTAACGCCGCAGGCCTCGGCGCCTTTGTTCCGCCCATCAATGCACAGCAAGACACAGAAATTGACATCCCCCTCAGCGGACCTTCGGTACTTGCGCCTCAGCACACGCACCCGCTGAATAACTACGACATAAACTTCCAAAGCCCCGAAGGCCCTGTTTTCGATGAGCTTATTGCATCTGAAGCTGGACC
Organism: Coriobacteriia bacterium; assembly: GCA_009784345.1. Taxonomy (GTDB): domain Bacteria; phylum Actinomycetota; class Coriobacteriia; order WRKU01; family WQUG01; genus WRBW01. The sequence goes on along the minus strand of WRBW01000108.1, from coordinate 2,198 downwards.
AGAAGATGCTCAAGCCTTGCCGGGGTCGGCAGACGATGTGCAGCTCACGGACGTAGAGGATAGTAATCATGCGGACGAGGACGTCCAGCAACCAACGGCACTGCCAGCATATCTACCCAGCCTGATGATGCAAGCAACACTGCAGGCACCCGAAGGCACGACCCTGCCAGAAACCGCCTTTGACTTCCAAATCAACCCAGCTCAAGTTCAACTGGGCGACGACGTCCATGAGCTCTCAATAGAAGCCTCACAGGTTCCCGTCATCGATGCAGACGCCTTGCGACTGTCTATCGACCCAGATGCAGCAACTACGCACGGCGGTGTGACTTCAGCCGCAGCACAGCTTGACCTCATGGACGTGCTCACTCAATTGAGCTTTGAGGCCGGCGAAGGCGTGTATGTCTGGAACATCAATGAGCTCGCGACGACAACATCGACAGCAACGACAGTTCAAGACAGCCATGGCTATCAAGTGCGCATGGCAGTCGACGCCGATGACCAGATTCAGACCATCGAGGTGTTTGAACTGCTTCCGACCGTAGACAGCGCGTCTGCAGCGGACAGCTTCGAACTGGGCAACAAGGTCGATGAGCTTAACTTCACCGAAAACTATGTTGCGACGACTTCTTTTCTCGTGGCGCTGACCGTCGATGCTCAAGAAGGCCCCCGCAGCACCAACCAGGTTTTCGAGCTCGAATTGGAGCTTGCTTCTCACAAGCTCGCACCCCTGCCCGAAGGCACAACAGCGGTGATCCGTGATGATGCTGGCGACCCCGTCGCAATAAGTGGCGACCTCGCCGCAAGCACCATCACCCTGCATGAAGGCAGCAATCACTTCCAGATGAGCCACGGGCAACACCTCTTCATTGAAAACATTCCCGTGTCCACAAGCTTTGTCCTGCGCCAGCACGCCGCGACGCAGTTTACGCCACATGCGACCGTTCAAGTCGCCGGGGTAGAGGCCGGAAGATATGACCTCGCAATAGGGGAAGCCCTCGAAACGCGCGCCTACAACATGAGCTCAGCAGGCGACATGGTCACGCTCATCAACGAACAAGAATTTGTCCCAGGTCTCGGCCTAGCACTCGCCACAGGATCGGCAAAGCTGGTTCTCTTTGGGATAAGCATCGCAACAGCAGCATACATTTCAGCGCGCAAGCGCATCGAAATAGAAAAGACGCCCCCTCTACAGTAAGAGGGCATGAAAGGAAACGGACAGATGATAGCCTCCTTCAAAAGACCTGGCAAAAAAACAGGCAGCAAGCTGGGTATTAAGATCGCCGCAGCTCTGGCGCTGACGGTCGTAGCAAGCCTCGGCATTGCCCTGCCTGCCATGGCAGAGCCCTTCGTTAGGCCTGGCATTTCACTTCACATCAGCAAGGAAATCACGACGCCTGAAGACGGGACCACCATCCCAGAATCACAGTTCGAGTTCGTCTTTGACCAGCTCCAACCAACCTCGGGCGCACAAAACCCTGATGGCTTTGTCCTGATGCAGACACCCACCTGGAACATCGAAGACGTCATCATCGCCTTCACTGAAGGCGGCCCTGCCACGCAGGTCAGCGCTGACATCTTTGCAGGAATCACCATTCCAGATACGATTGGCGCAGGCAACCACTACTTCCGCGTGACCGAGCGTCACTACACCAACCCCAGCATCGATGACCCTGCCAACGACAGCGAGCACATGGTTTACTCAGAACAGGTCTTCGTTGTCATTATCACCGTGATGAATGCTCCTGATGGGACCGGCACCTATATTGCCGGCGTTGCAACGCTCGTCCCCAGCGTCTCTGACAATAACGCCCCCGTCTTTCCCGAACAGGAAAACATCTACCACTGGGGCGGAGCCGGAACCACTGACAATGAATACGAAGGCAAGGTCGATGACTTGCACTTTATAAACGAATTCACCCGTGACGTGGGCGACGTCGATGACCCCGCTTTTGAAATCACCAAACGGGTTGAAGGCGATTTCGCAGACATGACGGCACCCTTTGACTTCATTGCCCGCTTGGGTATTCCGCGCATGGCGCTTGATCGCCCCGTGCCCTTCGAGTTGCCCGTCATTGGTCGCGTGGTAGACACTGCCGGAAACCCCGTGCTGGACGATGCTGGTCAGCCTATTACGGTGGAGTTTGTCCAAACCAGCACGACTAGTTCTCGCGTCTTCCTGTCAGCCGAGTTCCAGCTGC
>WRBW01000107.1 GCA_009784345.1 Coriobacteriia bacterium | reverse complement strand
GGCGGTGCCTAATGCTGCGCGGTAACTACAAATATAAGGGCGAAAACGACAACCCGGCCTACAGCCATAAGGTTGAACGGGTCAGCAAGACAAAGACCAGCGGCAAGCGCCTGTATCAGGACCAGGATCTGCCCGCCTTCAAGCTCTTTCCCAAAGGCATGTTCCTGTCACTGCGCATCGCCTTCATTAACCTCTTTAGACCCAATATTGTCGTGCGCTATCCGGTCGAGCGCGCCTACATCCCACCGCGCGCCCGCTGGGCCGTCGAAATAAACTACGCGGAAGACGGCACGCATCGCTGCACGGCCTGCAAGGTCTGCGAAAAAGAATGCCCTGATTACTTGATTGAACTAGACATCGATATCGCTGAAGACCGCAGTCGCCACATCAAGTCCTGGCACTACCGCCAGGGTGGCTGCATGATGTGTGGTCTTTGCGTGGAAGCCTGTCCCTTTGATGCCATCAAGATGGGACACGACTACGAGCTGGCTCATGCCAGCCCCGACCATCTGGAGTACGACTTGCTAACAGATATCGCTGCCTACAAGCGCCCGCGCAAAGAGCGCCCCACGCCGCCACCAAAGAAGGAGGCCGCAGATGCTTAGCATGCTCGCCTTCATCATATTAGGCCTGATAGTCCTCACCGGCGCGATAAACTGCGTCAGCTCGCGCAATGTCATCCACGGAGCCTACTGGCTGCTGCTGACAGCGGTCGGCACAGCCGGCACGACCTGGTTTTTGGGCGCAGAGTACCTGGCAATCACACAGCTGCTGATTTACGCCGGTGCCGTGGGAATACTAACGGTCTTTACCGTCATGGTCACCGCCCGCAGCTACGAGAGCAGCGAACGCGAAGTCAAACTATCCTGGTCAGCACTGATCTTGTCAGGCGGCTTTTTCGCACTGGTCGTCTACGGCATTACCCAAACGCCAGCACTGGCAAGCTTCACCACGACCGTCGAGCCCCTCGCGCTCTCACAGTTTGGTGCCTATATGTTTGACATCGACGGCCAGGCCTTCGCCTTTGAAATCGCCTCGCTGGTGCTGCTGATAGCCCTGGTTGCCGCCGTCTGGTGGACCAAGGATAAAGACGACGACGAAGACAATCCTCTGACCTACCCGCAGCTCGGCTCCGAGCTTCCAGAACCGGCGTTGTCAGAAGACATGGGCGCACTCGTCATGGAAAGTGACAGTACAAACCCTCAAGCGGAGGAGGACGCCCATGTCAGCTAATGTCGGCCTGGTTAGTGCCCTCATCTTTTCTGCAGCACTCTTTTCAGTGGGGCTCTACGGAGCCATGTCGCGCAAGGCGGCTGTTGCCATTTTGATGTCGCTTGAAATCATGTTGTTTGCCATATCGCTTAATGTCATCGCGCTTGCGATGTTTATTCCGGGTGCCATCATGCATGGCTGGATGTTTGCGATTTTCCTGATGGTCATCGGTGCCGCAGAGGTCGCGATTGGGCTGTCTTTGGTGGTTGCCATTTATCGCCGCATCAAGACCAGTGAAGTTGAAGACCTGCAGGAACTGAAAGGCTAAATGGACGCTGCTACGACATATCAAGCGGTCGCCAGTGCGGCACCACAGCTCAATCTGTGGTGGGTTTTGCTGGCGCCGGTCTTTCCGCTGCTGGGCTTTGTCAGCCTGACCTTCCTGCCGCGCGAGCTCAAAAACAGCTTGCGTTTTGTGCCCATTGTTGGCCTTGCGATGAGCTTTGCCATTGCCGTTGCTGCTGCCGTGAACATTTGGCCAGGCGGACCCATCAACCAGGCCTTCTATACTGCCAGTTGGAGCCTGGGCGACATTGGTGGTACGACGCTGCGCATTTCAATGGCGGTCGACTCGCTTTCAGTCTTGATGCTAATCATGGTGTCACTGGTTGGTCTGTGTGTACAGCTTTTCTCGCTGTGCTACATGAAAGATGACGAGCGCATCGGTTGGTTCTTCTGTGTTATGTCACTGTTTTTGGCAGCCATGCTTGCCTTTGTTTTGTCAGGCAACTTGCTGCTTCAGTTTGCCCTGTGGGAAATCATGGGTGTCTGCTCTTATGCGCTGATTGGTTTTTGGTTCCGCGACAAGGCGCCGCGCAAGGCTTCGCAAAAGGCCTTTTTGGTTACGCGTGCCGGTGATGTGGGATTCTTTATAGCACTGGCTGCCATCTTTGTGGGGGCGCAGTCCTTCGAGCTTGCAGACATCTTTGCCAGTGCCAGTAGCTGGTCGCCGGTAATACTTGCTGCTGCCTGCTTTGGCCTGATCTGGGCAGCCATTGGAAAGTCTGCGCAGTTCCCGCTTTCTGCCTGGTTGCCTGACGCGATGGCAGGACCGACGCCAGGTTCTGCGCTGATACATGCTGCCACCATGGTTGTGGCGGGTGTCTTCATGCTGATTCGCATGATGCCGGTGCTTGAAATGTCGACTCTTGCCATGAATGTGATTCTAACGGTCGGTATCATTACGGCCCTTTATGGCGGCTTGCTGGCCTGCTTCCAAAAAGACCTGAAAAAGGTCCTGGCCTTTTCGACCATCAGCCAGCTGGGCTTTTTGTTTGCTGCTATCGGGGTAGGTTCTGCCTTTGTCGCCGTCTTTCACCTGACGACTCATGCCTTCTTTAAGGCTCTGCTGTTTTTAGCCGCAGGCATCATCATTCATGCCACGGGCACGCAAAGAATGCGCGACATGGGCGGCCTCTGGAAAAAAATGCCCCTTACCTTTGTGGTCTTTACTATTGGTGCTTTTGCGCTGGCAGGCGTCATACCCTTCTCGGGCTTTTTCTCTAAAGATGAGCTGTTTAAAGCCATGCTGTACCTGGGGCAGGGGACCGGCAACTATCTACCCTTCATTGGCGTCATTGCCGTCGGGCTTATGACGGCGCTTTATGTCTTCAAAACCTGGTTTACGGTCTTTTTAGCAAAACCCTTGCCAACTTCTGATGTCAGCCATGCCCACGACGGACCGGCCTTAGAAATGATACCCGTCGTCATTCTGGCTATTCCTGCAGCCCTTTTAGGTATGGCCGTCATTCCCAAAGGCATGTTCATTGGATATCCCGCGCACTGGCCGCCGCTGTACATGGTGGCAATATCAACAGCCGTCGCTGCAACGGGGGCGATCCTGGGCTACGTGGGCTACCGCGTGAACCTGGCCCAGCGCAACCCCGACAGCGTCTTTGTCAAGATTGGCGACAGTCTCAAGCCGCTTGAAAAGTTTGCAGACAATCGCATGTACCTTGATCATCTGTATGCGGTGTTAGTCATCAAGCCTTTCTACTGGTTAACTGGTCTCATGGGTGCCATTGGCGACGGTATCGTGGGCATCGTCAACGCCACAACCTGGCTTTACATGCGCCTGGCAAAAGCGCTGTCATGGGTCGATGAAAACATCGTCGATGGCGCCGTCAATGGTATCGCCTGGCTGTATCAGTGGGACAGTCGCATCATCAAGTGGTTCGATGACAAGATCATCGATGGCCTGGTTAACGGCATTGCCTGGGTCTACGTCCTGGCCTCGCGTCTGTCGCGCGTCTTTGACCTGCGCATCATCGACGGCGCCGTGAACGGTCTGGGAGTACTCTCCCTGAAAATTGGGGGCAGACTCCGCACGGTTCAGAGCGGTGAAGTTCAGTGGTATCAACGCCTTATTGTGGGCGCTG
>WRBW01000106.1 GCA_009784345.1 Coriobacteriia bacterium | reverse complement strand
GCGCTGGACGCCGCAGGTCGCGCCTATCCGACCCTGGACGAGGTACGTGCGGCGCTCGAAAACGGCCCGGGGCTGGTAGTCATTGATAATCCTTAAAAACAGGAATACCCCATGCCTTATCCGGTCAGCGGCACTGACGAGACCTACGTGGGACGTCTGCGCGTTGACCCCAGCGTCAAGAGCGGCGTGGCCTTCTGGTGCGTTGCCGACCAGCTGCGCAAGGGTGCGGCGCTGAACGCCGTGCAAATCGCACAGGCCCTGCTGCCAGCAGACGCCTAGTCGCCAGTCTGCGCAAGCAGTATTACCAGCAGCATAAAGGGGAAATACAATCGAAGAAGAACTATATAAGCGCGTGAAAAGTGGTGCGCCGTCGCCTGCAGAAGAAGCGGGGAAGTGCGTCCAATCCAGCAGCCCGTCAAGCAGTCAATCAGGTCGTGTACGCTTTATTGTCCGCACGGGTCTTATTGCAGCCCTGCACACCGTTGTGACCTTGATTGTTCTGCAGTCGATGACGGTCTTTGCCTGGGGGCCGGTGCAGTTTCGTGTTAGTGAAGCCTTGACGGTCCTGCCGCTCTTTTTTGCTGAAGCGGTGCCGGGGCTTGCGCTGGGAACCCTGCTTGCCAATTTAATCAATATGTCCCTGACGGGATCTGGCGTGTTGGGGCTGCTTGACGTCGTCTTTGGCAGTCTTGCGACGCTCTTAGGTGCCATCTGGACTTATCGCCTGCGCAAGAAAAATATCCTGCTGGCGCTTGCAGGCCCCGTTTTGCTTAATGCCCTTATCGTGCCTGCCTACCTGCCTGTCATTATGAGCGCGCTGGGCTATCTTGAGTTTTATACCATTCCGCTGGTTGGTATCAGCGCCGCTGGAAGCTTTGCCTTCATGTATTTATTCGGCGTGGCAGCCGTTGGTTTTGGGCAAGCGGTTATAATATATGCACTCGGACTGCCGCTGGTTCGTATGTTGAGAAAAACCCGCGTCGTGCAAGACGCACAAGGAGGCAACGCAAGTGGAGCTTAATCCCGTCATTATAATTCCCACCTACTGGACGCGTGGCGCATCCTCATCGCGCAGTGAGCGTGCAGAGGGTCGCGAAGGCAGTCGCAGCGCCTCAAAAAAGGCGAGTAAGGGCCCAAAGACAGCCCTTGAAAAGAACTTTGACCAGGCAAGCGCTGGTGCTCCCTTTTCACATCCGACATCGCTGGATGACCCCGCACCACCACTGGTTGACTGTCTGACCTCGCTTTCAAACCGCAAGGGTGTCTCGAAAATCGTACTGGTCGTGGCCACGACTGATCCGGCGATAGATGTGCGCGCAGACGACCGCGTGCGTGAAATCGTCAGTCATTTTCCCGCGCTTGATATTCTGGTTTTTGGAACGGCAGAAACCAGTTCTCTCTTTAGACGCATGGAACAACTCGACATGAGTATGCTTATCAACGCGCTGTCCATCAAGAGCTATGGTGCGACACGCAACCTGGGATGTCTGGTTGCGACAATCCTCGGTTTTGATTCGCTCATTTTTATTGACGATGATGAAGTCATCGATGACCCTGACTTTATGGCAAAGGCGACCTTTGGTGTCGGGCAGGGCATTCCCACCGGCGGCTATCTGCTGGCTAAAAGTGGTGTTGTCACCGATATGACCGGTGACCCCTTCCAAATGGGCACGGGGCACTTGAAGCAGGGTGATGACGCCGATATTGCCAGCATGAATAAGCTCATGCCGGCCGTAAAGACGCACTGGGCAGATTTTCTGTGGAAAAACCAGGCCGTAGCTAATGAAACCATCGCAAAGGCCCTGAAGCCACCGCGTATTCACCGCTCGACCATTGCCTTTGGCGGTTGTCTGGTGCTGCACCGCGAAATGTTTACCCAAATCGCTTTTGACCCCTGGATCATGCGCGGCGAAGACATCGACTACGTGATCAACGCCCGCCTGCACGGCGGGGATGTCTACATCGACAGCGACTGGATTATCCGGCATAACTCGCCGGAAACAGGGCGTAGCCCAGCCGCGCGCTTTCGCCAAAACATCTACCGTCTGATCTATGAGCATCGCAAAATCGAGTTTGCAAAATCGCAGGTTGATTTGGCTCAGGTCAGCGCCCATTCACTGGAGCCCTATCCCGGTAGACGCATTTCAGCGTCCATTCCGCTGCAGGCCTTTATCACCGGACTTCTGCGCACTATCGCAGGCCCCAATCGCGGCGATTACTGGAAGGCTGCCTGGGATAGTCTGGGTCGCGCCAATGTGTACGCACGCAGAAACTGCAACAACTACTTTGAACTGGCGCGCTACTGGCCCCGTGCGGTCGAGCGCATCACCGAAGACGTTGCCATTAAGTCTTTAGTTGAGGGCGAACGGGGTGTAGACTATAGTTCTCTCACCGGAAAGATTCGGCTGTAGAATATAAAAGTATCCAATTGGTTCGTGGCCTCTAAGGAGAAAAAATGCAACAACATAATGATTTGCGGGCTCTCGTCATCGACGATGAGCTGCCTGCTCGTTCGGAACTGGCCTTTTTGCTTGATGACATTGATGGTATCAGCGTCGTAGGCGAAGCCGGAAACGTACGCAGCGCCGTCGAGCTGATAAAAAAGACGCCAGCCGATGTGATTTTCCTGGATATCAACATGCCCGGCATTACGGGTCTTCAACTGGCAGAGGGCCTGCGAACCTCGCACCCCAATCCTCCCGCGCTGGTCTTTGTGACCGCCCACAGCCATTTTGCTGTCAAGGCCTTTGACGTTGACGCCCTGGACTACCTGGTAAAGCCCGTCGAAACTGACCGACTGCGCAGTGCTATCGATAAGGTGCGCGCGCGGGTAGCCACACAAAATGGGGGAGGGGTCCATCACGACGACAGTGTCGATGCTGCAGGTCAGCCCTGTGCGGCAGACCAGGCCGACACGACCAAGATCATGGTCAACAAAGGGGGCAAGAAGCTCTTTATTCCCATTAAAGATGTGTGCTACATCATGGCAAAGGATGACTACAGCTATATCTTTACCGCAGATGACCGCTATCTGTCTTCAAAAACGCTCGTGAAAATTGAGTCACAATTTGAAGACACCAGCATCTTTCGCATCCACCGTCGCTACTTGATAAACCTGTCACAGGTCACGAGTGTGAATTCAGTGAAGGGTGGCGCTTTGACAGTCACCGTCGAAGGTGCCGAAGAAGAGCTGCCGGTATCGCGCCGCCGCGTCCCCGCCCTGAAACAAGCCCTAGAGCTATAGTGACGCCAAATTTTTGCCCATGGACAACATCACATCCAAGTCGCCGCCAAAGAGCGCTCGATACAGCTGTCTCAAGCTGTAGGCGGCTCCTGGTATGGGCAGGTCTTGCTCCGCCTCTTGTGAAACAATCAAAAAGACTCCCGTGCCGGGCCCGCCTTTGTACATCTGACCAGAGGCATGCAGGTAGTGTGGGCCTTCTGCGATGACGACCGGGCGTTGGTAGACATCCTGAAGCGTCGCGGCAAGGAACTCGAGCGAGCTCGCGTTTTCTGCATTCATGGGAATCCAGGAGACCAGAACCATGAAGCTGTCGGGCTTTACCAGGCGTACGATGCGGTCAGGGCTTGCGATGCGCGGGTCAGCCAGCAGCTGGTCGAGGTGATCACCGACAGGAATCGCGCCTGCTGATGCAAAAGAACCCGTCGTTGCGGC
>WRBW01000105.1 GCA_009784345.1 Coriobacteriia bacterium | reverse complement strand
TGAACTTCCTAACCAATATTACGCCCGACTGCGACTGCTGGTCATTTTCGGATGCACCCATCGTGCCAGACATTGGCATTTTGGTCAGCTGCGACCCAGTTGCCATTGATCAGGCATCCGTTGACATGGTTGAAGCAGCTCTGGGGGCGAGTGGCTCGCGGGGCGAAGATCTGAGCGGTGGCGTGGAGAAATTCGAAGCCATCCACGGTGTCGAGCCGGCTCTTGCCATGCGCTACGGAGCAAAGTTAGGTCTGGGTTCACAAAACTACCGCCTGCGCACCGTTGGCTAACCAGTCGCAATGAAGACTGGCAAACTCTACATCGTTGCAACGCCCATTGGCAATCTGGGAGACATGACGCCGCGCGCCATCGAGGTATTGCGCTGCGTTGACTATGCCTACAGCGAGGACACACGCGTCACCGGCCGCCTCTTCAAGCACTTTGATATCACGACACCACTGCGTCGCTTTGATGACCAGACCGGCGAGCGCAAAATCCCTGAACTGCTAGAGCTTTTGCAGGCAGGCTCGGACCTTGCCCTGACCAGTGATGCGGGCACCCCTGTTATTTCTGACCCGGGGATGCCACTGGTGACAGCAGCGCAGGATGCAGGCATTGAAGTCATTGCCGTCCCCGGTGCCTGCGCGGCCATTGCAGCACTTTCGATTAGCGGCCTACCCGCACACGCCCACTACTTTGGCGGCTTTTTGCCGCGCAAGGCTGGGAAACAACAAGCCTTGCTTGAAAGCCTTGATGCGGTCGATGCAACCCTCATTTTCTATGAATCACCGCATCGCGTCGCGTCAACACTGTCCCATCTGGCACGGCTGTATCCAGATCGCCAAGCAGCCGTCGCGCGTGAACTGACAAAACAGCATGAAGAGTTGCTACGCGGCAGCCTGAGCCATCTCGCAGACGACTTTGCAGCCCGTGCAGCAAGTGAAGACCCCCAGCACGCCGCGACCCTCAAGGGCGAGTTCGTTATACTAGTAGCTCCCCTTGTTGCGCGCAGCACAAAACGGGTAAAAGTTGACAAGTACCAGCACAAAAAGGACCTTTCAGCCACAGCCACAGAAATGGCAAAGGCAGCGCAAGAGCAGTCATAGACAGTAGCTAGGTGTCAGGCTAGTCCTCTAGCTGGCCGACCCACCCCCTATCGTAAAGGATGACCCACAGATGAAGTACGCAATCGTAATACTTGACGGAGCCGCAGACTGGAAGATCCCCCAGCTGGGCGACAAGACGGCCCTTGAATCAGCCGATTCAGCAATACTAAACCTGATGGCGCGTGAAGGCACCTGTGGTGTCGCCCGCACCGTTCCTGCTGGTCTGGAAGTCTCTTCCAATGCAGCCTGCACCTCGATATTGGGATTTGACCCCGTCGCCAACGCCGTCGGTCGCGGTGCCATCGAGGCAGCAGCTCAGGGCATCACCCTTGCGCCCGACGAGGTCGCCTTGCGCATCAATACGGTCAGCCTGCTCGACGGCAACATGGCAAGCTACGCCGGCGGCGGCATCAGCACCGAAGACTCGCGCGCACTCATCACACGCCTGGCTGAAAAGCTCAACGACGATGTCTTCACCCTCTACCCCGGCAAGGCCTACCGACACATCCTGGTCGTCAAGGGTCATCCTGAAGTCCTCGACCTGAGCTACACGCCCCCTCATGACATCAGCGACCAACCTGCCACCCCAGGGCTACCCCAGGGCGAAGGCAAGGAGCTGCTGTGGTACCTGATGGCAGACGCCCACGAACTACTGAAAGACGACCCCTACAATTTGGAACGCATCGAAGCAGAAGAAATGCCCGTCACGGATCTCTGGCCCTTCTGGCCGGGAACGGCTCCTGCTGACCTGCCCGCCTTCAAGGCAGAACACGGGGTGAGTGCGTCCATGACTTCAAGCGTTGACTTGCTACGCGGACTCGCGAAGCTCTTTAGCATTGATTTCATGGAAGTCGACGGTGTCACCGACGGCATGGACAATGACTTTGGGGCACAGGCAGATGCTGCCATTGAAGCTCTTGAAAGTGATGCGGCCGATCTGGTCGTTATTCATGTAGAAGCACCTGACGAAATGGGTCACGCAGGCGATTTCGAATCAAAGGTCGCAGCGATTGAGCGCATCGACCGCGACATTATGACGAAGCTTCTAGCGCATGCGAAAAAGACTTCGGTCGAGGCCGGAGGCCCTGGCCTACGTGTGCTTGCCATGCCTGATCACTTCACGCCTATTGAGACGCGCACCCACGAAGAAGGTGCCGTACCTTTCCTCATTTGGGGCGACGGGGTTGAAGCAAATGGTGCGCAGTCTTACACAGAAGCGCAGTGCGAAAGCACAGGACTAGCGCTTGACCCTGAAGGCTACAAAGTCATGGACTTGTTGCTAGATAAGTAGACTTAAGGCGCTTGCTCATAAGCGACTCCGATCACTCTGCATCGCGCGCATAATGGCGCAAGCCAAGCGCGCGAGGACATGAGGAGCGCTTGTGAGCCAGCGCAGCACTTCATTTTTTAAGGCTTTTAGTGTGCCCAGTGGGCTTTATATTCGGCCGACGATGAGGCGCCCCATAGTCCGCGCCTTGAGGCTACTTTCCTGACACAATTCATCTTCCCGAAGGTTCTTGCGCCCAATCTCGAGTGATCCTACGGCATTAATATTGCAGGCTGCCAGCGAGCGCCTAATGCGTCTGACTTGTGCTCCGTGGGCGCCACTGGGGGCAAAGTAGGCGCCGATGCCACCATTACTGACTTGACTGGTAATGATGATGGCGCGCTTCGTATTCATGGCAACTTCAGACAGATAGGCATTGGGCGAGCCAAAACCAGGCAAGGTGGGCTGTCTGGCATCATTGTCTTCAAAGTGTTTACTCAGGCGGCTTAAGAATGCTCTTAGAGATTTGGCAGTTCTAGTCTTGTCATCGGGCGTCGATATGATAATTCCATGAGCATCATCAATCGCTTCCAGCAGTTCTGGCAAGTCGTCACCCATCTTGCAACCATCGCCCATGACACAGAGCTTACAAGAAGTGCAGTCGTAAATGCGATAGTCTGACAGTCGGAGGTAGGTGACTTCTGCCCCAGCATCCTGTGCTGCTTGCGACACAGCAATAAGCGTGCGATTGAGCGCAAAGTTACCTCTACTGGCATCAATCGCGACAATCTTCATGTGCCGTGCCCACTCTTTGGTGACAATGCTAAGGAAAATGAGATTTTGGGGATTTTTGAGTGACAAATAGACAAGTGCGGGACCCGCACCAGAATAATTAAATGGGCGAAGTGAGCCTTTCTCATGTACTTTAGACTAGTAAAAGCTCCATGTTTGTGTCAATAGTTTTTCACAAATTTTTTGCAAAAAACCGCAACATCTAGTAGCCAGCACTGAAACGAACCCCACCTATTGTGCGATCTGCCTTGTAAATTCATACATGAGGGCCGTAGCAGCCTGCGCCACATTGAGCGAGCTCACCTTACCACTCTGGGGCAGCTTGACCAGAAAGTCACAGTTTTCCTTAACTAGGCGCGACAGCCCCTTGCCTTCGGCGCCCATGACCAGAACTATCTTGCCATGCAGCGGCGCATCCCAGGCAGGACCTTCAGCATGCTCGCTGGCTCCAGCCACCCAAAAGCCTGCTGCCTTTGCCTGCTCGAGCGCACGCGAGATATTCGCGACTTGTGCGATGGGCAGATAGGACAGTGCC
>WRBW01000104.1 GCA_009784345.1 Coriobacteriia bacterium | reverse complement strand
TCAAAGGCTGCCATGCAGCAGCTACCCAGACCCATCGCGGTCGCTGACAGCATGAGGTTTTGACCCAGGTGTCCTAGATCTATCAGCATGACGCGGTGCGATGCTGCCTCGTATCGCCATTCCGCACGGTAGGCGTCACAGCTGGCAACTATAACCGCAGGTGCGCGTGATGCCCATTTTTGCCCCGCCATCATGTCGGTAATAGTGCTGACGTAGTCTTCGACAGCGCCCACGCGCGTGATGGCAACTTCTTTCGTGCCGACGTTTTCACCCGCAAGCCCGAGGGGCAGGTACAGATAGAGACCCGGCTCGACGCCTTCGACATTGCGCACGGCAACATAAAGGTTGAAGGGGTGACGAGCCCCGCCGCTAGGGCTGGGTCGCAGTGACGCACAGTCATCAACACCGCGAAAGGCCTGAACACCGATGGCGCTCCACAGCATGAAGGCAAGCTGGGCCTGGCTTAAGGTCTCATCAAAGTAGACGCGACGTGAACGGCGGCTGTCCAGCAAGTCTGTGTAGGCGTCAGATGTGACGACCGTGTTCTTACCGTCTGCATCAACAAAGGGCTCCAGCCGGATGATGTCAGCTTCGCCCAGGCCTTCAATCAGCTTTGCGTGCGCAGGTGCTGCTATGCCGCGTGATTGGTCAGACTCCCCCATAGCGTTTTCAAAGGCAGGACAGTGCATGAAGCGGCGATTGCGGGCTATTTCAGGGGTGATTTCTGTCGCTTTTTGGGGCGCGTTTTCAGGAGCGTCGCTACCAGCGTCGTGCGAAGCAGGCGTTGTCATGGGGAATCCTTTGTGATTGTGCCACGTCAGTGGCAGAGGTGGTCGCTATTCAGCAATCCAGTATATGCGATTTTTGCCCGCGAGGGGTCGGCTCAGTTCGGCCGATACGACCACGGCATCTGCGACCGCTCCTGCAGCATCGGTGAAAAACAGCGATACCAGATAGGTCTGACCCGGTCCTATGATGCCAATCAAGCTGTCACAGGGTGTTGAGTAAATGTCTTCCCAGCCGTTCCAGTGATACTGCAGCTGCTGGCCTTGCGGGCACAGCACTTTCCAGGCGTGCTGCAACGGGATCTTGAGTGTCGTCAACGAGTTATTGCGGATGGCGACATCCACGCTTGCCGGCGCGTCCATCGAATGGACGACGACATTACTGGGCGCGACCAGGAACTCGACGTCATCAAGTACGAAATGCTCGCCCAGGGCGGCGATGTGCATGTCGGGATTAAGCGCGTCACTGATGGTTTCGCGGATGCACATATTGGGACCCAGCGTAATGTCTGCGTCAAAGAGGCATTCGGTAATTTGACTGTCGCAGTACATGCTGGCGACCTGGTTGTCGATGGCTGTCGAGTTCAGATTCAGCACATAGCCAAAGTAGAAGCCGCAGGCAAGCACGCAGGCAAGCAAAAACGCGCTGATCACACTAATAATGGGTAGGTCAGACGTCCTCTTCTTCATGCGGCCCCCTCATGCTTTGCCCTGCTGAGTCCGTCCCGTGACGGCGTCAGTGCACCCCGCCCTCCTGCCCTTCAGCGAACTTATCAGCCGAGGAGTATAATGGTCGGGTGCGAAAATCGTTGGCGAAGTAGTGGTGCCCTGATGTTGGATATGCGGCGCATATCCCCGAAAGTCTACATCAGTTACACAATTACAACACAACTGATTCGCAAATGCAACGCATTTGTAGCATTTTCTGACGGAACACCTTAAGAGCGAACAAAGGAAGTGATAGCTTTGAAGCTAGGAGACCTGTACAAACTAGCAGTTCAGCGGGGCATCGAAAACGACCCACGCGGCAAAAAGGCCACAGACCGCGTCCTGCGCCTTGCCAAAGAAGAATACAAGGGTCTGGATAAAGACAAAAAGGCGGAGTTTGACCAGGACCGTCTGACCAACCCTTATGGCGACACCCGTGTTCTTGCTGGCGACCTAAACCGCGAGATTACGAGCGTACTGGTAGGTATCGACATGGAAGTCGGTGAAGTTCTGCTGGCCGATCGCCTGAACGAAAAGGGCGAAAGCATCGAACTTATCTGGTCGCATCATCCTGAGGGTCGTGCCTTGGGCGGACTGGGCGCTGTTATGCGCATGCAAGAAGACCTGCTGGAAGGCTTAGGAATTCCAATTGCTGCTGCAGAAGGCCTGATGGGCAAGCGCATTAGCGAGCTTGACCGTGCCCTGTGGCCTTTGAATCTGAACCGTCCGGTGGATGCCGCAAACCTGCTGGGCTTTGCCATGATGAGCACCCACACCCCTACTGATAATATGGTCACGACTTTCTTGCAAAAGCTTCTGGACAAAAAAGAACCAGAAACCCTTGCTGATGTTGTCGAGACTCTGAAGTCGATTCCAGAATATGCACAGCAGGTTCCCCTGAACGCTGGTCCAAAGATTTTGCTGGGCAGCGATAAGAACCGTGCCGGCAAAATTGTTGTTGACATGACTGGTGGCACCAGCGGATCTGAAGACATCTACGAGCGTCTGAGCCGCCTGGGCGTCAGCACCATGATCATGATGCACATCCCTGAAGCGCATCGCAAGTTGGCAGAAAAGAATAACATCAACATCGTGATTGCCGGCCACATCGCCAGCGACAATGTGGGTGTCAACCTGCTGATGGACGAAGTCGAAGCAAAGGGCATCAAGGTTACGGCATGCAGCGGTTTCTATCGCGTCAAGCGTGTCCGCGGTCGCGTCGTCAAATCCTAAACACCGCAGCAATCACAAGGGGGGAGTACGTCCATTCCAGCTGGTTTGGACCTACTCCCCCACAGTACTTTTCTCACTCTAAGCTACTCACCATCTGACATAAGCGACATCATCTACATCGCCTATGGCTGCGTCGTAGCCTAACGCAGCAAGTCGAAGCGGTCTGCGTTCATGACTTTGTTCCAGGCAGCGATGAAGTCTGCCACGAACTTGGCTCCGGCGTCGTCACAGGCGTAGACTTCTGCCAGGGCGCGCAGCTGCGAGTTCGACCCAAAGATCAGGTCAACGCGACAGGCATTCCATCTGTCCGCGCCACTGACGCGATCAATGCCCTTGTATTCGCCTTCGACCTCGGTCTTTTTCCAGACGGTAGCCATGTCCAGCAGGTTTACGAAAAAGTCATTGGTCAGCACTCCAGGGGCATCGGTCAGCACGCCGCAATCTGAGCCCGCGTAGTTGGCACCCAAAACGCGCATGCCACCGACCAAAACGGTCATTTCGGGGGGCGTCAGACCCAGCAACTGAGCCTTATCGACCAGCAGCTCTTCAGCCACGCTCGAGAACTCACCCTTCAGGTAGTTTCTAAAGCCGTCGTAGGCAGGCTCAAGCACGGCAAAAGAATGAATGTCTGTCTCATCTTGCGTGGCATCCATGCGGCCAGGCACAAAGGGCACCTTCACGTCATGACCTGCCTTTTTCGCAGCCGTCTCGACACCAACAGCACCTGCCAGCACAATCAGGTCAGCTAGGGATACCACGCCGCCTTCGGCTTCAAAGCCGGCCTTGATTTCGCCAAGCTTTGCCAAAACGACCTGAAGTGCCGCAGGCTCATTGACCTCCCAGCTACGCTGGGGCTCAAGAGCAATGCGGGCACCATTTGCGCCACCACGTTTGTCAGAGCCGCGGTGAGTGGACGCACTCGCCCAGGCGGTCTTGACCAGCTGCGAAACGCTCAAGCCAGAGGCTGCGATGCGATCTTTCAAGACTTCGAT
>WRBW01000103.1 GCA_009784345.1 Coriobacteriia bacterium | reverse complement strand
ATCGTTGGTGCGACCGTGATTATCTATCTGGCGGGCTTTATTATGTATGGCGGCATTGATAAGAAGGCCTGGTGGAAGGGTAACATCGGCGTTGTTGCAGCGCTTGTTTCGATTCCCTTTTGGTTTTACTTTTGGGTTATTGTCGGGACTTTCCTGGGCTGGATCTAATACCTTTCGTTTTCAAAACTGAAGAGGCTTAAAGAGTTTTTTTCATGCAGGGTGGTGTAGCCCAGTCTGCCTGCGTGACGCTCTGATCGCATCAGTTCGATGCTGTCGACCTGCTGGCGCACACTGACGCCAATCAAACCGCCAGGGCTCATGCTTTCTTTCAGACGCACCTGCCGACCCAGGGTCACATGCGGTATGAAGGGTCTTTTTTCGATGTCAAAGCCCAAGACCCGCAGCTCTGCAACTAATTCTTTTTGCAGGTGGGTCAGCTCGCTGTTCTTTTTGGCGCCGATCCACCAGATATCACCTTCACGTCTTTTGAAGCGGTCGATGCCTTCGATGCGGATCTCGAAGGGATAAAAGGTCAGCGCGTTTATTGCTGACTTTGCCTTTTCATACTGGTCAGGACCGCATTCGCCCAAAAAAGCCAGGGTCATGTGCAGGTTTTCAGACAGGGTGAAACGGCCCTTTTGGCTCCGGCGGCGCAGCTCATCGCTGACCGCCGCCAGGTCACCGCGCACCTCATCTGAAAAGTTTATCGCCACAAAGAGGCGCATCAATTCCTGCACAGGCGCTTTCCTTTAGCTACCGGATCTCTTGGCTGGCGTTGTTCAGCGCCTTGCTGGCTTTCGTCAGCAAGCCACCCGTGCCAGAACCATAGTTGACCGTAAAGTTATTGGCACCCCGCATCTGTGCGTTAGAAAGCCCTGTCAGACGCTTGCGCTTATTGTCGACCTTTTTCGTGTTGGCCATCGCAGCTTCTGTCTCGACTTCATGCATGTGGCGTGCGCCCGCATTGCGATACTTGTTGTAAAAGTACAGGTAGTAGGCAGGCCCTGCCAGTATGAGGGCATAGATCCATTCCGAATCAACCAGATGCAAAGCCGACAAGGGCCCAATCATGATGGCAATAATCAGGCCAATCATCGCGATGACGGCAGAAAAGCCCAGCAGTTTTGGCTGATGAATGGGCACACTCCCCATGGTTTCGCGCGTTCTGGCGTTTACGGCTACGTAGTGCAGCACTTTGTTCGTCGGGCTTTTGACCTGCTGGTAGCTGTAGAGCCACACGGGCAGGTAAGCTGCCTTCCATTGCTGACCCTTGATGTCGAGCTGTTCTGAGTCCCAGCGCACACCGCGATTGTACTGGGTCAGCGTCGTATTTGCCTGAAAGCGGGCGATGTCTTTTGCCTTTGTTTCAACCAGTCCCTTGAGCTGCTCTACATTAGTGTCGCGCTTTTCAGAGGCAAATCCCTTCAGGTAGTTTGCGCTCCAGCCCACACAGTTTTCAGTGTCAAAGGGCATGATTGCGTTGATAATGTTGTTCGTGCGGTCATGCGAGCCCAGATCGAGCTTTTCTGCACTCGATTCGATGGTCATACCTTTCATCGTGACATCAAAATCGCGCTGCACATCATAGAGATCTGCGTCATAGCGGGTCTGCTGGTTGTTACCGCTACCCACGGTGTATTTACGCACCAGGACTTCGCCCTGCCCCTTTAGATTGGAGTGGGCGTTCACGTCCACAATCATGTAGGGCAAGTACACGCCCATGACGTTTTCTGCACAGAACTCTTCCTTAAATTTGGGATAGGCAAAAAACTGGCGCTTTTTGACGAAGCTATTGATTTCTTGCTGTGCGATTTCTTTTTGCACACTGAAGGGCAAAACAGCATCAGGTATGGCGCCGTTGGGCACCTGTTCGTTAATCGACAGCGTGTTACGGCACCAGTGGCAGCGTGCCTGGGCAGATTCGTCGGTATCGATGACGACCTCTGCCCCGCAACTGGCACATTTCAGGGTGATGATGCTGCTCGCATCTGCTGAAATGTCCTTCGTTCCAGAGCCCACGATTTTACCCGTCAGGCGGCTGACGTCAGTTTCAAATCCGACTGCCTTTTGCGGCGCGAATTCCGTGCGGCAAAAGTTACAGCGAAGCAGTCCTGTTTCAGGATTGAAGCTGATGTCGGTCGAGCCGCAATTGGGACACTTGTCCTGACCACTGTCGCGGCTGGTATCAACAACGCGCGGCTCGTTTGCAGGGGGCTGCCCGCTAAAAGGCGACGCCCCCGCGCCATTTGTCATATCAGAACTAGCCAAGGAGCTTTTCCTTTTGCTCATCAAAGGCTTCCTGCGTGATAACGCCCTGGTTCAGCAAGTCTTGCAGCACAGCAAGCTTCGCATAGGGGTTGTCGCCCGCAGGATCTGCCGGTGGAGCCGCAGGAGCCGCAACAGGTTGGCTAACAGGTTGACCCGTCTGAGGGTCAAACTGCGCACCAGGAGCCGGTGCTGCAGCTGGGTTCAGAGGCTGCCCCGTCATAGGGTCAAATTGTGGCAGAGGTTGACCAGTCATGGGATCGAATTGAGCGCCCGCGGGAGCCTGCTGTGCCAGCGGCTGTCCCGTCATGGGGTCAAACTGTGCGCCAGCTGGCTGGCCTTGGATGTTTGCTGTCTGGGGCGTTCCGGCAACACCTTGCTGCATACCGCCCATGACGTTTCCAGCAGCACCCATGCCCATGCCCATAAAGGCCATGCCCATGCCGCCACCAGCACCACCAGGGTTTTCGCCTGCTGCCTGCATGCCGCGTGCAACCGACTGCTGCATGAAGGAATTACCGCGCGCACCAGACAGGGCGTCAGCACGCTTCACATCAGCAAGCAACGCCTTTGTGTCCTCATCGTATTCGATGGCCTTGATGGCAACTCGTTCAATTTCAAGCCCGCGTCCACTCTTCCACTGATAGGCTTCTTCGACCGCAGATGACAGTGATTGTGCAAAGCCCAGTTGGTCGCTTTGAATCCGTGACATGCGATTGCCCTGGCTGGGGTCATTAGTGTAGTTCGAGAAAGCCGCAGAAAGACTACCCACCACTTCGTTAAAGAGCTGGGTACCTGCATCATTGTTCATGTCGGCAAAATCAAAGGTTGGCGCATTGGCAGACAGATACTTGACGGGAACGAAATTCTTAACAAAGAGAATCGGGTCAACAATCTTCATGGTATAGGTACCACGAGTAATCGCACCGACTTGGGCACCCAAATAGGCATCATCCCAGTAGATTTCTGACTGCGTTCCAAAACGGTTGTTGGGGATTTCTTTCAAGTTGACGTACCATGCCATGTGCTGGGCACCGGGCTGGCCACCAAACTTGAAGCGGTCCCAGGCCTGCGCGACCGTCGAGCCCAATATGCCATCGCCCGCAAATACGGAACGTGAGTTTACGTCATCGCTGTTCCAGATATAGCCACCCGGTTCAGCAACGAGACCTGTGACAGCACCTTCTTGCATGGTGATGAGGGCTGTGCCCTCTGGCACCACGATGCGGCTGCCATTGGTGATAATGTTTTGCGAGCCCTTGGTATTGGCACCACGCCCAGCGTTTGTGCCGCGAGGCACGGCCTCAAAGAGTCCCGTTGTTGCCGACACATCGCTGCGTGGCATCAAATAGTCTTGCCACTGATCGGCAAAGGTTCCGCCCAGGGCTCCGGTAAATGCTCTGATAAATCCCATAATTACCCTTTCATGTATGATTTCATGTCTTGAATCGTCGTCTTCT
>WRBW01000102.1 GCA_009784345.1 Coriobacteriia bacterium | reverse complement strand
TCATTCCTAAAGATGACCGCGTACTGGTGGGCTGTATTTTC
This sequence comes from Coriobacteriia bacterium, assembly GCA_009784345.1. Classification (GTDB taxonomy): domain Bacteria; phylum Actinomycetota; class Coriobacteriia; order WRKU01; family WQUG01; genus WRBW01. Next base: position 3,709 of record WRBW01000102.1, on the reverse strand, counting down.
TATCCCAATACCAGACGTGCCCACGAATGTCAGGATAAGATCCTGGCGCGTCTGCGCGAGCGTCTGCCCATTGGCGAGAGCATGAAGCGCGAAGGGTGGATTGCACCCCGTCACCGCACTGCTGATGATGTTGGCTGGGGCAAGGTCGAAGGCAAGGGCGTTATCTTGCTGGCTGGTGAAGCAGGTGGCTTTATCTCCCCCACCAGTGGTGAGGGTATTAGTTGGGCGCTTGACACCGGTCGTCACGTCGGTCAAGTTATCGCAAACTGTGACAAGCCCGAAGACATGTTAGCGACCTATCATCAGCAAACGGCTCATCTGAAGACTGATATTGCGCGTCGTCTGAAGTTCTACCCCTTTATGACTTCTGATTGGGGTAAGAAGATGATGAAGTACATTCCTGAGTCGATTATCTCGCGCGCTACCCAGCACCTCTAGTGCTGGAAAAGTGAGGCATTTGCATTCCTCACGTCCTCGCGCGCATGGCTTGCGCCATTGTGCGCGCACTGCGGAGTGTTCGGAATTGCAAACACCTCACTTTTCATAATTCGCTGCTAGGGCTCCCTAGGGCAAAAAGTGGGACATCAATATCGAAGCTAAGGTGAAATATACCAATAGTCCCGTGACGTCACTAATTGAGGTAATCAAAGGTCCCGTACCTGTCGCTTGGTCAAGGTTGCTGCGCACCAGCACATAGGGCACCACAAAGCCCAGTATCGATGCAATGGTCATACAGGATACCAACGAAAGCCCAATAACCAGCCCCAGTTGCCAGTAGCCAAACCACAGGTAGGATACCGTACCCACGATCGTTCCTATGATGACGCCCATACTGGCGCCAACCGTGATTTCATGCACCAGCCGTTTGAAAAAGTCCTTCATCTGAATGTGTCCCAGCAAGAGCCCGCGGGTAAAGCTAATGGCAGACTGTGTCCCTACATTTCCACCCATCGCCATAACAACGGGAATAAAGACCGCAAGAGCGGCAACACTGGCGATTGACTGCTCAAAACCATCAATAACTGAGCCAGCAACGAGACCCGTAATGGTCGTAATTACCAAAAAGGGCAGGCGCAGGCGCCAGACCTGCGGCAGCTTTCCAAACAACAACACTTCAGAGCGGCTTGCTTCCTTAGTATGAATGTTCGCGATACCAGCACCGGCCAGCATGTCATCGGTAGCTTCGTCTTCCAAAATATCCATGGCGTCATCAACGGTGATAATGCCAACCAGGCGCTTTTCATTGTCAACGACAGGAATCGCCAAAAAGTCCAGATTGTGCAGCGTACGTGCCACTTCTTCTTGATCTGTGTGCGTGTTAACGCTGACCACATTTGAATGCATGAGGTCTTCGACCAGCTGATCAGGCTTTGCCAGCAACAGCTCTCGCAGCGACAGTACCCCCACCAGCTTGCGGCGGTCGGTCGCATAGAGGGTGTAAATAGTCTCGACCTCGGGCGCGCGCTCACGAATCTTTGCCAAGGCCTGCGTTACCGTCATGGACGGATGTAGTGCCAGATACTCGGTCGTCATGGTGCGCCCCGCACTGTCAGCTTCGTAGCCCATAATCAGATAGGTCGCGTCGCGCTCTGCCGGGTCAAGCTGTGCTAGCAGTCGCTTTGCCACCATGGCTGGAAGCTCATCAAGCAGGCGCACTTTGTCGTCAGGCGGGATTTCATTCAAATACTCAACGAGGCGTTCGTTTGACAGGTGCGACAGTAGGTTTTGCTGCTGGTCGGTGTCGAGCTCTTCAAAAATCTCGAGCGCCCGGTCCTTCGCCAGCAGTCGAAAGACTATCACCTGGTCTTCAAGCGACAAGTGATGAAAAGCATTATGGATTTCTTTTTCTTCGGAATCGAGCAAGAGCGTCTTCAAAGCCGCCAATTCTTGCTCTTCAAGATAGTGCTTCACCATCTCGATGTAGGCATCGCCGTGTGGCATGATTCTTACCTCCTCGTCTGAGCTTTAGCACTAAAAGACGTAGTTTTGAAAAAGTGGAGTTCTGGACACACTCCCCCACCTCAATCCAAACAGCTACCTTAAGCGCCGCCTTAATCCGACGGTGCCTGTTCTACCCTTGGGCGTCTCTCGACAGTGCAGGGCAGTAGCCTGTGTTCTTTTAGGAGCCTCACCTAACAAGATTTTCGTTTTACACATTACAACCGTGCCATTATCTGTGCCATGCGGGGCTGCGTCAACCGTTGAGCGCGAAATAGTAGTCAAATACACAGGACGCACAAGTTTTTAAGCGGAGGAGTGCGCCCAGCGTCCCAAACAACGCTTCGGGCTGTGCTAGTATGAAACCTTTGATAGTGGGTACAGAAAGGGTCGGGCTGGCGTGAGCAGAGCAGACGAATTATTTATTGAAAACTGCAGGCAGATACTGCGTGAGGGCTATAGTGACGAAGGTCAGGACGTCCGTCCCCGCTGGGAAGACGGCTCGCCGGCGCACAGCATCAAAAGCTTTTGCATCGTGAACCGCTACGACCTCGCGGCAGAGCTCCCTATTTTGACCATTCGCAAGATGGCCTTTCGCAGCCTGGTCGAAGAAATGCTGTGGATTTGGAAGGACAAGTCCAACAATGTCAATGACTTAAATACCCGCATTTGGGATGCTTGGGCAGACGCAGACGGCAGCATCGGCAAGGCCTACGGCTATCAGATGGGCATCAAGCATCAGTACGCCGAAGGTCAGTTTGACCAGGTTGATCGCGTGCTGTACGACCTGAAAAACAATCCCGCCAGCCGCCGCATCATGACCAACATCTACAACCATCATGACCTGTATGAAATGGGGCTGTACCCTTGCGCCTACAGCGTGACCTTTAATGTCACGGGCAATAAGCTCAACGCGCTGCTGAATCAGCGCTCGCAAGACATGGTCGTTGCCAACAACTGGAATGTTTGTCAGTATGCCGTTTTGACGCATATGATGGCGCGTGTCGCAGGTCTCGAGCTGGGTGAGTTTGTCCATGTTATCGCAGACGCCCACATCTATGACCGCCATATTCCCGTACTAGAAAGCCTGTTTGAAAACCAGCAGTATGCGGCACCGCAACTATGGGTCGACCCTGCTGTGAACGATTTTTATGACTTTAGTGTCGACAGCTTCAAGTTGATTGACTACCAGTACAGCACGATGGAAGGCAAGCTACCGGTCGCTGTTTAGACTGCTGCAAATGTGGCAGCTGCTGCAAGAAAGGACTTGTTGAAATGAAACTTATCGTAGGTGTTACCGAAAACTGGGGCATTGGCCACAACAATGACTTGTTGCACTGGGTACCTGCTGACATTCAGTATTTCAAGGAAAACACCATGGGCAAGGTCATCATCATGGGCTACTTGACGCTTTTGTCGTTGCCCAATGAAAAACCCCTGCCAGGACGTGTGAACGTCGTCATCTGCGACGATCCTAGCGTCAAAGTGCCTGGTGCGCTGATGGCACGCAGCCTGGGCGATCTGGAAGCTTTGACGCGCTTTGCAGACAGCGATGATCTGTACATCATTGGCGGGGCTTCGATCTACGAGCAGCTGCTGCCCTACTGCAGCCAGGCACTGGTGACAAAGTTCGTATCGGCTGAAGTGCCGCCTGCTGATAAGTTCTTTCCCAATCTGGACGAACTGGACACGTGGACCTGCACGTCAAGCAGCGAGATGAAGCGCTATGAGGAAGTAGACTACTGCTATACGATTTACGAAAACGCTAAAG
>WRBW01000101.1 GCA_009784345.1 Coriobacteriia bacterium | reverse complement strand
TCCAACGGGCGCGGGCAGCTACATGGGTCATCCCCAGGCGGGATATGTGCACACAGATATTGACGCGAATCTGCCGAACAACGACTTTGCCTACGGGCTGCGCTACAGCGCAAGTGGAAACGTCAGCGGGCTACCCAATCTGCTGGGCATTCAAATCGACTATCAGATTATTGACCCTGAACGCACGGTGACGACAGGCTCTGTGCTGACGGACGCCAGTGGCAACTATCTGATTGAAAACATAAAAGTGGGCTCGCTGGTCACGGTTTACCCGCTGCCTAACGAGACCGTCACGACCCTGACAGGTCCGGTGCTGTACGCGGCGACCCCGCTGACTGGCTACTATGATGAGCTTGCCGACACCGATATCACGAATCTCGACTTCATTTACGTGCCCACCTATACGGCCAGCGGCACCGTCAAAGGCCTGCCCGATGATGCCGGCGTTCAGATTGACTACGTGATTTACGGGCCCATCACCGGCGACCAAAGGCCCGGTACGGTCTACACCGACAGCAATGGCTACTATGAAATCCCCGGCATTCCAGAGCGCGGTCGCATTACCATCACCGCCCCCGTGCGCCTCTTTGAGCCTGGTGAAGGCTTCTATGACAGCGACGACAGCGGCGGCTATGACCTGCGCAATGTGGGCGACAACATGCCTGGCAACGACTTTAACTACTTCACGGAAGACCCAGGCGGAGAAACCCCTCCGCCCAATCCTCGTCCACCGGTCACGCCCGTGACGCCTACGCCACCTGCACCAACGCCGCGGGTGCCGGTTCCTGCACCTGCACCGGCTCCCCAGCCGGGGACGCGCATGCCCAGGACGGGGGATTTCGTGAACATCTTTGGCTTGTTGCTGCTGGGACTACTTGCTGCTGCTGCACTGGGCAAGCTGGGATATGACCAGTACAAGACCCGTGGTGTTCGCAAGGACTAAGGTCAAGAGCGAGACCCCGCATCAACGCAAGCGGAATGAGCAAAATGATGCGAGCATCAGTTTTGAGAGTGAAGCGCAGCGATGGCGAAGACAAGTGCGGGGTGACAAAAAAAAGAGAGCCTCATCACAAAATGAGGCTCTTTTTGAGGTCAAGGGCGCGGGCGCGCGGGGACGCGCGCCCCTACAGAGGTCACGCTAAAGGGCACATGGCTCGCGCAAGGAAGGCTGGTCCTTCTACTGACTGAAGCGAGTCATGTGCGCGACACGGTCTAGTTGGGTTATTCCCATTCGACGGTTGCGGGAGCCTTGCTGGTGATGTCGTAGACTACGCGGCTGACCCCAGGAACCTCACTCGTGATGCGCTGCGAGATTTTGCTCAGCAGCGAATGAGGCAGCTGGACGTACTCCGCCGTAACAAAATCAACCGTATCGATGGCGCGCACACAAATCACGGGGGCATAAACGCGGGTATCGTCAACGACGCCGGTGCTCATGCTGTTCGTGATAATCGCAAAGTACTGCTTTGGAGGCGTGGTGAGCGCGTCCAGTTCCTCGCGGACAATCGCGTCAGCTAGACGCAGGGTGTCGAGGCGAGGCTTGGTGACTTCGCCGATGCAGCGAACTGACAGGCCGGGCCCTGGGAAGGGCTGGCGGGTGTAAAGGTATTCTGGCAGACCTAGCTGCTTGCCCAGCGCGCGGACTTCTTCTTTGTAGAGGCCAATCAGGGGCTCGACGAGGGCCTCAAAGTTGACGTCTTCTGGCAGGCCGCCTACATTGTGGTGGCTTTTGATGGTGTCGCCGTGGGCGCCGCCGCCTGATTCGATGATGTCAGGATAGATGGTGCCTTGGGCCAGGAAGGGAATGTCACCCAGTTTTGCAGCTTCTTCTTCAAAGACGCGGATGAACTCTTCACCAATGATTTTGCGCTTTGCCTCAGGATCAGTGGTGCCGGCAAGTTTAGCCAGAAAGCGGTCTTCTGCTTCGACGCGTACAAAGTTGACGTTGCGGTCGGCAAATGCTGCTTCGACCTGGTCTGCTTCATGCAGGCGCATGAGACCGGTATCGACAAACATGCAGGTCAGCTGACCAGGGATGGCTTCTGCCAGGAGGGCTGCACAGACTGATGAATCAACGCCACCAGAAAGAGCCAGCAAGACCTTGCTGTCCCCTACCTGGTCGCGAATCTGATCGATTTGATCGGCGGCATAGGTGTCGAGGTCAAAGCCACTTTCAGGTCTGACGTAGCGCAACTGCTTTGCTTGGTGTGACATATATTTCCTATCTCTTCGATGTTAAAAACTTTATAAAAAACACAAAGGTGAAAAACGGTAAGGGGACATACTATAGTCGCTTCAGGTGGGATAGGTCAAATTGCTGTGCTTATAACTCTTCGTAGGACATAGTCTGGCGTGACCAAAGCTTTGCATACTGACCTCCGCTATCGACCAGCTGCGCGTGGGTGCCGTCTTCTTCGATGGCACCGTCAGCGAGCACGATAATGCGGTCAAGACTTGCTACGGTCGACAGGCGGTGGGCAACGACAATCGAGGTCCTGCCCTGCATCAGGTTTTGCAACGCATCTTGTATAAGCTTTTCGCTTTCACTGTCGAGCGCGCTGGTTGCCTCATCCAAAACGAGGATGGGCGCATCGGCCAGGATGGCACGTGCGATGGCGACGCGCTGGCGCTGTCCGCCTGACAGCTTGACGCCGCGTTCGCCCACATAGGTGTCAAAGCCCTGGGGTAGTTCTTCGATGAATTCGAGCGCGTTGGCCTTGCGCGCAGCCTCGACGACTTCTTCTAGGGTCGCGTCGGGACGGCCATAGGCAATGTTGTCATGAATGCTGCGATGAAAGAGCAGCGGCTCCTGGGGCACGTAGCCAACTTGCTGGCGCAAAGACACCTGCGTCACGTCGGCTATGTCTTGCCCATCGATGAGTATCTTGCCTTCCTGCAAGTTTGAAAGGCGCATCAGCAGGGTCGTCAGCGTGGTCTTGCCACTGCCACTACGACCCACGAGTCCCACCCGCTGACCTGCAGGGATGCGCAGATTGAAGTCACGAAAGACATTTGATTGGTCATCGGCATCAGAATAGGTAAAAGTGACGTCTTCAAAATCAATCGCACCGCGGCTAACCTGCAGTTCTTTGGCACCTGCCACGTCTGCAACCAGGCGAGGCTCATCTAACATGACCGTCATGTCATGGGCGTCCCCAAAGGCGCGATTCAGCGAGGCAAAGGCAGAACCAATACGGTTAAACTGCATCGTCAGCGACATCGTGTAGGAAAAAATCATGACCAGTGATCCTGCCGTAATACCAAACCAGGCATTACCACCAGTAATGAAGACAACGACCAGCATCATGATGACCACCGCAATCGCGCTTGACACTATCTGACGCAGGGTTGAAGACCACATGCGCTTTGAGTCAGCACTCAAGACTTCTTTGTTGGCCTCTTCAAAACGGCCAAACTCGTAGGCTTCGCGACCGTAGGTCTTTACCGACAAGATATTAGTCACGATATCTGAAAGCACGCCCGAAAGCTTATTTTGTGCACTCGCAGCGACCGCATTCAGCGGCAAAATCTTCTTAAACATCGTATTGGTCGTCACAACATAGATGACCAGCAGCAAGGACAGTATCACCACATACAGAGGCACGATGGGCGTCAGAATGACGACGGTAAAGACTGCCGTTGAAATAATCGCGAGCCAGGCATAGATAAAGACATCGGTCAGGGTCGAATAGCCGCCGATGAACTTATTGGTCGCAGACACCAGTGAGCCACCAAAGCGGTTGTTGTGAAAGTTCATGGACTGATT
>WRBW01000100.1 GCA_009784345.1 Coriobacteriia bacterium | reverse complement strand
GACCGTGAACTCCTAAGACAAAAGCAGCACCTGCCGCCTCAGTTCGTGTGAGCTGCAAAGCCTTGGTCAAATCAGCAGGCTTGTGCGTCATGACCAGCAAGGTATTGCCGAGGCGACGCTTCAAGACAGCGGGCAGGTAGGACAGACTGGGCTTCCAGTCACAGTTTCCGCGAACTGCCAACAGCGGCGCAATTGTCTCGAGCGCTGCCAGGTCAGGTTCAGATTGCGAATCACCGGCGTGGACGATGTAGTCGCAAGCACTGGCGGCCAGCACGTCGTGAAGTCCTTGCGCCGCCTCACGCATGGGCCCGTGGGTGTCAGACAGAACCGCTAGCGTCACGCTGCCCTTTTCCTTGGCGTAGTCGTTTGTCGTGTCATTACCCGCAAGATGCACATGATTGTGATCATGATTGTAATCAGTAGAAAGTGACGTCATGATGTGCCAACCTTTCATCCTCGTAGATAAAGCGCGCGCTGAAAAAACCTTCATCCGCGCGCAGCCAGTTCCAGAAAAGGCGGTCGCCCTCCCACAGGTTCAAGGCATCAATCGCATCAGTGTCGACCCAGGTAAGCTCGCCCTCGCTGCAGCCGTCCAGATCGACATCACCTGACCAGTCACTGGCCGTATAGACAAAAATCAACATCGAGTCCTCAGGCTTGCCCTCAACAAAAAAGCTCACCATGCCACGCAAGCGAAAGTCAGTAAGTTCAACACCCGCCTCCTCGCGGACCTCGCGAAGCAGGCAGGCCTCAGGCGATTCACCTGCCTCGAACTTGCCACCCAGGCCAATCCACTTGCCCTCATTGATGTCGTCTGCTTTCTTGACACGATGCAGCATGAGGGTCTGTTGACCATGCGGACCTTCTGTCTGTAGATAACATTCCGTGCACAGAATCATATTCGTCCTTCGGATACGGGGCGCACAAGAGCGTAAAAGCAGGCAAAAACTTAAAAAATCACGGTCTAAAGCATTGCCTTAAAGCTCGTTAACACTGTTACAATATTACCCCTCATGGGCAGAGTAAGTGACAAAATAAAACAATACACCGTCGGCGAAGAAGTCGCCAACTCTATCACGCATGGCGTAGGCGTCCTTCTAGGGGTCGTCGCCATGCCCATCTTGCTGATTTTCTCAGTCCAGTCAGAACAACTGGTGGGCTATAAAATCGCCGCAAGCATCGTCTACTGCACGTCCATGATCATCCTCTACCTCGCCTCAACGCTCTATCACAGCCTTACCAATGAGCGCGCAAAGCGCATCTTCAAGCTGCTCGACCACGCAAGCATCTACCTGCTGATCGCCGGAACCTACACACCTTACGCCATCATCACCCTGCGCGACCACCACGGCTGGCTTCTGATAAGCCTGCTCTGGGGTATGGCAGCCCTCGGCATCGCCAGCGAAGCGCTGTGGCGCAGCCGCCCCCGCTGGCTTGCGGCCGTCATCTATCTGGTCATGGGTTGGAGCGCCATCTGGGTCATCCCAGACCTCTACCGCCTGCTCGACCCCGTGGGCTTCTGGCTCCTCGCAGCAGGTGCCGCCGCCTACACCCTGGGCACGATTTTCTACGTCATCAAAAAGGTCAAATGGTTCCACTCCGTCTTTCACGGCTGGGTGCTCCTGGCAACCTTCCTGCACTTTTTCTCGATTCTGCTCTACGTCATAATGTAAGCAGGCCTCGTCGTACGCCATGAATCCGCCCCTGCCTCCTCAGCACCAGCAGCAAGCATACCCTCAGCAATTCAGCGGGGGAGTACGTCCAATCCAGCAACATGCACAGGCCCCTCAGCTTCCCCCTCAGCAGCTCTACCAGCACCCGCAGTTCAAGTTGCCCCTCATCCCGGGCGTCTTTCCGCACACCTTCCTGCCGCAGGGAACGGCACTTGTGCTCGAAGGTGGGGGCACCCGCGGCTTCTACAGTGCAGGGGTCATGGATGCCTTTGCTGCTGCCGGCATCATGTTTCCCTACATCACCGCCGTATCAGCAGGAGCCGCCAATGTCTTGTCCTATATTTCAGGGCAGCGCGGCAGAAACCGCCTGGTCGTCGAGCACCTAGTGCACGACCCGCGCTACCTGTCCACCAAAAACCTGCTGCAAAAAGGCTCACTTTTCGACTTTGACTTCATCTTCAACACCGTACCACGTGACTACCTCTACTTTGACCAAGCCATGTTCGAGCGCGTACCCACACGCCTGCTCACCGGAACCCTCGACTGCCGCGAAGGCCGCAGCGTCTACTATGAAAAACAGGCCCTCGCACCAGCTAATTTTATCCCCACCATCGCGTCGTGCTCGATTCCGCTGGTCTCGCACATGGTCCGCTATGATAACCGTGACTTGCTCGACGGCGGCATCCTCGACCCCATACCCATCGACCGCGCCATCGCCGACAAAAACAAGTTCTACGTCATCGTCTTGACCCAAAACGCCGGCTACATCAAAGGCCCCAGCAGCTCGACGGCCGTCGCCTGGGCCCGCTATCACCGCAAATACCCCCACCTGGTCTGGGCCATGCAAGAACGCCACAATGCCTATAACCGCCAGGTCGAACTGGCACAGCAGCTGCAGCGCGAAGGCCGCGCACTCATCATCCGCCCGCAGCAGCCCCTGCACCTCTCACGCACCGAGTCTGACCCAGCCGTCCTCCTCGAACTTTACGACAGCGGCACCCGCGAAGGCTTTGCAGCGCTGGACGCACTCCGCCGCCACTTCGCCTTCTAAAACACTCATGTCTTTTTGATAGCTTTTGCCAGCACGCGCAGAGCGTTGTGCTAGCTTAGATTCAAGGGTTTCCATCCGTTCCCATCGGTAGTTCACGCTTTAAAAGAGAGGCGGAGTACGTCCATGAGTCGTTCGAAAATCGCTTTGTTGCCACCCGTTGTTTTTCTGGCAGGTATTGCTAGTATGTCTTTGCAGCTGGTGGGGTCACGATTGCTGGCGCCGCATTTTGGGAACTCGATTTTTGTGTGGACCAGTCTGATTGGCGTGATGTTAGGCTTCATGGCCTTTGGGAACTTTATTGGCGGCAGGCTTGCTGACCGCCGGACATCGCCTGACCTGCTCTTTTGGGTGCTTTTGTTTCTGTCTGCCAGTATTTCGCTGGTTGCCATGATTGGTGCTTTTAGCCTGGGCTTCTTTACCGCGATTCCGTCGCTGCGTACCGGTATGGTGCTGGGATCGGTGGCGCTTTTTGCTATTCCCTGTACGCTTTTTGGGATTGTTGTGCCAGCTTCTATTCGACTGCGCATGCAAACCGTGGCGGATTCGGGTGCTAATGTGGGCAGCCTGTCTGCCATTTCTATGATGGGTAATATTGTGGGGACTTTTGCTACGGGCTTTTGGCTCGTTGCCCTGGTGGGTAGTCGCAGCCTGCTTGCCTGGCTGGCCCTGTTGATTTTGCTGCTCGCTGCCATTATGGGCATATCGATTAGACCTCAGCGCGCCGCTGCCTGGTGGGCCGGGGAGCATCGTGGGTCATCAACGCCAAAGAAGCTTGTGGCACTTGCTGTGGGGGCCGTGCTGATTGTCGGCGCCTTTATCTGGCATCCGCAGTCGCCCAACTTGACGGGCTTTCGTCTTTTCGACACGCAGTACGGACTGTACTCTGTGGGCGAGTCGCAGATGACCTCACGTACGACCCTTGGTCATGACGGGCAGCCAGTACAAGAGCTGGTGCGCTTTTTGTCAAACAGCCCGCGCGCCATGGAATCTGCCGTCTATGCAGACAGCTTGCAGCCCTTCTTTTTTGAATACTACAACTTTTATGACATCGCAGCACGCCTAGCGGCAGACCAAGTGGGCGAGGAAGGTCAGCTCGATGCCCTGATGATTGGCGGCGGGGCCTTTGTCTATCCGCGCTTTTTCTTTCAGCACTATCCGCATGCCCACATGGATGTCGTAGAAATCGACGG
>WRBW01000099.1 GCA_009784345.1 Coriobacteriia bacterium | reverse complement strand
CTCATCATAGGGTCCGTGAAATTTGCGCTTTGCGCTGTGATACTTGACGGCATGTACGATAATCTCGATTTCTTCATCGCTGTAAGTTCCCAGTTGCCGCAATATGCCCTCGGCTTTCACCGCACCTTTACGGGCATGCTTTTCAAGCTCGCCGGGGTCAATCTGATAGATGTCATGCAGCATGCCGCTTGCTGCAGCAAGGTCGGCATCAAGGCCGCGCTGCTTTGCTAGTAAGACGCAAAAGTAGGACACACTGTATAGGTGCACATAATAATAAGCCCGATGATAGGACTGCTTTTCCTCTATGAGCTGGTCGATTTCCCTGCGTAGTTTTTCCAGGCGCTTGCTCATGTGCTCCCGTCCTCTTCGTTAAGTCCGCCCTACCTAGGATATAGTATGCACCCGTGTATAGGCGCAGGTGCATAGTGTTAGTTGGTGGGGAAGTCGACGATGGTGCTGATGTTGAGGCCTTCACTCACGCAGATGTCAATGAACCTTTTGTCCAGTGAAACAACTTCGGCATTGAAGCGCTTTGCCAGTATCAGGTAATGCAGATCATAGGGTGAGTGGTTGAGGCGCAAGCTTTCGGTCAATATTTCGTGGGCATCAGGCTTTATGGGATAAAACTCGTCGACCATCGATTCTATTTTTGTAAGCCAGTCTTTGCCTGTTTCGGTATCGGTGAATCCACCGCGGATAAATTTTCTAATAGCGTTTGAGCATTCCAACAGGAGAAACTCTGAACTAATGACGCGCGGACATTGGTCGATGTACGATTCGAGCAAGTTTCGACCCGGTCCATCACTCACTATCGACATTGCTGCATCTGCATCTAAGATAAGCATGACAATATCCTGTCTGTTCTTTCTTCGAGGTCTTCTCGAAGCGCCTCATTGATTTGCTCAGCCGTCAGATTCAGGCTGGGCCACCTTCCGCTTTCCCGCTCTTCACGCATGCTTGCAAAGAGGGCTTTGCGGCGGGCTTGATGATTGGGAAAGACTTCGCCAGTGCGCTCGTCAATAACGCCCATGATGGGGGTTGGCGTCAAAGGCTCCGTGCCTGTACGGGGGCTACCGTTACCATTGTGGGGCTGGGCATTCCGTGCGGCAAGACCTTGCTTGATAAGGAAGGTTGCCTGCTGGGTGATGCTGCGGTCATCTTCTTTGGCAGCTTGTGCGAGCTGCTCGTAGACTTCATCGGGCAAAGAGCGGAGTTGTACGGGAGGCATTCTTGGCTCCTTTCAGTTCTGTGTCTTAAATCAATTCTAACACGTTTTGTCTACAATTCGTGTATAGTGTTCTCGGTCGAGGGTCAAGGTCAAGTACGAGATCCCGTGTCGGGGCACGGGATGACATTGGTGAGATATACCCATTCTATGTATTCCCTTTTGAAGTGGGCTTGCGCTGGTAAAATGTGCGCAGTTAATCCATTGGACTCTTGAAAAGAGGTTCGAGAAGGAGGGAGCTATCGTGAAGTACAAGTCTTTGTTTGAGCCGATTCGTATTGGTGGCATGGAGGTGCGCAACAGACTGGTTGTGCCGCCCATGGGTACTAATCTGGCTAACGATGCCAGTGTGGCAGAGGACCGCATGATCAAGTACTACGAAGAGCGCGCAAAGGGTGGCTTTGGCCTGATTATTATCGAGGTCACCGCAGTTGAGCCTGCGGGTAAGGCGATTGTTCGTGAGCCTGGTCTGTGGTGTGACTCTCACATCGAGGGCTATGCAAAGCTTGCTGACGCCATTCATGCCCACGGTGGCAAGATGGCCGTGCAGATTCACCATGCGGGCCGTCAGACAGCGACTGCCATTAGTGGGGCTGAAGAGGTCGTAGCACCCAGCGCGATTCCCTGTCCCTTCCTGCAAGTTATGCCGCGCGAGCTGACGACCGAAGAGACCTATGAAATGATTCAAAAGTTCGTCGACAGTGCGGTGCGTGCGAAAAAGGCCGGTGCTGACGCGGTCGAGATTCACGGGGCACACGGCTACCTGGTTGCGCAGTACATGAGCAGCTATTCGAACCGTCGCGTGGACGAGTTTGGTGGCAGCTTTGACAACCGCATGCGCTTCCCGCGCCTGATTGTCGAGGGTATTCGTCGTGAACTGGGTAGTGCCTTTCCGATTTTGTTCCGTATCAGTGCAGACGAAAAAGCTGTGGGCGGACGTACGACTCCTGAGACTCGTGCGATTGCGCGCGCCATGGAGTGTGCTGGCGTGGATGCCATTCATGTCACCAGTGGTGTCTATAAATCAATCCCCTGGATTATTGCACCACCAGAGGTAGCAGCCGGCTACATGACCGATTTTGCAGAAGACGTCAAGCGCAGCGTTAGCGTGCCCGTCATCACCGTGGGCAAGGTCAGCGAACCAGCTTACGCCAATGAGCTTATTGCCAGCGGTCGCGTGGACATGGTAGCCGTGGGGCGCCAGTCAATCACCGATGCGCATTTCCCCAATAAAGTATACGTCGGCGACATGGAAGAAATCGCCCCCTGTATCAGCTGTAACCAGGGTTGTCTGGAAGAGATTTTCTCTGGTCGTTGCTGCACCTGTGCGGTAAACCCCATGGCTGGTCGCGAATTCGAATGGGCCATCGAGCCTGCTAAAAAGAGCAAGCGCATCATGGTGGTCGGCGGCGGTCCTGCTGGCCTGCAGGCAGCTTGGATCATGGCAAAGCGCGGTCACGACGTGGCGCTGTTCGAAAAAGAAGCTGTGCTGGGTGGTCAGGCGCTGGTTGCTGCCTATCCTCCGGGTAAGGGTAGCTTTACCAAGATGATTCGCTACTACACGGACATGTGTGATGCCTACGGTGTCGAGATCTTCACCGAAACAGAAGTTAACGAAGAGGTCATCAAGCAGTTTGGACCTGACAGCGTGGTCGTTGCCACAGGAGGCGTTGCCGCGATGCCAAAGATCAAGGGTATCGATAACAAAGGCTTTTTGGCCGCAAACGATGTGCTGACAGGCAAGGCCGTAGCTGGGCCGAAGGTCTTGATTGCCGGCGGCGGCATGGTTGGTACGGAAACGGCTGACTATCTGATTGACTACGGACGCGATGTGACGATAGTCGAGATGACCGGAGCTATTGCCGCAGGCATTCCTGCAAGCGTGCAGGCCCTGCTCATGCCGCGTGTCATGGCAGGTGCGACCATTATGGTGGACGCAAAAATCACTGAATTCGTGGCTGATGGTGCAAAGGTCGAAGTAGCGGGCGAGAAGGTCGAGCTATCAGGCTATGACAGTGTGGTTCTGGCCATGGGTACGGTCAGCAATGATGAACTGGCAGCGGCTGCAAAGACGGCCTGCAAGGACGTTCATGTCATTGGCGATGCTGCCGAAGTGTCAAAGATTCTGGCTGCAACGACGGCTGCAACAGAACTCGCGCTGAAGATTTAAAAAGCGGGGGAGCACGTCCATACCTGTAATAAATTAAGGTTAAAGAATCAAAGGCTCATTTTGAGCCTTTGATTCTTTTTTTGACAAAAGCGCAGCTTAAAGGGGGCAAAGGGTCATTTTGACCCTTTGAAAAAACGAATTTATTACTTTTTTAATTCAGATGTCTTGCAGTGATTTAAAACTGACACGTGGAGCCGCATCTGCACACTCGGGTGCTATCGTAACCACAGCAATGCAGGGCTCGCTGCCACCGCGAGGCTCGGTGGGCGAGCCGGGGCACAAAATAATCGTGCCATCGCCCTGTTCTATCAGCTCGGGCACATGGGTGTGACCGTGAACTCCTAAGACAAAAGCAGCACCTGCCGCCTCAGTTCGTGTGAGCTGCAAAGCCTTGGTCAAATCAGCAGGCTTGTGCGCCATGACCAGCAAGGTATTGCCCAGTCTGTACTTCAGCACAGCGGGCAGGTAGGATAGGCTGGGCTTCCAATCACAGTTACCACGAACTGCTAGCAGCGGAGCAATCGTCTCGAGCGCTGCCAAGTCTGGTTCAGACTGCGAATCACCGGCATGCGCAATGTAGTCACAGCCGCTTGCAGCAATTAGCTCGTGGAGCTCTTGTGCCGCCTCACGCAGGGGCCCGTGGGTGTCAGATAGAACCG
>WRBW01000098.1 GCA_009784345.1 Coriobacteriia bacterium | reverse complement strand
TGCCACCAGACTGCGCAGCAAGCGTCATCTTTTCCATGGCATCGTGGTCCAGCTGCCCCACCAGCAGGCGACATATATTGGGCTGCCCAATGTCGCGCGTCCCCGCACCGTAGCCAATGCTTTCAGGCGTCATGGGCGGCACAGGCCCAAAGCCCGAAGCAAGCTTCAGCAGCGCAGCGCCGGTCGGCGTCGTCAGCTCACCCTGCGCCGAGCTCATCGCCGTGGGCATCCCCCGCAGCAGCTCTGCCGTGGCAGGTGCGGGCACCGGCAGAGTGCCGTGCTGCGTATCAACGGTCCCGCTACCCAGGGCAGGCGGCGTGGCATAGAGCTTTTCAATGCGGAGTGCGTCCATTGCCACACAGACACCCAGGATATCGATGATGGAATCGGCTGCACCTATTTCGTGAAAGTGTACATCGTCGATGCTTGTGCCGTGGATGCGAGCCTCGACGACGGCGATGTGCTCGAAGACCAGCAGGGCTGCGTCACGGGCATTGTCTGAGAGCACACTTGAGGGCAGGCTCGTGATAAGGGTCTTGATGTCTTTCCAGCTGCGTGTGGGCGGATTGGCTTCGCTGACCTTCACGGTCTTTGCCGTAATGCCATGGGTGGACGTGGTGTTGACATCAAAGTTCAGGTCAAGATCGAGATGCTGAATCAAGTTCAGAATGACGGCTTCAAGGTCCAGGCCGTCTGTCTGCGCGCCTGCATCGAGCAGTGCGCCCAGGAACTTGTCGCCGGACACGCCGGAGGAACAATCAAGATGTGCAATTATCACAGTGGTCTCCTACTATTAAGGGCGAGGCCCCAGCATCTGTATGCGGGGTGACGTGGTGGGTGAATAAGTAACGAAAGGAAGGCTGGCCCTTCTACTGACTGTAGTTGCTTATTCACCCGCCACGCTTTGTTGTTTATTGCTGCGGGCCCAGGCGGGGTCGTTGATGCGCGTTGCCACGACAGCCGCGCCAAAGCCGTTGTTGATGTTGACGACGCTGATGCCTCCGCTGCAGGAATTGAGCATGGTCAGTAGGGGCGCAAGTCCATCAAAGTTGGCGCCATAACCAACGTTTGTCGGCACCGCAATAACGGGCACCTTTACCAGTCCCGCCATGAGGATGGGCAGGGCGCCCTCCATGCCGGCGACGGCGATGATACAGCGGGCGTCTTGCAAGGTGTCGGTGTGCTCGAGCGCACGATGCACGCCGGCGACCCCGATGTCGTAAAGGCGGGTGACGCGGGCACCGTGCAGCTCTGCGGTAATGGCAGCTTCTTCTGCTACGGGGAAATCTGCCGTACCACCGGTGGCAACCACAATGTGCCCTGCACCGCGTGCGGGGTCCTGGGGTTCTTTTTGTGCCACGATAAGGCGTGCTTGTTCGTGATAGATGGCATCGGGCAAGAGCTCGACCGTAGCTGCATAGTGCTCTGGTTCTGCAAGGGTTGCAAGCACGATGTCTGCGCGCTGGGCAAGTTCTGCTGCTATGCGTGCGACTTGCTCTGGGGTTTTGCCCAGGCTGAAGATGACCTCGGGAAAGCCACAACGCTGCTCGCGATCAAGATCAAGGCGCGCATCCACCACCCCACTTGCACCGGTTGAGCTCAGCGTTTTTCCACATTGTGATAGTTGAGATTCATGAGTTTTCATGGGTTTCAGTATAGTACAGCAGAGTGAAAGATGTTGTGACTCTGAGCACTCCGCAGTGCGCACAAAATGGCGCAAGCCATGCGCGCGAGGACGCGAAGAGCGCAATATCTTTCGCGAGCCCTGTTACAGGTTTGGACGCGCTCCGCCAGCTCTTTGACATAAAAAAACCCGCCCTACTAGAGGACGGGTCTGTGTAAAAAAGTATGAGTTACTTCTTTGAAGGCAGAATTCTGCAGATCTTGGTTCCGCACTCTGGGCAGGTACCCTTGAGGATTGGGCGGCCATTCTTCATGGTCTCTTCTTTAGGATCGACCATTTCTCTGTTTGCCTTGCACTTTACACAATATGCTTCTGCCATAGTAACGTTCCTCCTGTTTTTTACTTTTTAACTGCGGCACTGGTTCGCACGGCAGTCCTTTTCACAAGGTGTAGTTTTAGCAGCCTAGCTAGGCAGCTGAAAGCTAACTCAAATATACTTACATGAAACTAGTCATTTGTCACGCCTAGAGCGCGCAATTCCCCACAAAACCGCGACAAAATCATAAGAAGTGCCCCATTTAGCATGAAAACTGCCATCCACAGCAGCCCCGACATCTGCCAAAATATCCCCGGAAAGGTTGAGATAATCAGGCTGTCAGCGGGAAAAGTCCAATTCCCCTGTGGGAAGAAGACCTCGTGGAAGGCCACAAAAGTGGGTTCAAAGGCGACCAGCATGAAAGCCCCCATAACAAGGGGCAGCACCAGGCAGGCAATCCCTGCCATGAAGGTACTGCGGCGCGCAAATTCGCTGTTGCGGGTCAGAGCTACGGTAGTCACGGCAATCACGGCAAGGATGTAACTTGCCAGCAAGGCCGGTCCCATGATCAGACGCACATCGGTCAGATGACAGATCTCGTCTTCCGTGAAATCGGGCAGTCCTAAGGTCGCTTTGTCCTGCTGCGAGGCGCTTATGCCACGCAGCTCCTCAAAGGGCAAGGTGGTGACATAGCGCAGCACCTCGGTGCCAACGCGCTGAAAGGCCTCTGTTTGATCTACCGGCCGGTCCTGATGTGTCAGGGACAGTACACCCATGACGACGGGTTGAAATGAGGTGACGCCAAGGCTTGCACCCAAGCTGGCTACGACCAACAGCACAGCAAAGGCTGAGGCAAGAAGCCATGCGATGATTGTGCTGCGTCGCGCTGCCTGGCCTTCTTTGACGGCATCCGGCGCGCCCTCTTCTTTCCAGGGCGAATCAACTCCAACTGAGCCAGCCTGTCCCTTTTTGTTTGCAGCACGCTGCGCCGCCTTACGTTCGCTGCGCGTCATCATCTGCTTTGCATCATCGCCGCGAGCTGCCATGATTTCGCTTGCATCAAAGCCGCCCTGCCCCTGATACTGGTAGCGCAGCGCCGCCAGCTTTTCTGGCGTTGGCGTCGGAGCAGTTGCCGGTGCAGCTGCCTGTGTTGCTGTCGGCGGTGCCACATCCTGCGTCCGTGCCTCACGCGCCGCCTCGCGCATGTAGTCAAAGCCAGCCTGCACATCCTGCTTTTTGCGCGCACGCCTTACCGCACGAGTCTCCCCCGTGAAAGGCCTGTTCTCAGATGTCTGCATTAAAAGCCACCTCGAGATCTCTTACCCGGGGAACTGCGACGCGATTACCGCCCTCTTCGACAGCACGCCCTAGGGCCTCATCAGCGCGGTCGAGCAACTCATGAGGCTCGAGCGTGTCCATGGGCAGGCTCGCAAGCCCAATCGATACGGTAATAGAAATATTGTCGTAGTTCGTGTTCGCTATCGTTTCACAGATATGCTGCGCAAAACTCATCACCTTATCCCCACTAAGCCCCGTGTCAAAAAGGTGCCCGTCGCCCGTATCCTCGCTCAGCAAAAGGGCAAACTCCTCCCCACTAATGCGCGCAGCAATATTCGAACTATAAGGATAGTCATTATCAAAACTCAAGAGCTCGCTTTGCAGCTGTTCTGACAAGGTCTTGATCACCTGGTCGCCCTTCTCAAAACCGAAGCGCGCATTGATGGCCCCAAAGTTATCAATATCAATAACCATAAGATGCAGAGAGCGTCCATCCCTCAAAGCGCGGTTTGCTTCGATTTCCTGGGTGCGCATCAGGAAGGCGCGGGAATAGAGACCTGTGCGCGTATCGATGAGCTGTGACTCGCGTGAAAAAGACACTAGGTTCAGCAGCCAGTTCACGCCATTGGTTGCTATGAGAGCGGTTCCCAGAATCATCGATATCTGCCAGAGGCTGCGCATCAGCATGTAGTGCGTGTCAGTCAGGTCAAAGATGCCGGTAAAGGGCAGTTGCTGATAAGGCAATATCCCAAAGAAGGGACTCCACTGCACCGCCATCAGCAAGATGCAAATCAGCAGGGCAAGGCCCCAAATCTTCTTAGCACTCTGACTCACCAGGGCTGCTGCAAATAATATCA
>WRBW01000097.1 GCA_009784345.1 Coriobacteriia bacterium | reverse complement strand
TTGGCCATCCTGGTACTGCTTGCCATCAAGTCATTTGCCTTCCCGGGACTGCAGCAGACCCTTGCCTTCATTCAGTTTAGCTTTACTAACACACTGATGACGCACATTGCGCTGGTGCTCTTGGTCTCAGGCATTATCATTGGTGCACTGGGTGCCATCATCGCTATGAGAAAGTACTTGAAGATCTAGGCGTGCTAGCACAGTTTGAGACTAAAATGTTATGATGCAATGCGGGCTTAGCGGCCCGCATTGTTGCATTTATTATGATGCTTGGGCTCTGTGCTAGTGCATCATTTTTGAGAAAAGGACAGGCATGAATCGTACGACAAAAATATTTACCTTAGCCCTGACCGTCATGGTCTTAGTCTTGATTGCTTTTACCGGCGGCTTTGCTACCTCACAGATTGTTTTCTCGGGTGAAAACGTCCGCGGTCAGCAAAACAGTTCACTGCAGCGTGAAGTATCAGAAATGTTTAGTCTGATGCAGCGCGAGGCCCTGTATCCGCCCGATGAAACAACGGCAACGGCAGGTGCCTTAAATGGCCTGCTTCAGTCTAATGGCGACCGCTATGCGCGCTTCCTGCCTGAAGAAGAGCTCAAGAGCTACGAAGAGGGCATGCAGGGTGTCTTTGGTGGCATTGGCGTTTTACTGGGCGAAGACATGGGTACGACCTACGTCCTGCAAGTTTATGAAGGAACACCTGCAGAGGCTGCGGGCATCCAAAAGGGCGACTACTTTTACGGCGTTGACGGTGAAACCCGCGATGACTGGTTGATTTCAGACATTTCAAGTCGCGTCCGTGGTGAGGTCGGCACCGATGTTGAAATCACCATGATTAGACCTTGGACCGAAGATTCGATGCCTACCAGTATGGAGCACCCCCTAGGCGAGCCCTACACGGTAACTATTACGCGCGACATCATTCAGGCCCCCGTTACTGAGGTCAAAACTTTCGACGAAGACCCTGACAATAAGGTCGGCTACGTACGTCTCTTTGAGTTCAATCGTCGTGCTACCGAAGAGCTCTCAGGCGATATCGAGCAGCTTATCAGCGAGGGTGTCGACTCGCTGATACTTGATCTGCGTTCGAACCCTG
Organism: Coriobacteriia bacterium; assembly: GCA_009784345.1. Taxonomy (GTDB): domain Bacteria; phylum Actinomycetota; class Coriobacteriia; order WRKU01; family WQUG01; genus WRBW01. The sequence goes on along the minus strand of WRBW01000097.1, from coordinate 2,992 downwards.
GTGGCGACCTGGGTCAGGCTATTGGTGTGACCTCGCTCTTTATCGAATCAGGGCCCGTGGTACAAATAGAGGCGGCAAACCAGCCAGTGACTGAAGTTCTCAATGTCAACGGCGACAGCATCAGCAAGCAGCTGCCTCTGGTTGTTCTGGTCAACGGAGCCAGCGCAAGCGCTAGCGAGATCGTGTCAGCAGCAATCCAGGACCACGAACGCGGCATTGTCATCGGCACCGACACTTTTGGTAAGGCGAGTGTTCAGTCGCAGATTCCCTTCCGCCGCGGAGCAGCCTTCATGACGACGGCTCACTACCTGACGGCCATGGGTAGAACCATCGATGATGTGGGCGTTGCCCCTGACATCGAAGTCGTCATGAGCATGGGCGACATCGCAAACCCTGACACGGACCTACAGTTGCAGCGTGCTATCGAGGAGGCCATCAGCCTTGCCCGCTAAGGGCATAAGCTGGGGGAGTGCGTCCACACATGGCTGATCGCATTGCAGGAAATAAGAAAGCCTATCACGATTATTTTATCGACGAGACCTTCGAAGCTGGCATCGTACTGACCGGCACGGAAGTCAAGTCGATACGTGACTATGGTCTATCGCTGAAAGAGAGCTATGCCCACATTAGGGGCGGGGAAGTCTGGCTGATGGGTGTTCACATCAAGCCCTATGAACAGGGTTCCTACAACAATGTTGATCCGCTGCGTCCTCGCAAGCTGCTGCTCCATAAGAAGCAGATACGCTACCTCGATGAGCGCATCAAGGAAAAAGGGCAGACGCTTGTGCCGACAAAGATTTATTTCTCGCGTGACAACAAGGTGAAAGTAGAAATAGGCCTAGCGCGCGGTAAAAAGAATTACGATAAGCGCGCTACTATTGCGAAAAAGGATGCGCAGCGTGATATTGAACGGACCCTTAAATCCCGCAACCAATAATCCTGAGCGCACTCAAGGCCCAATCTCAGCACTGATTTTCGCTCCCTGAATGCTCACGTAGCTTCAAGTACGCTGCGCTTCAGCTCGCAAAAATCAGCACTAATCTTGAGCCTTGAGAGCGCTCATTAAGTTTTGCTGGGTTTTGTAGGGGCGAGTGTCCCCGCTCGCCCGCGCGTTTGACCTTGACCTTATTGTTCGCTCTTACCCCGAACAAAGAAGAAGTACACACCCGCAATCAAAGCGACAGAGATGCAGGCAATAATAACAATCGTTGTCGTATCGGTGCCCGCCTGCGCAGCTCCTGTGCCCACATAGACGGCCGTAATATCTGCCCTCTGCTCGACACCGCCAGGGGCATTTTCAAAACGGTGGAAATAGGTCTGCTCGCCATCTGGGCCAGCACCCAGAAAGTCGATGCCTTCATCACGGGACACATAGCCGGCAGGAAAGGCAGAAGCCAGCACCAGCGAGCCCACCTCATGAGCAGGCGTGTAGGCAAGGCTCATGATCATCTCGCCGTCAGCGCCTGTCGAGCTGGGGTCACTATCCATGCGAAACTCCAGTTGCGTGTAGTTAAAGTTCGTCAAAACACCCGAATAAACATCAATGGCACCTTCATTGCGCACCAGATAGGGCTCGGGGAACTGTACAGCACCATTAAAGTTGTCCATCGCAGGCATCTGCCCAAACCAGCCCACGTGTGCACCCGCAGGTACGGCAACCTCTATCAAGGCAGGTAGTGCCGTGCCCTCGGCAACATGCCCAGAGAGCAGACCAACCCACATGTCCTCGACGTGGAGCACCTTTAAATTTAGCGTCTCAAAGCTCGTGACGGTCTCGATACCCGTAGCCTCAGCGACAGCTGCCACAGCAGGTGTCGCCTCTGCGGCAAAAGCACGGGCGGGATTGGACGCACTCAGCGCAAAAATGCTGATAGCAAGCACCACGAAGAGTGTGAAGGTGATGTTGATACTTAGCTTGCGACGGCCACGACGTGCATGACCAGCGATTAGTTCATTCATGAATACTCCTGTTAGTCGTTAAATACCCCTGCTATCTTACAGGCTTCGTTCGACGACTTCCAGTGTTTCGTTGCTGTGGCGCGCCATAACAAAGCACAGCGAGGAAAGGCGATTAAAGTAGGGGAGTGCGTCCACTCCAGCCATCTCCGCGCTGCTGTTGAGGCGACAAAAGACGCGCTCGAGGCGGCGGATGGCGATGCGTGCCAGCTCGATGCGGGCAGATAGTTCGCTGCCGCCTGGAAGGACAAAGCTGCGTAGTTCAACTTCTGGCGCAAAGAGTTCAATTAGGTTTTCGACTTCAGATAGTTGGTCTTCCCAGAACAGGCCAGGGTTTTCGTCTTGGGTCATACCCATGATGATGGTACCCGCATTAAAAAGTGAGCGCTGCATCCAGATGAGTCCCTGGTGAGTTTCCTGATGGGCGTTGTTTTCGGCTTCAACGGCGGCAAAACCTAGGACGACTTGAGCCTCATCGAGGCAGCCTAGAAACTCGACGCGGTCACATCCTTTCGAGATGGTTTCGCCTTTACCAAAACTTGTCGTGCCTGCGTCCCCCGTTGTGCTGTAGTAGCGCATTTCTTTTCCCCTTATGTATGTACTGAGCCGAGCTGATGGTGGAAAGCCCTGCTTGCTATAACCAGCTTGCTATAATAGGAGGTTGAGTATTTTTACCCCTCTATCGCAGCAGCGATTTAACTCATTTTACTATGAATGCCTTGAATTCGAACCATAAAGAGGAGACTTGAGCCTTGGCTTTAGAAAAAATCACTATTAAGGGCGCGCGAGAGCATAACCTCAAAGACATCAATGTCCAAATTCCCCGCGACAAGCTGGTCGTCATAACGGGGCTTTCCGGCAGTGGTAAGTCATCTCTGGCCTTTGACACTATTTATGCAGAAGGGCAGCGACGCTATGTCGAGTCGCTTTCTGCCTATGCGCGTCAATTTCTGGGACAGATGTCAAAGCCCGACATCGACCATATTGAAGGCCTTTCGCCTGCCGTGTCGATTGACCAAAAGACAACCAGCAAGAA
>WRBW01000096.1 GCA_009784345.1 Coriobacteriia bacterium | reverse complement strand
TTTGGCTTTGGTCTCAACGAAGGGCTCGCCCTGCAGGCCGTGCAGTCTGCCATTGATGCACCCGGCGTGAAGTATGACGGTCTGCACATGCACATTGGCTCGCCAATCTATGCCCTGCATTCTTTTGCTGCAGCCATCGAGGTCATGGCCGATTTCATGCAAGAAATCAAGGCGAAGCTCGGGGTGGATACGGCCATCATTAATACCGGTGGTGGCTTGGGTGTAGCCTACGGGGTGCCAGATGACCCCGCAACCATTGAGGACTACGCAAAGGTTGTGGTTGACGGCATTAAAGAAGCCTGCGAAGCTAGAAGCCTCACGACACCTCAAATCACGGTCGAGCCGGGCCGCTCGGTCGTGGCAAACGCCGGCATTACTCTTTACACCGTGGGAACCATCAAAGAAATCCCAGGGGTCAGAACCTTCATCAGTGTCGACGGGGGCATGACCGATAACATTCGCACAAGCCTCTACAGTGCCCACTACGAGGCCTTCATCGCCAATAAGGCAGACGAGCCCCGCAGCATCACCGCAACGATTGCAGGTAAGCACTGCGAAAGCGGCGACATTGTCGTCAGTGACGGTCCTTTGCAGCCCACGAGCATTGGTGACATACTCTGCGTGCCTTCGACAGGAGCTTACTGTCAGTCAATGTCTTCAAACTACAATAAGCAGGTAAGACCTGGGGTAGTGTGGGTGAAGGAAGGCAACTGGCGCTGGGTTGTGCGTCGCGAGACTTATGATGATCTCTTGAGGACAGACCTCGGCTAAATCATTGCACCGAGGTCGTGATTTTTGCTATACTATTTCGTCGTGGTTAACGGGGTGTAGCGCAGTTTGGCAGCGCATCTGCTTTGGGAGCAGAGGGTCGCAGGTTCAAATCCTGCCACCCCGACCATCCTGCGGACGTAGTTCAATTGGTAGAGCATCAGCCTTCCAAGCTGATTGTTGCGAGTTCGAGTCTCGTCGTCCGCTCCATTCGTAATCTAAGCTCAGTTTATGAGCTTTTTTATTTGGCAATGCGCCCATAGCTCAGCTGGATAGAGCGGCGGACTTCTAATCCGTAGGTCATAGGTTCGAATCCTATTGGGCGCACCATTTTTCAAAAATGTTGAGGATCGCGCATGTCTAAAGTCTTAATGGTTCACGGCTATCTCCTCTCTGGGACGGGCAGCAATCTCTATGTGCGCAACATCGTCAAAAAAATGTGCGAGCTGGGTCAAGACGTCATACTGGTCTGCCAAGAATTCGATCCTGAAAACTATGACTTTATTGCCCGTTGCTACCGGGCCAAAGACGGCGAGCACCAGCTGATTTTCGAGCGCGAAACACCCTACCTTGGCACGTGTGACATCTACATCCCTGACATCAATAATGAGCTCCTGGTCTATGTTTGGGATCGCTACCGCGACCTTCACGTAGTTGAAATGAAAAACGCTACGCATGAACAAATTCAAAGCTACCTCGAGGGAAATGCCCAAACTATAAACTACATATGCTCGAAATACGACATTTCACACGCCTATTCAAATCACCTCGTCTTGCAGCCTCAATACGTCGCACGGGGCATCGCAGAAGCAGGCTCGCAGACAAAGCAGATAATCATTGGGCATGGCAGCGACCTCAACTATGCCATTTCTCAGTCTGATTACATCAAAGAGCTGGCACGCAAAACACTGGCAAGCTGCGACCAGATAGTAGCCGTGTCGCACCATTCGAAACAGCTGGTGCAAGACACCTTCCCCGACCTCTGCTTCAAGAGCTGTGAGGTCATAAGTGTCGGTCTTGATGAACAGCTCTTTGTCGACATGACTGAAGCTGACGAACGCAGTCTCATCGAAGGCTATTTCGCCCAACATGACAAGGGTCTGGGTTTTTCGAGCAAACAAGCTTGCATAATAGAAGAAATGGTCGCAGACGAAAATTTCAACTTTGAAGCTGTCCAAGCCTCCTATGAGCCTAAAGACATCGAAGTGGGTTGCATTGACTCACTCCTAAAGACGCTTTATGAACAGGACGGCGACCTTGTCGTCTACCTAGGCAAGTATCTCGAGCAAAAGGGCCTCATCCCCCTGCTCCTGTCCATTCCGCTCGTGCTCGCAGATAATCCTCAGGCCCAGTTTGTAATGGTAGGTTTTGGTGCTCTGCGCGCTCAGCTGCAATACCTGTCATTGCTCATCCAGGACGACAAACTCGAAACCCTCGTTCAGCACGGCAGCAAGCTCGGACTCACTCTCGAGGCAGATAAACAGGCTGTCACAGCACTGATGTCATATCTTTCAGATCCGGCTCGCAGAAGTCATTACCGCCGGGGCTCACAGTTGCTGTCATCACAGCTGCTCTTTACGGGCTACCTCGACCAAAAAATTGCCTTGAGAGTCCTCAAGCAGGCGCAGGTCAGCATTTTCCCCTCGATACTGCCCGAGGCCTTTGGCATGGTCATCATCGAGGCCATGGCAGCTCAGTCAAGACCTCTTGTCACCGACCACTCGGGCTTTGCCGAGGTACTCAACCTCGCTCAAGATTGCATCCCCGGCCTTGACACGGATGGCTACCGCTTGCCGCTTGATGATCAGCTCATCTTCAGCATCGCTGAAAAAACCCAGGCACTTCTCGCGCAGCGAGACTCAGCAGCATGCACTGCCATGAGCGAATTTGCCCTGCAGCGCTATGGCTGGGAAGGCATCACCAAAAGCCTCCTCGACTTATAGGTTTGTGTGCGAACTAACACCGTGTTTACACGACTTCTTAACCTTAGGCAGCACCAATCCTGCTAAATTAGACAGCTGGCGTGGTTCCACGCAGTGGTGATATGCCGAGTCCAATAAAAAGTCTCACAAAAAAGAGAGGATTTCATTACCATGAATCTACATTCCCCCGACGTACAAGTAACTGACTCAAGCCTGGCACTCGCTTACCTCAAAGAAGGTAACGCCCGCTTTGTCGCAGATGAGCCCATGGCTCGCAACACCAACAAGGCAGACCTCGCTCTGACCAAGGATGCTCAGAAGCCTTTCGCAGCAATCCTGACTTGTGCTGATTCACGCACGACTCCAGAAATCATTTTCGACCAGAAGATCGGCGACCTGTTCGTACTGCGCAACGCAGGTAACGTCGCTGACCAAAGCGTCCTGGGCTCACTCGAGTTCGGTGTAAAGCACCTTGGCGTCGCTGTCGTCGTCGTCATGGGTCACACCAAGTGTGGCGCTGTCTACACCTCACACTCAGGTGCAGACGGACTTTCAGAAAACCTGCAGGCAGTTCTGGATGGCATCCGTCCAAACATCGCAGGCACCGAAACTGAAGAAGACGGCACCATCGCAAACATCAAGCACCAGGTAGAAGTCCTCAAGGCCAACCCAGAAATCGGCGCTGTGCCTGTTGTAGGCTGCAACTACGACATCGCAACCGGCGAGGTCACCTGGCTCTAAGCCCCACCCGCACGAAAACTCACACACACAAAAACCCGTCTCCTGCCATCAGGGGACGGGTTTTTCAATTGGCGGAGAGCGTCCACACCAGTTATGGTGCTTCGGGTGAATAAGTAACTTCAGTCGGTAGTAACATAGCCCTCCTTACGTCACTTATTCACCCTCGCTGCGATAAGAGCAGGCACTATGCTTGTGACTCAGAGCACTCCGCAGTGCGCGGATAATGGCGTAAGCCCTGCGCGCGAGGACGCGATGAGCGCAAGTATAGTGCCTGCTCAGAATTGCAGATTTGAGAGGGGTAGGACTTTAGCGTTTTCGTAAATCGTATAGCAGTAGTCTACTTCCTCATAGCGCTTCATCTCGCTGCTTGACGTGCAGGTCCACGTGTCCAGTTCGTCCAGATTGGGAAAGAACTTGTCAGCGGGCGGTACTTCAGCTGATACGAACTTGGTCACCAGTGCCTGGCTGCAGTAGGGCAGCAGCTGCTCGTAAATAGAAGCCCCACCAATGATGTACAGATCATCGCTGTCTGCAAAGCGCGTCAAAGCTTCCAGGTCACTCAGGCTGCGTGCCATCAGCGCACCAGGCACTTTGACGGCAGGGTCGTCACAGATGACGACGTTCACACGCCCCGGCAGGGGTTTTTCATTGGGCAACGAC
>WRBW01000095.1 GCA_009784345.1 Coriobacteriia bacterium | reverse complement strand
TTCGCCGCTGCTGTCTGGTGTCTTTACCTTCATGTTTCCCGCAGGAGTCGGCCTGTACTGGATTACCAGCGCGAGTTTCCAGGCGATACAGCAGTCCGCTTTGCTCATCTTGAGCAGCAAAAAGAAGTCAGCAGAATCCTAACTCATTATTTGGTGAGTTTGCGGTGGTAGGTTTTGATGGCGACAAGGCAGGCGATGGCCGCGATGGCGCTCCACCACAGGATGGCTGCGGCAAAGTCTGCGCTGATGCTACCGCCCATCATGAGGGCGCGGGCATTGTCGATGACCGGCGTGATGGGCTGGTACTGGGCGAAGGCGCGCAGTCCTGCGGGCAGGGTCTCGACCGGCGCAAAGCCTGACGACAGGTAGGGCAGCAGTGAGACCATGGTCAGCGATGACGATGCGGCTTCTTCTGACTTGACCGTCAGCCCGACCAGTACCGCAATCCAGGTCATCCCCAGGGTGAACAGCAGCAATAATCCTGCAATGGTCAGCCACTGGACGGCGCTGGCCTCTGGTCTGAAACCGATGATGAAGGCGCCTGCGGTGACAGCTAGCATGACGACGATACTGCGAAACATCGAAGCCGCAACGTGGCCGACCAGCACCGAGGACTGTGCGATGGGCATCGAGCGAAAGCGGTCGATGATGCCGTTTTTTGCCTCTTTGCTGACGCTGATACCCGTGAAAATAGTGCTTTGGGCAATCGAAATCAGCATAATCGAGGGCACGATGAAGTTGATATAAGTCTCGCGTCCCATGGCCATGGCTCCGCCAAAGACGTAGCCCAGCAGCAGCATCATCAGGAAGGGTGCGACGATGCTCATGCCAAAGGCATCAGGATTTCTAAAGTTGATTCTAATGCAACGCTTGAACATGGCGTAGCTGTCTGATATCAGGTGACCCTGACGGGCTTTGATCGGTCGCAGGCTTGGTGCCGCTGGCTGGGCAAGGGGCTGGGCGATTGCTTGGCTTGTGTTGATAGTGGCTTCCATGTGATTGTTCCTTCTTTCTTTTGTTCAGTAGTAGTCGTTTGGGTAAGAGTTTTGTGGTGGTTTATTTGGTGGCTCTAAGCAGCCTGAAGCAGGTCGGGACAGGGCTTTACACCCTTGTTTTCGCCAATATGGGTGAGAAATACTTCTTCCAGTGACGGTAGGCTGTCCGTTTCTGAGCAGTACATTTCTTGCTTTAGTTGAGCCGGTGAGCCCTGCGTGATAATGACGCCTTCGTGCAAGATGGCGATGCGGTCTGCCAGTTGCTCTGCCTCTTCAAGGTATTGCGTGGTCAGAAATATTGTCGTGCCTGCCGCTGTCCTGTCGCGAATGAGCTCCCACATAGCAAGGCGGTTTTGCGGGTCGAGACCGGTGGTTGGCTCATCCAGAAAGATGACGGGGCTGTCGCCGAGCAGAGACATGGCAATGTCGAGGCGCCTACGCATGCCGCCCGAGTACGTGGCAACGGGCTTATCAGCAGCGTCTGTCAGACGAAAGGTTTCCAGCAGCTGAATGACCTCTTGCTTGCCCTGCTTGCGGCGGCGCAGGTCTGCGATGAGCTGTAGATTTTCGCGACCGCTCAACATTTCGTCCGTGGCGGCAAACTGACCGGTCAGACTGATGGAGGCGCGTACCTGGTCTGCCGCAGTCACCACATCGAAACCGTTGATGCTGGCAGTTCCTGCACTGGGCAGACCGAGGGTCGTCAAAATGTTAACCGCTGTTGTCTTACCGGCACCATTTGAGCCGAGCAGGCAAAAGATTTCGCCAGCTGCGACTTCAAAGCTGACGCCTTTCAGTACCTGGTGGCTGCTCTTTTTTGATTGGTAGCTTTTCTCCAGTCCTTTAACGCTAATCATTGCTTCCATGGTGTTTCTCCTTTTCGTTTCTTTACTTCTGTTCTTCAATTTATACATTCAGTATGTATGTATTTTTACGACAAAAAAATATTCACTCCCGAGTGCAAGGTCAAGATCGAGACCCCGCATCAAGTGCGGGGTGACAAGGTCTCGGCATCTTTGATCCTTTCCTTGAGATGCTCGAGGTCGGCATCGGGATAGTGGATGGCCATAAGCTCTTCTGCCGCATCCTCTGCGCGCTCATTGAAGATCGGGCATCCCAGTTCTTCGAAAATCGTCGCGATGAGAATCAGCTTATCGACCATTTCATCGGGGGTCGAGGGCGAGACGAAGGGGTTGGTCCAAAAGTTCAGCAGCATGACCAGCAGCTCCGCCATCCATTTGGCACTGCGCGGAGTAATCGAGCCGTCTTCCATCCCCTCTTCCATCAGCGGCTGCACAAAATCTTGCGCCAGCGTGCGATTGAAGGCGATCTGGCGGGCCACAAAGAAGGGGTCACCCATGATGACCCGATTTGCATGCTCAAGAAGCTGTGCTGTTTCAGGGTCCATCTCCTGGTGCATGGTGTTAAAAATGGCGAGCTCGAGCTTTTCGCGCCCGTTGAGGTCTGCGCGCTCCGCAAGCCCGTCAAAGGGATTGTTGGCGTAAAAGACCTCGTCACCAATGACGTCAAGCACTTCTGCCTTCGCCTTAAAGTGATGGTAGAAGGCACCGCGTGTCAGCCCGTCGGTGTGTTCCACAATGTCAAGAATCGTCGTGTCCTCATAGCCCTTTTCTAGAAAGACGGCCTTACCGGCTTCAATAATCTTTTGGCGTGTTTCTTCGGGGTTCTTGTTGCGGGGCATGGCTATCTCCTTTCGGGCTTCGTTGGCGAGCGCTTTCTTGCTCATGAGCTTACATACATGATGTATGTATATTACAGATGCCCACCACCCCTGTCAAGAAGTATTTTGAAAAATATTTCCCGTCATTGTTATTGGGAAGGTGCGGTCAAGGGCGAGACCTCGGCCCTCAATTGATAGTGGCCGGGGTGACAAAGAGGTCGCAGGCATAGCTGCATTGGGAGGGGGATTCGATATACTAGGGGTATGAGGGAAAATGAACTGATATTAGAACGCTACCGCGTGCTCGAGAAGCTGGGTGACGGTGGCTTTGCCAGCGTGTATCGCGCCTTTGATGAGCGTATCGCACGACGCGTTGCCATCAAGGTCTTGCCCCTGTATGACGGCAGCGCCAAAGCAGGCAGCAAAAAGGCCGAACGTCGCATCAACGAAACCGCTCTTGCGGGGCTTGAAGAGGCGCGTGTTGCTGCCATGTTGTCGCATCCCAATATCGTGTCACTGTTCGACTTTGAGGTCGATGAAGAAGCAGCGGTCGCCTACCTGATTATGGAAGACATCGACGGGGTGACGCTTGATGACATCCCCAGTGGCGACCTCAGTGATGAGGTCATCGCAGCTGTCCTGAAAGCCGTCGCAGATGCCTTGATCTTTGCTCATAAAAACGGCGTCTTGCATCTGGACGTCAAGCCCAGCAATATTCTGATAAGCCACGAAGGGCAAATAAAGCTCGCAGACTTCGGTCTGGCACAGCTATCACGCGCCCGCGGACAGCATGGCCGCGCCACCGCTGGTACCGTTGGCTACATGCCCCTGGAACAGCTCGCCGGCGAACAGGTCAGCGAAGCCACCGACCAGTGGGCGCTGGCAGCCGTCATCTATGAGCTCCTTTCGGACGAATACCCTTACTATGAAGAGGTCAGCCGCAGCAAGATAAGTATCAGCAAGATGCTCAAGGCGCAGGAAGCAGACGAAGTTGCGCTGCTTGATCTGGAAGACGTGGTGCTCGAAGGCACGCTGGCACGCGCCCTCGCTCGCAACCCTGAGGCTCGCTTTAGCAGTGTGAAGGAATTTCTAGACGTCTTGCTGCCAGAACTGGGCGACCGGCCAGCAGCAACCGCTGGCAAGCGCGAGCTGAAAAAAATCATCCCTGAACTGACCAATGATGAACCAGAAATGGACGCGCTCCGCCTGGAAACGCCGCCTGCTGGCAGCCGAAAAAAGCAGAAGCGTGATGTGCGGGCAGACTTGGGGGGCGAGGGCGAAAGCAGCTTTGATGGCTGGGGCTGTTTTGGCACGGGTGTAGGCGCAAGTTTGAAAATCATTACGGCTCTAGCGCTGGCAGTTTGCCTGATTGCCTGGGTGGCGCCGGGCCTTTTGCTACTTGACGGTAACAATCAGTGGTTCGCGGTTCAAGTTGGGGCCGGGGTCTTTATAATTGGGGCAACGATTGGCCTGCTGATGGCAGCTCGACGCGCGTCTGAGCGCAGACGCAGATAGCCGTGCCTAGACAGCAAGCTGGACAGGCAGGTCAGGCAGGTCAGACACGCCGCATACATCATGCACGCGAGGCACATCAGATAGGGCGAGGATCATCATGTCACTGTTAAGTGAATTCGAGGC
>WRBW01000094.1 GCA_009784345.1 Coriobacteriia bacterium | reverse complement strand
GAGGGAAAACAAATGGCCAATCCAATCAGACCCACCAAGCTTGATGCCAAAGACCTCGACAAACTAACCAAAAGCCAACGAACAGACCTCAAGTTGTACGAGGTAGCCTACTGGCTCGCAATCGCACTGAATGTAATAAATCTATTATTAGTGCTGTGGGCTCTAGATGATATGCGGCAAGGCTCCTGCACGGCAGCATTAATGAACATCTACTTCAGCGTGCCGCTTGCCATCGTAATAGTAGCTATATGGCTCAGTGCCTTCAGCTCAACCACAAATATCAGCAACAAACCTCGCCGAGCCGGCATGGGGATACTGCTCACAATCGGCTCATACCCCTTCTGGATTTTCGTCGGCTTATCAGGTGCAATTGTTATCGGTCTCATCATGATGCTGGTGGAGTTATTCTGACCATTCACTTCATTTGGATAATGCTCTTAACGTCGGAGGAGTACGTCCATAATTGTATCGTTTACGAGCTCCACAACCCCATGCACCTGCGCCTAAGGGCACAGGACCAGTAACGGGCGCACTGCGCCCGAAAGGTCAAAGACATTGCCCTTAGCCTCCCGAGTGCAGAATAGCTGGGACACCTATGGCTGGTAACGGGGGATCTTTAAGTGCAAAGTACCGAAATCCACGTTCAACGAATAGATGCAAGATCCTTCGCAAAACGAATTCCCATCACGGGAACACCTTGCGCTCAGGAAGACGCGTAAAGATCAAGGGCGCTGCAAAGCAGCTGGCAAGGTGTGACACCACCGTTCACTATTCGACATCATCAGAGCTTGCTCAAGTTCACTTTCCTGATAACTACTACGATCTTTAATATCTAGAAAATCTAAAACCAGGGTGTCTTTAATCACATAGTCTTGTGGCAATCTAGGCTCAACCACATCAATCTCAGTACGAATACCATCACGCAAGTCCTTTCGGGTAGCCAGTAGCCGCTCATAGTAATGGGTGTTAATCTGGCGATCTAACTGACGGGTCGACCAGTTTTGATCAGCGCATTCTTGCAGGTAGAATTCTCTCTGTTTTTCGTCATCCACCCGCATTAAGCTGCGATAATGCGTCCAATTCAATTCGAGCCGCACCGCGGCACGATTTGGAAACTGCGAATAAAACTGGCGCATTCTGCGCAGATTACTTTCAGTAAATCCCTTACCGAACTCCGCCGTCAACCGTGGCGCAAGCTCAGCTATCAACCCCGCCCCATACTCGGCACGCGCTTCACCACCCTGCGCCTCAACTATCTGCTTACCTACCAGCCAGTAGGCCTCCACCATCGCCGAGTTTGCAGCAACATACACTCGTTTACGCGCACTCGTGATAATCTCACGAATATCGTCATAGGTTTCACTCGCCAGGACGTCAACATTTCTCTCAAGCATCATCACGCCACCTCACTAATCGCGGAATATCAAGCGCGATGGTAGCACCCGAACTTTAAAGCAGTCTTAAAGCAAGATGAAAGAAAGATGAAAAATTCCTGAAAGAAAGATTAAAGAAAGCTTAAAGTTTCGTTAAACCCGCAGGCAACAGCGGGGGAGTACGTCCACACCAGTATCGTTTACGGGCCCCGATTTTGTCATGCCGGACTTGATTCGGCATCTCGCGTTTGCCCTTGCCCTTGTCACCCCGCACTTGATGCGGGGTCCCGCTTTTGACCTTGCCCTCGCCCTTAACCCCATGCACCTGCACCTAACGGCACAGGACCAGCGTCCGTTGCTCCGCAACGGAAACCCCTTGCACCTGTGCTGCGCACAGGACCAGTAACGGGCGCACTGCGCCCGAAGGTCAAAGCCAACAGCGCTGTAGCACCCCCGTCATCTTGAGCGTAGTCGAAAGATCCCAGTGTGACAGCAGCTGACAGACTTTCTGTGCTTGCGCACCATAATACGCCGGTAGCTCCAGCACTTGGATCCTTCGACTCACTGCACCCGCTCAGGAAATAAGGGCGAAGGCAGCGCAGTACTGAAAGCACCGGGTACCACTGCTGCCTAGTCATCGTAAATGACATTGCTCTTAATGTTGTATGCATCCAAGAATTGCTTCAGCTCTAGAATGTTAAGAATCTTCTGACAGTTCTCGACTTTCGAGATGTAGCTCTGTTCCTTACCGATTAGCTTCGCCGCATCTATTTGTCTGAGCCCACTTTTCTTACGCACCTCTATCAAGCGCCTTATCATGTTGCGGTAATCTGCTTCGTAAATAGGATTCATGCACATACTATAAGTTGAATAGTTCAATATCCAAATATCCCAAGATTAGAATAATCGAATATAATGAAGAGTGATGCAACCCAGCACAACCTTTGGGGGGAGGGTATTGTGGGTGCAAAGACCGCCGATGAGCATCAAGAAAAAGAAGTCATCATAAAGTGCAAGCGTCGCGTACAGAAGCACGGTGAGGTCTTCACGCCTGCATGGATGGTCGACAAAATGCTCAGCGAGCCTGGCATCGACGAAGCCTGTAACAACCTGACCGCGACCTTCCTCGAACCTGCCGCCGGCGAAGGCGCCTTCCTCTGTGAGGTACTGCGCCGCAAGCTCTCAATGGTGTCCAAAAAGCACAACGGCACCCTGTCGCAGTACGAAAATTACTCACTCCTCGCACTCAGCACCCTCTACGGTGTCGAATTGCTCGAAGACAATGCACAAATACTGGCCATTAACCTATTCGAGGTCTACAAAGACTACTACGAAAAAACGCTTGCCATTTACAACAAAAAACCAAAAGACAGCGTCCTGCGAAGCGCCAAAACAATCATTGCAAAAAACGTCCTCCATGGTGACTTCCTCACACAAAAAAACGCAGCAGGCGAAACACTCATCCTCACAGAATGGAAACCCCTCTCAAAGCTCGACTCACGGGTAAAAACAGTCAAGGTGCAGCGCACAGAATACTCTTTCTCAGACATCATAGACGGGCGAATCAATCCACCCGGTTCTACCTGGACTCCTCCTCTCTGTACCCAACAGCTCACTCTCTTCACAGAACAAGCCCTATCGCTCGACAACACAGACCTCGACTCGACAGACCAGCTCGGCTCGAGCACACGAAAAATGCGCTATTCCCCCTCCCGCATCACGACCGTCTACAAAGAGGAAATGGAGCACTATGAGTGAAAAGACCGCCATCAGACCCTTTGAAAGAATCGACCGCGAAATATACGCCTATACCCTGCCGGGGGTAGCTTCACACGAAGACAGTATTAAAGTAGGCGAAACCACAGGCGACGTCTGGACGCGCATCCGTCAGCAAACAGGAACGGTGGGCCTGAATCCGAACCTCGAATTCCAGCGCCACGCAATGCATAACGACAGCGTTTCCTTCACCGATAAACAGCTCCACAACTTCTTCCTGCTTAACAATATTTCGAAAGCTCATCCCAATGAAATAGCTGACGAGTGGTTCAAATATAACGAAAGCCCCAAAGAGATTGAAGACCTCACCGACCGCTTCATCAACTATGATTACCGGGAAGTGCAAGTCAGCAATGACAAACTGCAATATGTCCTGCGCAAAGAGCAAAATGATGCTGTCACAGCCGCGGCGGAGTACGCCCAATCCAGCAACGAATCAAAGCAGTTTTTGTGGAACGCGAAACCACGCTTTGGCAAGACGCTTTCAACCTACGACCTCATCTTACGCATGAAGGCTAAGCATACCCTCATCGTCACCAATCGCCCCGCCATTGCAAACTCTTGGTACGACGATTTTCAAAAGTTCATTGCCTGGCAAGATGACAGCGGGAAATTTAAGTTTGTCTCCAATACCGACGCGCTCAAGAACAAGGCCATGACCCGGGATGAGTACACCGACTTTTTTATGGCGACAAAAAATGAGCCTGGCGAAGACAGATTTGTGGCATTTATTTCCCTTCAGGACCTCAAGGGAGCAGAATTTGCTGGGGGCAGATTTAACAAGCTTGAGTGGGTCAAGAAACTAGACTGGGATCTGCTCGTCATCGATGAAGCTCATGAGGGCGTCGATACCTACCTCACAGAAGAGGCCTTCGAGGGCATTTCGCGAAACTTTACCCTGCACCTTTCAGGCACACCCTTCAAGGCTCTGGCTGACGACAAGTTCCTCCCAGACCAAATCTACAACTGGTCTTATGTCGATGAACAAGAAGCAAAAACGCACTGGGACTATGCCAAGGGCGAAAACCCCTACGAAGACCTGCCAGAGCTAAGCCTCTTTACCTACCAAATGAGCAAGCTCATCGAAGAGCGCATCTCGCAGGGTGTCAAAATAGAATCTGAAGCAAACCTCGACTATGCCTTCGACCTCAATGAATTCTTCAAGACAAAAGAAAATGG
>WRBW01000093.1 GCA_009784345.1 Coriobacteriia bacterium | reverse complement strand
TTCAGGCCACGATAGTCAACCAGTAGCACGTTGGGGCAGGCATTAAAACGCTCTTTAATCTCTGCTACGACTTCTAGTTTAGTATTTGCAGGCATATATCCTCCTCTCTGATGCAGTCCATGTGGGCTGCGCATCAAAAAACCCTCGGGACAGTAAGGTCACGAGGGTCGAAGATTTGGAGGAGTGCGTCCACATCTGGACGGTCCTACTTTATTTCGACTACCTCGGTGGGCGAATGTAGTGCGTACATTCATTATTCTTCTCGCGTTGTGTTTGCAACTAGAAGAACCGACTGTCTTTGGCAGCTCACTATTCGGTTTTCAACAGCTGATTATTATACCACCAATTCTTAAAGGGTGCTCCAGAGCTTCAAGGTCAAGGAGAAAGGCATGTTCCTTGAGCTAAGCGTACTAGAAGCTACGTGTGCGAAAGGGTTATGCCTTTCGACACAGAGATTGGAGCTCTGGTGCGCCCGCTATTCTAGTGGTGCTATGTGGCTTAAAGGCCAGTAGGTGAAAAACGCCACTCCCTTAACATCCGACACCGGTATCGAGCCAAAAGCCCTACTGTCAGAACTGCGCTGGCGATTATCACCCATGACAAATATATGTCCGGCAGGCACGGTATAGGGATATACCAGCGGTTGCGTCAGATTAGTATCTGGCTGCAAGGGAAAAGTGGGCGCATCGTTAAGCACATAGGGCTCATCAATAATGGTGCCATCGATTTGAACCCGACCTTCAGGTGTCAAGGTTATAACCTGACCCTCAGTGGCAATAACGCGCTTTACCAGATTGGGAAACTGTTCTGTCGGATCATAGAAGACAACGACGTCTTGAGGCTTGGGCTCATAACCCAGGTGCGTACCCAGGCGATAAATCAAAATATGGTCATCAATCTGAATAGTCGGAATCATAGATCCTGTTGGAATACGATAAGGCTCGACTAGAATCCAGCGCACACCCATGGCAATCACAAAGGCCAGCAGCACCAAGGCTGCGGTCTCGACCAGCCATCTGCCGGTGATGCCACGCGTGTCTTTTAGCTCTTGCACGGGCGCTTGCGCCACCTGCACGGGCTGCGGATGCGGCGGGTGACCGGGTTGATATGCGGGATGATGGTGGACCGGCTGCTGGGCGGGATGGACTTGCGGCTGTCCTGGCTGGTTACCAACTTGGTTCATTGGATTCCTTTCACCTGTAAATGTCGAAACTAAATTGTAGCAAATCAGCCTGACCCTAAGCCAAGAGGTCAGGACGCCGTTGCTTGGTACGCTCGAGTGCCGCTGCACGGCGCCACTTTTCGATTTCACCATGGTTTCCCGACAGCAAAACTTCAGGCACGGCACGACCTTCAAAGACGGCAGGACGTGTATACTGCGGGTGTTCCAACAGGCCATCGTTTCCTGCGGCGAAAGACTCTTCAACAACACTGCACTCATTGCCCAGAACGCTCGGCAGGAGCCTGACAACTGATTCGATGACGACCATGGCTGGGAGCTCTCCCCCTGCGAGGACGTAATCGCCTATCGACAGACAGTCATCTGCCCAGTCAAAGGCGCGCTCATCAAAGCCCTCGTAGCGGCCACAAACCAAAAGGAGTCGCTCGTGCTGCGTGTACTGCGCTGCAATCGACTGCTGATAGGGCCTGCCCACAGGAGCCATAAAGACAATATGCGGAGTGCGTCCATCCATGGCCGTGATGGCCGTGATGGCTTTGACCAGCGGTTCGACCTTCATGACCATGCCGGCTCCCCCTCCGTAGGGGCTGTCGTCGACCGTGCGGTGAAAGTCGTGCGTCCAGTCGCGCAGATCGTGGGTGTGGAGGTCAAAGGCGCCTTTGTCGCGAGCGATTTTCACAATCGATTCACCCATGGGGCCTTCAAACATCTGCGGGAAGAGTGTCAGAACATCAATCCTCATCGATGAGGCCTTCCATGACGGTGACCTTTGCGGTACCTGCCTGGTTGTCGACTTCTAGGATGCAGTCGTCGATGACGGGCAGCAAGACTTCGCCGTAGCGAGGACTGTCAATAACCCAGACGAGGTTAGCGCCCGTTTCGATGACTTCGGTGACCTGACCCAGGTGTCCGTAGTTGTCGCTGTGGATTTGTAGACCCAGACCGTAGTCTTCTTCATCGAGGGTCTCGCTGGTCATTTGGTCAAACTGAGCCATCAAGTCTGTGGGCACCTGCGAGCGTTCGACCACCAGCTCGCGCCCCACGAGCTCGCGGGCCTGTGTTTTACCAGCCAGTTCAGCGAACTTGACAAGCATGCGGTCGCCAGCTTCACGCGATGACTTCACGCTTAGGAGGCGGTCTGTGAGCGTTGGCGGTACGACCCAAATGGGAGCACTCTGTAAAATTGCCAAACGGAGAGGGTGTGCTGGACGCACAGAGACCTCTCCGTCTTTGCCATGGGTTCTTTGCACGCGACCGATGGTCGCAAAGCGATTGCTGTGTTGGCTAGCCTTCGACATCGATATCTACGTGCAGCGAAGGAGATCCCACCGATGCGCGCGCAAGGGTGCGGATTGACTTGATGGTACGGCCACCGCGTCCAATGATTTTACCCACATCGTCTGCTCCCGCTTCGATGATGACGCGCAATGAGCCTTCTTCGAGTACGGTTTCGATGCTCAGCTCTTCGGGGTTGTCGACCAGCCCGCCTACGATGTAGCTGACGAGCTCTTCAACACGTTCAACACTAGCAACATCTGTCTGAGTTGACATGTTTTATGCCTCTTTTGCGTCTGCGGCATCCTCAGCAACTGCTTCGGCGGCCTCTTCGGTAGGTGCTTCTTCTGCGGCTGCGGCTGCAGCTTCGGCTTCTGCCTTTGCGGCTTCTTCTGCGGCTGCCTTTTCAGCAGCAGCGGCTTCGGCTGCTTCTTTTTTGGCCTGCTCTTCAGCTTCGATCTTTGCGGCTGCGCGCTTTGAAAGCTTTTCCTTCGTAGGAGCAGCTTCTTTTTCGCCCTTTGCGATTGCAATGATCTTTGCAGCAGCTTCAGTAGGCTGTGCACCCTTTGCAATCCATTCATCAACTGCAGGAATATCAAGCTCGATATCAAGCGGCTTTACGCGGGGATTGTAGCGTCCAACGATTTGGATGAAACGGCCGTTGCGTGGCATACGCGAATCGGCGACTACAACACGAAAGTATGGTGCCTTTTTTGCACCATGACGTGCCAAACGAATCTTTACTGCCATGAGTTTTCTCCTCTAGTTTGGGTGACCATTGTCCTCTGTGTCTGTACGGGCGCACAAACGGGGATGTTGATGGCCACAGAAAAACATACAATCAAGTATTGTACGACAGACCTAGCTGCGTGTGCAAATTAGTGGTGTTGGCTGGGTGCTGATTCCAGTTATACTCGAAAGATATAGGAAAATCGCATGCTGTTCCAGTTATACTCGAAACATTTAGGAAATCCGCCTTCTGTTCCAGCTATACTCGAAACAATTACCCAGCTATCGCAATGTTTCAGTTATACCTGAATTGTTGCAGTTCATAGCATCGAGCATGTATAGGGAGTGGAGTGTGAGGTTGCGCTGCACTCCGCAGCGAAGTGGTCTATGGAGCACGGCAGTAGTGCGCGAGGACGCAGCGCAGACCTTATATTTCACGACCCCTAAGAGTGCGAAGCACCGGAGGAGACCCGTTGTTGGTGCACGCAAGATCCCTCGCTACGCTCGGGACGCAGAGGGGGTGTAATGACGGTGGTGCTGCACCTTCATGGGCTTGAACTTCGGGCGCTATGCGCCCGTTTCAGGTCCTAGGGCGCAGCCCTAGGTGCATGGGGTTGAGGGCGCGACCCCGCATCAGAGTGCGGGGTGACAAAAAGGACGAGATGTCGGCTCGGAGGCCGGCATGACAAAAAAGAACGCGACCCCGCATCAGAGTGCGGGGTGACAAAGATGGTTTATTCGGTGGTGGGGGTTTCTGCGGTAGGTGTTTCAGCAGCGGGGGTTTCTGCTGGTGGCGCGTCAATGGTCCAGGTCGCAGGTATGGGCGGATAGAGCTGGCTTTCTTCATCAAAGTTGCCAAACATGCCTGCTGTATCGCTGCCCAAAAGCACCACCAGAGTGTAAGATCCGTAGCGATTGCCCAGTTGATTAGTACCCGACAGTCCGTGATCCCAGGCAAGGCTTGCCAGGCTGCTGGCGTCGTCTTCGATACTGGCAATAATCAGGGGGACGGCGTGGTACTGCACGAGCTCGCTCACAAAGCTCAGGTAACCTTCTGCGTACTGGGCATCGACTGCTGCTGCAGTGTTTGCGCCGTTAGTGTTTTCATCTGCTGCCGCATCAGCCGCTGCTGCAGCTGCCACCGTTGCTGTGGGGTCATAGACACTGACAATACCGGCAAAGGCTGTGTTTTCAAAGTCGAAATCGCCCAATAT
>WRBW01000092.1 GCA_009784345.1 Coriobacteriia bacterium | reverse complement strand
ACGCCGCTCAGCTCAATGATCCGCATGTGCGCCCGAAGCAACTCACTGACGGGCAGGAACAGGCGCTCAAGGCGATTATCGCCAGTATCGCGGGCGAGGGTGAGGCTCAAAGGTCCCTTGACTGCGCTCGGGACGTGCGGGGTGACAATGGTGAGGTGTTTGTGCTTGAAGGGGTGACGGGGTCGGGCAAGACCGAGGTTTACCTGCAAGCCATTGAGGCTGCGCGCAAAGAGGGGAGGACTGCCATCCTCTTGGTGCCAGAAATCTCTCTGACGCCCCAAACCGTGGGCAGAATCCGCTCACGTTTTGGCGACGACGTCGCCGTACTGCATTCTGGCATGACTGATGGTGAGCGCTACACCCAGTGGGAAAAAGCCCGAACAGGGGAGTGCGGGGTAGTGGTTGGTGCCCGGTCTGCCCTTTTTGCACCACTCTCGAAGCTGGGCCTTGTCATCATCGACGAAGAACATGACAGCTCTTACAAACAAAGCAACTCACCTCGTTACCAGGCTCGCGACGTCGCACAAAGGCTCTGCGAGCTTGCTCAAGCGACGCTGGTGCTAGGATCAGCCACGCCCAGCATGGAGGCACTGCATCAAATAGAAGAAGGTCGCTACCAACTGCTGCAGCTGCCACAGCGCGTGAACCAGCAGGACTTGCCACAGGTAAGCATCGTTGACCTGCGCCGCGAGTTCAAAGACGGCAACAAAACTATGTTTTCACGCGAGCTGAAAACGGCACTGATGCAGGTTCAAGAGCGTCAAGAAAAGGCGATACTTCTGCTGAACCGGCGCGGTTTTGCGAATTTCTTGCTGTGCCGCGACTGCGGATACGTGCCGGGCTGCGAATACTGTTCGACCTCGCTGACCTATCACGCGCCCCAGCATCACCTACGCTGCCATCAGTGCAATTGCATCAAGCCGGTGCCGGCGCAGTGCCCTGAATGTGGCTCGCCTTATCTGAAAAAATTTGGGGAGGGCGTCCAGCGTATCGAGCAGGAGTTTAGGCAGCAATTTCCCAATTGGCCGCTCATACGCATGGATGCCGATACCACCAGCACCCGTGGAGCACACGCAGACTTACTAGAACAGTTTTCCAATATACGAACAGGTGTTTTATTAGGAACACAGATGGTTGCGAAGGGACATGATTTCCCTGAAGTGACCTTAGTGGGCGTCATTAATGCAGACATAACCCTGAACCTGCCAGACTTTCGCGCAAGCGAACGTGGCTACCAGTTATTAGAGCAAGTCGCAGGACGTGCAGGACGCGGCGATCTGGCGGGTCGTGTCATCATACAAACCTATAGTCCTGATAATCCAGCTTGTCAGGCTGTGGCGGCACATGACCGTGAGATACTGCTGCAGGGTGAACGTAGTTTGCGGCGCAGCTTCAAATATCCGCCTTATGCGGCTCTGTGCAATGTTGTAATGAGCGGAATCAATGAAGTTAAGGTCAAGGAATTTTCGCAAGGCCTTAGAGAGGCTCTGAGAGGCTCAAAAGAATTGCAGTCCATGGGAGCAATCCTCATGGGACCTGCGCCATGCATGCTGGCGCTCAAATCAAAGTCTTATCGATATCACATCATGATCAAAGGTCCTGAAGGTGCAGCCTTAGGGCCAGCGGTGCTGGCGGCACTCAAGACGGTTAATAAAGGTCGGGATATTAAGGTTAGTGTTGACGTAAACCCGGTCGATACATTCTAAGGTCAAGTTCTTATAAATGTCGGATAATATATCTTATGTTATTTTTTGTAGAACATAAAACAACATAAGATGAGCGCAGGTTATGTCAATTTTCATAACCCTAAAATAAACATAACCTGCTTAGGACAGGATTTCTGCGCAAAAAATAACATAAGATGAGCGTACAAAAAAAGCAGGGCGACTGCCCTGCTTTTAAGATCCTTCGCTGTCGCTCAGGATAAAAAAGAGCGGCGATGCCGCTCTTTTTTACTTATCAGCTTCGATATCGACGGGGATGTTGCGCATCTCACAAAAAGCCATCAGCTCTTCTTGCGTCACATCAATGATGGAAAAGTTCATGGTGGCAAAGCGCTTACCATTGGCAAAAATCTTAAAGCTGCTGCTGCGCTCGCCAATCGTAATGCCATCAATCAAAGCACGCGGAGTCGTCTTCTTAAAAAAGGGCCACATCTGCGCGGTGACTTCATCTTCGCCAAAATAGACATTCTCGAAGCTCGCATTAACCCACAAGAGCAAAAAGAAAATCGCTGCAATGGCCGCAAAACCAGCAATAAAGCTAAAGTCGCCCGTAACACCCGTAATGTTGCCGGTGTCGATCAGCCACCAGGTAACCGCCGCAACCAAAGTCAAGCTCGCCGCACCACCCAGAAGCAACATCTTTGACGCACTTTTGACTTGAATCTTAAGCGTTCTACTTTCCATAATGGTCATACTCCCCCGCTTCGATGTTTTATTCATGTATCGCCGTTAACTATCTTACTAATAACCTCACAATGATACAATGTTTCCTTGACTGAAGGAGGAGGAATGCAGCGACTTTTCGCCCTTTCCGACACGCCGCTGGTAGGCGTGATTATGGGCAGCACATCGGATTTGCCCACGATGCAAGAAGCCATCAACATTTTAGAACAATTCGAGATTTCCTATGAGGCTGAAGTGGTGTCAGCGCACCGCACGCCAGACCGCATGTTCGAGTACGCGTCAAGCGCGCGTGACCGCGGCCTGCAGGTGATTATTGCAGGAGCTGGCGGAGCGGCCCATTTGCCCGGCATGGTTGCGTCTAAGACGACGCTGCCGGTCGTGGGGGTGCCTGTGCAGTCAAAAGCACTGTCTGGCATGGATTCCCTGCTGTCGATTGCTCAGATGCCCGGGGGGATTCCTGTGGCGACCGTCGCCATTGGTAGCGCTGGTGCGAAAAATGCCGGCTTACTTGCCGCCTCTATCATTAGCACCTCGAGACCTGAAGTTGCAGCGTCACTTGAAAAATACCGTGAAGATATGACCGCCACCGTACTAGAAAGCAGCAAGCTCAATGACTAAAGCAAACCTTCCCATTGTTCCCCCTGCCGTTATTGGCATTATTGGAGGTGGCCAACTGGGCCGCATGATGGCCATCGCGGCGCGCCAGATGGGCTACGGCATTGCCGTGTTAGAGCCAGGGGCGAACTCCCCCACGGCACAGATCGCAGATGTTGAAATCAATGCAGCCTATGACGACAAGGTCGCGCTAGAAGAACTTTTGTTCGTGTCCGATGTCGTGACTTATGAATTTGAAAACATCCCCAATGCCGCCATTAAAGAAGTGGTTCAGGCAGGATTTGGCTACCTACCCCAGGGTCACATGCCCCTGAAGATCACGCAAAATCGTCTGCGCGAAAAGGACGCTGCGGTTGCCTGTGGCTACGGCACGGCCCCCTACGCTGACGTCTCGACCGAAGATAAGCTGCTTGATGCGATCGAAGAGATTGGTTATCCGTCGATTCTCAAGACCGTCAGTGGCGGCTATGATGGCAAGGGTCAGTGGCGCCTGAAGAGCAAAGACGACCTGCCTGAAGCCCTTGAGGTTATCAAAAATGCAGAGTGTATCCTCGAAGGATTTGTACCCTTCGATAAGGAAATATCGGTTATCGTAGCGCGCTCGACAACCGGCGAGGTCAAGACTTTTCCAATCTTTGAAAACGACCACGCAAACGGCATCCTGCACCTGACCACCATTCCTGCAGACGTCAGTGATGTGGTGGCAGATAAGGCCCGCGCGCTTGCGGCTGATATGATGGCGAAGCTCGATTTGGTCGGTACGCTTGCGATAGAGATGTTTGTCGTCGGCGAAGACATTCTGGTCAATGAGATGGCGCCGCGCCCGCATAACTCGGGGCATTTGACCATTGATGCCTGCAATGTCTCGCAGTTCGAGCAGCACATTCGCGCCATCTGCGGCCTGCCCCTGATCGATCCGGTCATCGTGCATCCCGCCGTCATGGTGAACCTGCTGGGTCAGCACGCAGACTACGCCGTAAAGCAGTGGCAAACGCCCGCCTACGGCGACGGAAAAATGCACCTCTATGGCAAGGATGAATACATTCGCGACCGCAAAGTAGGCCACCTGACCTTTGTCAATGATGATGCGGCAGCGCTGAAGCGCACGGTTGACGCCTTCCTGGTCGACTTCCCAGAATAACATCTGTCACCCATAAATGCGGAGGAGCACGTCCATGATTGGACGTACTCCTCCGCTTTCAATTATTATTGTTGAGTTGCCGTCTAGGTCGGCTTAATCATACCTTCAATATCAGCAGAGTGTGGCATGAAGCTACGTTCAGCTGACAGGCCGAAGCTGTTGGCGGGCTTGCGCAGCGATTCGCGCGCCTTTTCGCGGTAGCTTAGCATCTGTTCGACCTTGGTGGCATCGAGCGCGATGGCATCCTCAAAAAGGCTTTCGTATTTGCGCGCTT
>WRBW01000091.1 GCA_009784345.1 Coriobacteriia bacterium | reverse complement strand
TTGGCGTAAGCCGTGCGCTTGAGATCTTCATTGCCGACGGGATGCGCGAAGATGACCTGCGAGTCATAGCGCCACCAGCTGCCGATGGTGTCAACGGTCAGCTGCAGCGAGGCGTGTGCCGAAAAGACCGACATGACGACGGCAGATGCCAGGGTAAGCGTCGTCAAGGTCAGTGCGAGTCTGCCTTTGCGCGCAAAGGTCGAGCGCAAGGCAAGGGCCGTTGGCCTTGAGAGGAAGGTTATTTTTGACAGGATGCGGTCTATCCACCCCCCACCAAAGCCGATGATGTTGGCATAGGACCCTAGGGCATCAACGATGGGGCGCGCGACCCCGCGCTGGATGGGTGCAAGGGCAGCAAGCAGGGGCAAAAGCAGGCTCATGGCACACAGCAGCAAGATGACCCACAGCGGGAAGGTGATATCGGCGATGTAGAAGTTCAGGACACTTGCCGCATAGTCGATAAAGTTGTATCCAAAGATGATGCCCACGGGCAGCCCCAGCAGCAGGGCAAGCGCGCCGTAGCACAGCACCAGACGTATGTAGAGGCCCGTGATTTGATTGCGCCGCGCACCGATGGCTTTCATGATGCCTAGTTGGCGCGTCTGCTGCACGAGGATTGCATTTGTCGTCGTGATGACTAGGAAGGCTGAAAGCGCCAGCGCCATAAAGGCCATGACCAGCAGTAGCACTGACACGGCTTCAAACATCGAGCCAAAGAAATGAAAATCGGGCTCGGGGACTTCAAGGCGGTCGACGATGACGTTTGCGGGGTCGAATTGATGCGTGCGAATATTTTCTGCAATGTCAGCAATCTGCACCCGGTCGAGGCTGTGGTCAACATTGACCAGTACACGATTAGGCTCGAGGGGCATATTTATGCGGCTGAGTGCGTCCATCGACACAAAGGCTTCGACCTGGTCGAAAAACATCGTCGGTACGGCATTGATGTCATGCGCAAAGCCCGCTATTCGAAAGACGGCACGCCCGAGGCCTGCTTCGACCAGGATGCGGTCGCCTATGTCAAAGTCATAGACCATGAGGGCTGAAGCCTCGATGATGATGTCTTGCGGCCCTGGTGGCCAGGCGCGTGTGCTCAAGGGTTGAAAGCGCGAGACTTCACCGTGGTCGAATTCTGCTTCATCGACTGCCTGTATGTGGATGATCTCGCGTTCAGCACCCACTTCGGGCAGGGTTTGTAGGGCCTCTGCTTCTGACATATCATCAGGTATCGAGGTGAAGCTTGCTGAAACGATACGGCGTGCAGACACCCCTTCGACGTCATCGCGCATTTCTATCTGGCGTACGACCCCGTCTACCCCGCGCGACCGGTCGCTTAAGGTGTAGGATATCGAGAACTTTTGGCTTTCTGCAAAGCCGCGATCGAATTCGCGCATGAGGACTTGACGTGCACCGAGGGTCGATGCGATGGCGAAAATCCCTACAGCGATGGAAAGGACAACGAGGAAAGTACGTGACTTATTAGCAAAAAGGTCACGCAAGACCTTAAGGACACGGGGCGGAATGTAGATGCGCCGGGCGAGGTATCTAGTGAGCTTTGACATCGCCTGTTATACGTCCATCTGCAACATGCAGGCTGCGTGTGACACGCCTGGCTAGGTCGTTGTCGTGGGTTACCATGACGATGGTTTTGCCGCCTTCGACCAGCTGTTCGAAAAGGGTAAAGACAGCATCTGCTGTTTTACTGTCGAGGTTACCGGTAGGTTCATCTGCGACAATCAAGGGTGGGTCGTTTGCAAGGGCGCGTGCAATGGCGACACGTTGCTGCTGACCCCCCGAGAGTTCTGTCGGCAGCTTATAGGCATGGTCTGCCATTTCGACCTGTTCGAGGTAGTGCAGTGCCACAGCTGCGCGGTCTGCGCGTTCGTGGATATTGCAAAAGTCCATGGGCAGCATGACGTTTTCGATAGCTGTGAGCGTAGGTAGCAGCTGGAAGAACTGAAAGACGACCCCAATGGTGTGCCCGCGCCAAATCGCCATTTTATTTTCATTTAAGGTGTGAATGGGTGTGCCATCAATCCAGATCTCGCCACTGGTCAGATGATCAATGCCCGTGATCATGTTAATGAGCGTTGTTTTTCCACTGCCTGATTTGCCAATCAGGCCGACAAATTCACCTGATTTGACCTCGAGGTTGACGTCATGAAGTGCCGTAAAGCGCACCCCGCCCGTTTCGTAGACCTTATTGACCTTTTGCAAGGTAATCAGTGGCTGCGCGGGTTCAAGCGAGCCTCTGTGTGTCGCGGTAAGCTCATCCATAGTGTTTTATTGTCTGCTCCCTAGCTTCGAGCTGCATCTGTGTATCTACCTTCATATTACTGAACAAGTCCGTTTTCCTGCACCAGGTTTTCAAGCGTCCCGTCAGCCTTGATTTCTGATATGAAATCATCCACAAAGCGCGTCAAATAGGGACTGTTCAGACGTGTTGCAATACCGTATTCCTGCGGCTTAAAAGCATAAGGCAGTATGACCCGTGTGTCGGTAAGGTAGCCTGCCAAAATGGCCTTATCCACCGAAAAAGCATCTACCTGACCTGCGTCAAGCGCTTCAGCGCAATCTAGGTTAGTGGGGAATTCGACAAAGATGGGGGTAATGTCGAGACCCTTTTCAGCTATCTGGGTCTCTATCGCGTTTTGCGTCACCGATCCCTTGGTAACCGCGATGGTACGCCCATCGAAGTCTTCTAAAGAGTTGAGCCCGGCATCCTTTTCTACCAGCAGACCGGCTGAACCGGTGAAATAGGGCTGTGAAAAGTTCCAGAATTCCTTGCGTTCATCCCGAATGGTAAAGGTGGCAATAACCATGTCGAGATCACCATTGCTGAGCAGCGTACCCCGGTTATCAGCCGTCACAGCGCGCAGGTCGATGCGCCCTGACTCATTGAAAATGCGCTCCGCCAGCATGTTAGCAAGGTCTATTTCAAGCCCCTCATACTGACCCGTCGCTGCGTTGTAATAGCCCAGTTTTGGCGCGTCGTTTTTGACACCCACGCGCAGGGCACCGTTGTCGAGAATAGCCTGTATCTCTGGATTCACGTCGTTCGATATTTGAGCATCGACTTCAGCTTGCCCATCACTACAGGCAAGCAAGCCAAAGAGCATCAGGGGCGTTAAAGCGCCTAAAATAATTTTTTTCATGTCAGTCTACCTTTCTTCATATCCCCCGTAAACTTGAAGACATGGTAGAGAGCATTTGCCTCTGCATTCAATACTACTATATACCCGCAACGCATATGCCCAGCGCACAAAAAAGGAGGAGTAGGTCCATTAATGGACGCACTCCTCCTGTGAAGGTCAAAAACGAGACCCCGGCTCGGAGGCCGGGGTGACGTTGTTGTGAAACCCCGCATCAAGTGCGGGGTGACTCTAGGACCTAGATCCTGAATCAAGTTCAGGATGACAAGGTGAACTTATTTCAGAGTGATGGCAGCGCCAGCTTCTTCAAGTTCCTTCTTCATTTCTTCAGCCTTGTCCTTTGCTACACCTTCAGCAACAGGCTTTGGTGCGCCTTCGACCAGTTCTTTTGCTTCCTTCAGGCCCAGACCAGTGATGCCACGAACAACCTTGATGACAGCAATCTTGTTGTCGCCAAAGCCTTCGAGTACAACGTCAAATTCGGTCTTTTCTTCAGCAGCACCTGCATCGTCGCCACCAGCAGCAGGACCTGCCATGACCATTGCGGGAGCAGCAGCGCTTACGCCGAATACTTCTTCGAGTTCAGTTACGAGCTCTGACAGCTCGAGTGCTGGCATTGCCTTTAAAGCTTCGATAATCTCTTCACGTGTTACAGCCATGTTAATGGTTTCCTTTCGGTTAATGTGTAATCTTTATCAATACATACAGTTGTGCGCGGTTGCGCGCTTGCGCGTGCGTGTTTCGCTGCTAGGCAGCGGCCTTTTGTTCTTGAACAGCAGACAGAGCCGTAACCAGTCCACGTGCAGGTCCAGACAGAACTGTGACCATACCGCGTGCTGGGTTGCTGATAGTACCCAAAAGTTTTGCAAGCAGCTCTTCGCGTGAAGGCAGTTTTGCAAGTGCTTTCAGACCAGCCTCATCGATGATCTGGTTCTGAACCAAGCCACCTTTGAGCTCCAGTGCTTCATTTTGCTTTGCGAAGTCGGCCAGTACCTTTGCGCTGGCAACAGGGTCACCTTCGGCAAAAACAAAAGCGCTGGGACCTTCCAGCAGGTCTTCCATCGATGGCAGGGCAAGTTCGCGCATGGCGATTTGCGTCAGCGTGTTCTTATACACAACCATTTCGCTACCAGCGCCACGAAGCTCACCACGGAGCTTTGAAACAGCGGCAACATTCAGGCCACGATAGTCAACCAGTAGCACGTTGGGGCAGGCATTAAAACGCTCTTTAATCTCTGCTACGACTTCTAGTTTAGTATTTGCAGGCATATATCCTCCTCTCTGATGCAGTCCATGT
>WRBW01000090.1 GCA_009784345.1 Coriobacteriia bacterium | reverse complement strand
AGATCTGAGGGCGAGGCTGCACCCGTTACTGCTGGCTGCACGGGAATCGCTTCGCCGTCTTCGAGCTCGGTTGCGGTCACGACCGTCACCGTTGGCTCCTCACTAGCTGCAGCTGTTTGCGCACTCGCCTCATCTTGACCAGCCGCGAAATTCGCTGCAGTTCTGTTGGGGCGAGCGGTGACGGTTCTGTTGGGATAGACTGCCGTCACGTCCCCGTCTTCTGGGAAGGTGTAGCCATAGGGGGGCGGATCAGCAGGCGGATCTGAAGGCAGATTGTTTCCCGGTGGGGTTTGCTGCGCGCCTGTTTCACGGTCATCAAGGGTGCTAATTAGCAGCGGCCTCTCGACACGGGGTGCTTCTGCGTAAGCTTCCACGCTTGAAGCAACATCGATCAGGCCTGACTCCCCCTGTACAAATTCAAAGATGTTCGCAGCAAAGAATACCGGCGGTACCGTTGCGGGAACCGAAAGATTCAAGGTGAAATCATCAAGGCTGCTTGATTGGACAAACTCCGCCAGCTGGTTTTCATCGACAGAAATGCTGCCGCTTATGTCATTGCCGGTTTCAAGGTAGTAAGCACGCGCGGCCGCCATCTCGAGCAGCATCGGAGCGCTGAGCATTGACTTAAGCGAATAGTTCAGGCTGACATTGTGCGCGTAGAACACGACGCCCGATTCAAGGACCGTCGTATCGTCAATGACAAATACGCGGATTTCCTTATTCATGCGCGGGGCTGTCGCCGTCGCTTCATCAAAGCTCGAGCTGGCAGAAGCCGTCGCCTCGATACCCACGATGACGCGGTAGGCACCGACGGCCGGCTGCACCTCACTTTCGGTGATGACGGGCGCTAGGCCCTCGACGGGCTGGTCGGGGTCGCTGACATGAAAGACGCGCGCCTCTGATTGGCTGAGGATGTCCATCGCGTCGAACTGACCTAGGTGTACGACGAAACTGCGGGCTGTCAAGCTGATGTCGAGGTCAACGGGCTGCTGGGTCGTATCGAGCTCGCCTGCGCCTGCGCCAGCCCATGCAACGAGCTCAGAGCCCAGAGCGTCTTGCAGGATGTGCGCCTGTGCGTGCGCCGGAAAGGCAAGTAGTAGCATCAGCATGATACCCAGGAGCATGCCTTTTGGAAGATTCGTCATCTTATTCATCGTCTGATTCATCATCTTATTATAGGATATGCGGCTCTTCACCTTACTGCCCCAGCTTTGCCTCGAGGTCTTCGATGCGCTTTGTCAGGTGCTTGATGGTGTCCTTATAGGGGTCAGGCAGATGCTCGTGGCGCGCACGGGCAGCGTCTGCCGGTGTTTCTTCATCCTTATGAGGTGCAGGCTTGGGCTTTTCGCCGACGATGCGTCCCGGAATGCCCACAACGGTTGCGCCCTCGGGCACATCTTTGACCGCCACGGCTCCGCCGCCGACTTTCGAGTTATCGCCCAGGGTGATATTGCCCAGCACGGATGCACCAACACCAACGATCACGCCATTACCCAGGGTCGGGTGACGTTTACCGGTTTCCTTGCCCGTACCACCTAAAGTCACGCCCTGGTACAGGGTGCAGTCATCGCCAATGATGGTGGTCTCTCCTATTACGACGCCCATGCCGTGATCGATGAAAAAACGCCTCCCGATGGTGGCGCCAGGGTGGATTTCAATGCCGGTCAAAAAACGCGTGCACTGCGAGCCCCAACGGGCGAAAAACTTCAGATTGTTGCGCCACAACATGTGGTTGAAGCGATGAAAGACCATGGCATGCAGCCCGGGGTAATTGACGAGCGCGCTCAAAACGGTCGTTGCCGCAGGGTCGTTTGCCTGTATGGTTTGAACTGATTCTTTAATCGTGCGAAACATTATTATTCTCTTTCTAGTAACACGACTGCCTGGGCAGCGATGCCCTCTTTGCGACCTGCAAAGCCCAGCTTTTCAGTCGTCGTTGCTTTAAGACCCATCATACTAACATCTATGTCCATCGCGCGGGCTAGATTGAGCCTCATTTCTGCGCGATAGGGCGAGAGTTTTGGCTCTTGCGCAATGACGACGCAGTCTGCGTCAACTATGCGGTAACCCCCCGCGCGCACCCTCGTGGCCGCCTCGCGCAATAGCTCGATAGAATCAGCCCCCTTGAAGGCCGCATCCGTATCAGGGAAAAGCTGCCCAATATCGAGGGCACCTTCTATACGAGCAGCGCCCAGTAAAGCATCGGTCACCGCATGTGCCACGACATCGGCATCTGAATGCCCATCGAGACCGTGCTCATAGGGAATCGTCACCCCTGCCAGTATGAGGTCCCTATGCGGCGCAAAAGCGTGCACGTCATAACCTGTTCCTATTCTTAAAGCCTTGGTCACGCTGTCTCCTTATGTGATGGTCGGCTGACATGTGGTTGTGCCACGCGCAGTTCTGCAGCCGTCGGTTTTTGACGGCGAAGCTGTTTGAGCATGGCATACCTTCATGTCAGCCGACCCCCCCCCAGCATAGTATGGACAAACTCAACATCTTCTTGAGTGGTTACCTTGATGTTATTGCGCGAGCCTGCAATGACGCGCACGACTCCCCCGGCATGTTCGACATAAGAGGCATCATCGGTGCCACAAAACCCTTCTGCGATCCCTTTGACATAGGCCTGCAGCAGCTTTTCGCGCAAAAAGACCTGAGGGGTCTGTGCATGCCAGAAAAGACTGCGGTCCGGCGTGTCAATGATAGTGTTGCCGCCCACCCTCTTTAAGGTGTCAACAGCCTGGTTTGCAAGCACGACCCCGTCTGCGGCCTTGTCATCGAGCAGCATCTGGATGGCAGCTTCTGCCGCTGCTGGGTCAAGCAGTGGCCGCGCGCCATCGTGAACCGCAACGATGCAAGCATCAGAGGCGGCATCAAGCCCCGCCAGTACCGAGTCCTCGCGGGTATCCCCGCCTGCCACAAAGGCAAGCGGCTTTGTCGTTGCGACAGCTGCCGTGATACTGCGGGCGTATAGGTCCACGCGGTCAGGGTCACAGACGATGACCAGCTTTTGAATAAGGTCTGCTGCGGCGAGTGCGTCCACGGCCCAGGCAGCAACGGGTTTGCCCGCGAGTTCAAGCAGCTGCTTGCCACCCGCGACCCCGAGCCTCGAACCCGTACCGCCTGCTGCGATTATCCCCGTGATTTTTAACATGCGCGGCTCTAGGCTCCTGCGCCGGAACTACCAGAGTTGCGACCGCGACTACTTGAGCTGCGTCCTGAACTCATGACAGAGCCAGCATCGGCCGATTCCTTAATGATGTCAGAAAAAGCGGTCACGTCACTGACCTCGCCAGGAACCTTATCAAAGCGCAGGTGTGGACCGGCTTCTACGCTGCCGTCTTTTGCTGCGTCAACGCTTCCCTCAACAAAGTGAGCCTCGATGACGTCGCCTGATTCCCACTTGCCTGCCAAAAGCTCTTCGCTCAAGACGTCATCAATGTAGCGCTGGATGGCGCGGCGCAAAGGACGTGCCCCGCTGGCCTGGTCAAAGCCTTTGCCGGCCAAAAAGACGCGCGCCTCATTGGTCAGACGTAAGGACAGACTCTGCAAAGCAAGCTGTTCTTGCGTGGTGCGCAGCATAATATCAACGATGCATTCAATCTGATCTTGCGTCAAAGCATCGAAGATGACCATCTCATCCAGGCGGTTTAGGAACTCGGGGCGGAACAGGTCCTTCAGCTCTGTCGTGATTTTTTCACGCAGCTGGTCAGGAGAGAATCCATCACGTTCGATACCAAAGCCCAGGCTGACACCTTTCGTGATGTCGCGTGCACCGACGTTACTGGTCATGATGAGTATCGTATTGCGAAAATCAACCTTGCGACCCTGGCTGTCGGTCAGGCGACCTTCCTCGAGGATCTGCAGCAAAATGTTAAAGACGTCAGGGTGCGCCTTTTCGATTTCATCAAAGAGGATCACGCTGTAGGGACGGCGACGTACGCGCTCGGTTAGCTGCCCACCTTCATCGTAGCCAATGTAGCCTGGGGGCGAGCCCACCAGACGCGAGACACTGTGCTTTTCCATGAACTCGCTCATGTCAAGTGAAATCAGTGAGGACTCGCTGCCAAAGACCACTTCGGCAAGCGCCTTTGCGGTTTCAGTCTTGCCCACACCCGAAGGTCCCAGGAAGATAAAGCTGCCACCGGGGCGGCGCGGGTCTTTCAGGCCGGCGCGACTGCGCCTGATAGCACGCGACACCACGTCGATGGCCTTATCTTGACCGATGATGCGCTTGTGCATCTCAGCCTCAATATTCATAAGACGTTTTGATTCTTCAGCCGTAAGCTCGGTAACAGGAATGCCCGTCCAGACGCTTAAGACTTCAGCGATTTCAGCAGGGGTAATTTCAGCCGGATTGTCGTCGTCGTTTTTCTTCCACTTGCCAATGAGCTCCTTGCGCTTTGCAATTAGCTTGTTTTCCTTATCGCGCAGCTTGCTTGCCTTTTCATATTCGCCAGCAATAATGGCTGTTTCTTTTTCAGCATCTTGTTCTTTGTTCTTCTTATCAAGGTCACGAATCTCTGGGCTGACGGGTCT
>WRBW01000089.1 GCA_009784345.1 Coriobacteriia bacterium | reverse complement strand
TGAGCTCTTTGCCTGGGGTGCTGATTGGAGCGCGAACACGATGGGGCAGGGCAGCAATCCGAACCAGGGTTCGGGACTTATCACTACGCCTACGCGCATCAATGGAGCCAACAATTGGACATCGGTGTCTTCTCGACATGCCGTCGTCTTTGCCTTGAATGACCGGGGCGAGCTCTGGTCGTGGGGTGACCCGACGGGTCTTGGCCGTGACACCGCGACGGTGCCTGCCAATGTGCCAGGTCGTGTGGGGGATCGCAGTAATTGGGTTTCGGTAACGGCCGGTAACCTTTCAGGGTTTGCGATAAATGACGAGGGGCACCTTTATGCCTGGGGCCTCAACCAAAGCGCCATGTTGGGACTGGGGGATGCAACAAATCGGGCGACTCCTGTGAGGGTGGGAGATCGCAGTGATTGGGCAAGTGTCTCTGCCGGTGCGAACTTTGCCATAGGTCTCACGACCGGTGGCGAGCTCTTTGTATGGGGCAACAACACACTGGGGCAATTGGGTCTGGGTGTTTACACCATACGTGCAACGCCGACACCTTTGCCCATGCCCGCCAACTGGCCTGCTGGCACGACCTGGAAAACTGTCATGACCTCCAGTGAATCGGTTGCTGCCATTAATAGTCGCGGCGAGCTCTACACCTGGGGTTTTGCCGGTCAGGGTTTGCTGGGGCGTTCGGTCAATGCCCAAAACCCCCGCAACCTGCCCGGGCGTGTGGGCAGTGATTCAAATTGGGTCTATGTCATGGGTGGCGGCAATTTCTTTTTGGCTATTAATTCAGACTATGAGCTCTATGGTTGGGGTCAAAACGACAGCGGACAGTTGGGGCTTTCAGAAACGGGTGGGTATAGGTCGATACCGACCTTCGTTTTGCAGACCCATGGTTTTTCTTCTGCGACCCGTGGCGGCGGCGCTCATACCTTGATGCTCATTCGCCTTGAGCCCATATCTTTCCATATCCCTCTGGAAAAGCGTCTCCAAATGCCCGAGGGAACTCCTGTTCCTGATCTCGACTTTAGATTTAGCTTCGAGCGGGTTAGCTTTAATAACTACCATGACTATTATCACTTCCTTCCACCGATTCCTGACCGCGTGATTAATCTCTACAACAGCGGGACATCAGTGACCGAAGACAGGGTGACGGTGACTACGGGGATAGTGAATCTTCTTGACGGCATTGAGTTTACGCAAGAAGGGGTTTTTAGCTACATCGTGAGCGAGCATGCTTATGCTTCTGGTGTTCTAGAGCAATCGAATCTTTCGTTTTCACCCGCGCGTTATGAGCTCAATATCTATGTCGCGCGTGAAGACGGCATGGGCGGCGCTCTTTTTCTGAGAGCTATTACCCTGACGCCACTCGTCGTGGACAATGATGAGCAGACCGTCGGGGTCAAAACAGATCATCTGGTTTTTACCAATACCTACACGCGTACGACAACAGGAACGCAGCAGTACCCTGGAGCCTTGACCATTTCAAAACAGCTCATTGGTGACTTTGCCAACCTGCGCAGACCCTTTGATTTCGAGATTATCATGCAGCCCGCGGCTTTCACGACAGATGCGAGTTTTGAGGCGTCAATCTATGACCGTGACGACCAGTTCGTGCGAAGCGTGGCTTTTACGGCATTTGAACCCACGCTGGTGCAGCTGGCTCACCGCGAGCGACTAGTATTTAGCGAGTTGACGGTCGGGACGACTTCTGCAGTCACAGAGCTCGCAGCACCCGACCACCGGGCAGCAGTAACGCTTATGATTGACGGTGCTCCCGTTTATGTTCCCGCAAATGATGCCGCCAATATGCCCCTTGTTGTCGAGGCGCAATTCGTTGGGGCGGGTACCAATCGTGCAGACTTCATTAATACGCATTTGTATTCGCCGCCAACAGGGCTTTCGATTGCCACGCTGCCGCCCCTGTACTACCTGGTAGCGGCTGCCATGCTAGCTGTGCTTGTTGTGTCACGCAGGTGGAACAGCTTCGAGCGCCTTTCCCACAGTTAAACTTCGTCACCCCGTGCTCCGCATTGTCACCCCGTGCTCCGCATTGTCACCCCGTGCTCCGACACGGGGTCTCTGCGCCCGGTAGCGCGTTGTGCGTCAGCATGGACGCACTCCTCCGCTAATCAGATTCTGCGACCAGTACTTGCTGGGGTTGGACAATCTTTTCTTCCTTGAAGCGGCACTGAATTTCTTCTAAGTATTCAGAGGTTACGCTGCCGCGTTTTTCAAAGGCGACAATGGGCAGGACGGTCGCAAGTGATATGCCGCGTTCAGAGTTTGCGGTTACGATGATGCGCGGATCTTGTTCCTTGTGAACGTAATGGGACCTCTCCATAAGATTTGCCGCGACCTCTCGCATGATGCTGATGACTTTTTCGATGTCGTTGTCATAGGCGACGGTCGTGGGAATGACCAGATTGTAGGCATCAGCGTTGCGGCTAAAGTTAATGACCTGTGAGCGGGCAAGGTTTGAATTGGGAACGATGACCAGTTCGCTGGTGATGCGCCTGATGGTTGTGTTACGCCAGGTAACGTCTTCAACGATGCCTTCTTCGCCTGATTCGAGGCGTACAAAGTCGCCGGGTTCAATCTGACGTGAGGCCAGAATCTGAATACCCGAAAAGAGGTTATCAAGCGTTGGTTGCAGGGCAAGACCGACGGCAAGACCTGACACACCCAGGGCACCCAAAAGCGGTGTCAGCGAGCCGGCAGAACCGGTCACCACAACGGCGCTTGCGATACCGATAATCCAGATGACAGCTGCGACGATATTGCCAAAAATCGAACTGGAGGGAACCTTGACGCTGTCGCGGGCTGTATAGGCAGAAATAAAGCGGTTGGCAACGCGGGCCAAAAAGAAGGTCACGATGGCAATAGTAATTGCCTGCAAGGTGGGGTGGGACAGGTCGATGAAGTGCAGGAGAGCATCATCGCGGGCGTTCATGACGCGGATGTTACCCACGGCAGCCCACATGCCGATGATGCCACCAATCCAGGCGATAGAGCCGCGTGCTGCGACCACCAGTGCCTGGTTAGCGCGCGACTGATTCTTGGTAGCGGCATTTCGAAGGAAAATCGAAATGATCTGCTGGACTATCAGGCCAGCAACCAGCCAGCCACCAAAAATCAGAAGCGCGAGTCCGTACTGTGCGGTTAGCGTAGCAAGTGCTCCTTGCATGAGAAGCTCCTTTAACGGTGCAGCTTGCGCTGCAATCAATACTGCAATCTATACTGCAATCTACTTTTCAACCAAGCATTGTTAGTTAAACACTATCAATCAAGCGCAGGTCACAGACAGCATTGGCTACACTAGCCGGGCTTGACTAGAGACGTGCGAGCAGTTCCTGTGCTGCATCAGCATCGAGTACAACTGTTACATCACGGTGCAATTGTAGTGCTGAACCAGCAACATGAGGAGTAATGCCACCAACTAGACAATCAGCGATGATTTGGCTCTTCTTAGGGCCGGTAGCGATAAGAAGAATCTTTTCTGCCTGCATGATGGTGCCAACACCCATGGTCAGTGCCTGGGTAGGAACGTCATCGATTGAATCAAAGAAGCGGGCGTTAGCTTCGATGGTAGATGCAGTCAGGTCAACGTGGTTGGTCTTAGCAGGGAAGGTGTCGGTAGGTTCATTGAAGCCGATGTGGCCGTTTTCGCCAATACCGAGGATCTGCAGTTTGTAGTTGTCAGTAGCGCGAACAGCTGCTTCGTAGCGAGCACATTCTGCTTCTGGGTCTGCAGCTTCACCGTTAGGGATGTCACGATTTGCAGGGTCAACGTTTACGTGGTTGAAAAGCTCTGTTGACATAAAGTATTCATAGCTCTGGTCGTTGGTCTTCTGGATAGGATAGTATTCGTCCAGGTTAAAGGCCTTGATGCCGCTCATGTCGAGGGTACCAGCGTTGTAGCGCTTGATCAGGTCTTGGTACATACAAACAGGAGTGCTGCCGGTTGCAAAGCCAAAGCTTGCGGTAGGGGCTTCGTCTAGGGCTGCGCAAAAGACCTCTGCAGCGCGCTCTCCTACGGCGTCGAGTCCCTCTTCGACATACACGGTAATGTTGTTCAAATCAATTCTCTGGGCAGTTGTCATAACGGTTTTACGTCCTTTCAAACATTGGTTGCTCTAGCGAATTCGAAAACAAGCAATTTATAATTTTACAACGAAGAATGCAAATTGTGAACGATATTTGTAGAAAATGGGGTGAAAAGTGGCCTTAATCTAAGGTACAATATATTCCGATTTCATACAATTCCAACAAATTGTCCGTGATTGAGCTTAAATGACCGATTACAGGATAAATCATTAAAAAGCGGCGTTTGTCCCTTACAATTCCGCGACCGACATTGATGCGAGGAGACCTGCCGTGGACGCAAACTTATTGATATGGATACAGGAACACTTGCGCTTTGATGCGCTGACACCCGTTGTTGCTTTCATCAGCATGCTGGGTGATTCTGGTCTGATTTGGATCGTTATTGCCTTGCTGTTCCTGTTCTTTGCGCAGTTGCGCCGTGCGGGGCTCATGACCCTGGTTTCACTTGCGGGCTCAGTCCTAGTGGTCAATGTTGTGTTGAAGCACCT
>WRBW01000088.1 GCA_009784345.1 Coriobacteriia bacterium | reverse complement strand
GATGTCCAATTGTTGGCTCCATTGATGCGCGTAGGCGTAGTGATAAGTCCCGAACCCTGGTTCGGATTGCTGCCCTGCCCCATCGTGTTCGCGCTCCAATCAGCACCCCAGGCAAAGAGCTCACCATGTGAATTAATCGCAAATGAGCCCCCAAAAGAAGCTGAAGTGTAGACCCAGTTACCCGCAAAGTTAACCAATTGGGGATAGTCGCGATCAGTCCCCGGCCCGTAGTCTCCCAAGCCTAGAGTTGCGTTCGTGTTTGAACCCCAGGAATAGATGGGGTAGCCGCTTCCATTGAGGCCGTCGACGTGGCCCGTCTGCGTCGCCTCAGCAAAGTAAGGTGCAGCAAAAGCAGCAGCAGCCACGCAGACAGCTACTGCCATTAAGATCATCAGCTTATTCAGTTTTGAGAAAGAAGTTCGCACACAGCGGAGCATGTATTCCCTAACCTGATTTCTCTTATAAATTACAAGTGTCTAACTGACACATTTATTGCTTTTAGTTCGTATCATTTTACAGAGATTATTCGCGCCAAACAGGCTTGTAGCCTTTGCCGTGGCATATATGAGTAGTTTTGTGCTTTTTAACATATACATGCGCTCAAGTTATGAAGAATGCTTAGGGTCATGTGTCTTAGATATGACGAATCCTACATAACTGGAGTACCTAGTCCTCAGCTCCTTTTGAGCTTGATTTAGCTGCGCTTATTTGAGATATTAGAGGACAGAATATTACACAGGGATAAAACGCTCATGGTAACTGTGTGAAAACGAAAGGGATGACGTGCCTCAAAAGCCCGGTAACAGAAGGATGGTTGGCCTTTTTAAGGTCGTCATTATCACCGTACTCGCACTGCCCTGGATGGCTGCAGCCTTTTTTGGCATCAGCTTTGTCCATCAGCTCGGCGCAGACACCACAGCGGCAGATGCCCAGAGCCACAACGAAGATGCGATGCGCAATGCCCTCGATAGAGTAAACCAGCTCGAGGCAGAGCTCGCAACGGCACAAGATCTCAATGCTTCACTGGAGGCCTCGCTCACGGCTGCCGGCAGCAACGCAGGCACCCACGGACTCGGTGCGGGAACAGCGACAGGCAGTTCTACCACCGTCGTAAGCTCGGGTAATGGACGCACTCACCCGCGCGACCCTGAAGCAGAAAAGCTCGCGCTTGAAGTCATTGTCGGCAATTGGGGCAATGGACATACGCGCATACTGAAGCTTCAAGAGGCGGGTCATGATGACCGTGCTGTTCAGGCTCTCGTCAACGAGATTATTTGGAATAAGTAGTCGTATCAGACTTTTCAACCGTTATAATATATTGTTGCTGCGCAGGCTTAATCCGGCAGCGATTCGTAATGAATTAGTTTATTGAGTGAGGGGTACATAGTGGCAGGCGAGATGCGCGACAGCTTTAGACAGGCAATGTCAGAATTGTTCATGGGTGGTCGTAATAACGATGCGCCCGAGGCTCCAGCTGCAAAGGCGGCTGCTGATGCGCGCGGGCTCAACTACACCTCAAAGCCCGAATTGGGTGCGAACATCCCCCCTTCTGTCCGCAAAATTAGCCCCGATAATGCCGCTGCACGCGAGCAGCTTTCGAAGATGAACAAGGATTTGACGGCTGCTGAAGGCAAGAGCGCGCACAGCGATCAGCGCTTGCCGCGGGCCGAGGATGCTGCGAGCTCACGTGATGATGCACAGGGCGCGGCACCGTCAGGTGAAGCAGCTTTTGCCGATGACATGCCACCCGTCTTTGATGCGCGCGGCTTTGGCGGAGATGCCCATTCAGGCGACGAAGCTGGCGGTTCAGACAGCGCACTAGGCGGTGCCTTTGTCACGGGTGATGCAGATTCAGCAGCTGGTGAGGGCCAGGGCGAGGGCACGGTTGCGCCTCGCGGTCCCGTTCGTTCGACCATTATTGCCGAAGGCACCGAGATCAAGGGTGAAGTCAAGTTTGGCTCGAACGCAGAAGTCTATGGAACCCTGCATGGTAACGTCGTGAGTGCTAACAACATCACCACTAACACTGGTCAGATTGTGGGTGACGTCGTCGCCAAAAATATGGACATGATTGATTCTGAAGTTCGTGGCGATGTGGCCACCGCTGGTGACTTTCGCGTCAACGATAAATCAGAGATGCTGGGTAACGTCGAGGCCTCACGCATGGACTTGCGCGGCACCCTCGTAGGTGACACGGCTGTCAAAAATGAGCTCAACGTCCACAGCACAGCATCGGTCAAAGGTGACGTCGACGCAGGCTCGATCGCCATTGGGCATGGCGCAAAAGTTAAGGGCTTCGTTAATGTCGGAAGTGACGACGACCAGTAGCCACTAAGATGACCCCGAGGTCATCAGCCACTTTTACCACCTCTTCATCGCGAATAGAACCACCCGGGTGAATAATCGCCTTGACTCCTGCTGCGGCAAGTACCTCGACCGTATCGGGGAAAGGTATGAAGGCGTCTGAAGCAGCAACGCAGCCTGCAGCCCCCGTATCTGGGCAGACGATTTCCGCCTGAGCAATCGCGACCCGCGCCGAGTTCACACGATTAGGCTGGCCGGCACCCATCCCCACCAGCATCTGATCTTTAGCAAGGGTGATGGCGTTTGATTTGACGCTCTTGCAGACCTTCCAGGCAAAGACCAAGTCTTTGAGCTGTGATTCCGTAGGTTGCAACTTGCCAGCGACCGTGAAACCCGCTGGGTCTTCCGTCGCGACATCTTCTATCTGTGCCAATACCCCACCTTCGACACTGCGTAGGCTGTAGCGTCCCTTGCACAAAAGGGTGCTCGCATCGACGTCGCTGCACTTGCTGCAGTCGCCGGGTGGGTTAACGCCGCCCGTTGCCAGGACGCGCATGTTGGGCTTCGTTGCAAGTAGCTCGAGGGCATCTGCCTCAAAGCTGGGTGCGATGAAGACTTCGACAAATTGCTTGTTGTCGTAGATGGCTTGAACAAGTGCAGCGGTCACCGGGCGATTGATCGCAATAATGCCGCCAAAGGCTGAGATAGGGTCACCTTCCCAGGCACGCTGATAGGCACTGACAACATCATCAGCAGTCGCAGCTCCACAGGGATTTGTGTGTTTGACGATGACACAGCTTACGCCAGGGAGCTCTCGCACGGCTGACCAGGCAGCATCAGTGTCCAAGATGTTATTGTAGGAAAGCTCCTTGCCTTGCAGCTTTTCTGCTGCAGCAAGCGTGTTTTCCGTGCAGTCTGGATAGCGATAAAAGGCAGCCTCCTGGTGGGGGTTTTCGCCATAGCGCAGATCCTGCACCTTTTCGAGCTCGATGGTCAGCTGCTCGCCGGGCTTGCGTCCGGTCAGGTATTCAGCAATGGCTGCGTCATAGCGCGCGGTCAGAGCAAAGACCTCTGTCGCAAGCGCCTTGCGGGTCTCAAGAGCCGTCGCGCCAGCGTAGGCGCGCATTTCAGCCAAAACTGAATCATAGGCGGCGGGGTCTGTGACCACACAGACGCTTTCAAAGTTTTTGGCAGCACTGCGCAACATGCTGGGACCACCAATGTCGATATTTTCAATGGCTTGCTCTTCTGTCGCCCCTGCAGCCAGAGTCGCCTCAAAGGCGTAGAGGTTCACGACGACTAGATCAATAGCCGTAATCCCATGTTCTGCGGCAGCCTTCATGTGAGCCTCATTGCTGCGACGCGCAAGCAAGCCACCGTGCACCTTAGGGTGCAGGGTCTTGACGCGACCGTCCATCATTTCAGGAAAGCCCGTCACCTCTTCAATTGCAGTAACGGCAAGTCCGGCCTCTGCCAGTACGGCTGCCGTGCCGCCGGTCGATACGACTTCGATGCCGAATTCCTCGATCAGGCTGCGACAAAAATCGACGATGCCTGTCTTATCGGTGACAGATACCAGGGCTCTCTTTATGATGGGATTCACTCTTGCTCCTTTTGTGAGACGGTTAGGGCGCTTGCGCGCGATAATCATTGCCGGGTGAGATCCCGCGTCGGAGCGCGGGATGACAGGGGTGGTGAAATAATGACGGTGCTGTCTTCGACGCTCACGCGGCCTTGCGCAATAAGCTGCAAGACCTTCGGGTACAGGACATGCTCGACGGCATGGACGCGCTCCGCCAGGCTCTCGAGGGTATCATCAGGCCTAATCGCCACCGCTTCTTGCATAATGATGGGCCCTTCATCAAAGACCTCATTGGCAAAATGCACGGTCACTCCCGTAGTAGTCACGCCGGCTGCCAGCGCGTCGCGCAGCCCGTGAGCCCCGGGAAAGGCCGGCAGCATCGAGGGGTGGATGTTCAGGACGCGGTTTGGAAAGCCGTCCAAAATATGACTAGTCACCTTGCGCATGTAGCCCGCCATGACCACGTAGTCGACCTGATGGCGCAGCAATTCATACATGACGGCCGTATCGAAGGCCACGGCATCCGCATAGTTTTGCGGAGTCAGTCCATAGGCTGGAATACCAGCGGCGCGGGCACGTTCGAGCCCGTAGGCATCGGGTTTGTTCGCGATGACGACGCTGACCTGGGCATCGAGGGTGCCCGCCACGCAGGCATCTAAAATGGCCTGCAAGTTGCTGCCGCTGCCTGACACCAAGACGCCCAGTTTTAGCTTGTCGTGGGTCTTATGCATGGT
>WRBW01000087.1 GCA_009784345.1 Coriobacteriia bacterium | reverse complement strand
TACTCCTCCTCTGCTATACTTCAATACGGAATAAGAGGAGGTCCGTGTGGGACGTATTTTAGATGCTCGACGTGTGCTTTTGAAGGTTTCTGGCGAGGCGCTGATGGGAGACCGCGGTTACGGAATTGATCCGGCGGTTATTGCTTCGCTTGCCACCCAGCTGAAAGGCGTGGTGGATTCTTATGAGCTTGCCATTGTGGTGGGCGGCGGTAATATCTTCCGTGGGGTGGCGGCCAGTGCTAATGGCATGGACCGGGCTCCGGCAGACTACATGGGTATGCTTGCGACGGTGATGAACGCCGTGGCGCTGCATGACGGTCTGGAGCGTGCCGGTGTCGAGGCGCGCGTGATGAGCGCCATTAACATTCGCGAGGTTGCTGAGCCCTATATTCGGGGGCGCGCTCAGCGTCATCTGGAAAAGGGTCGCGTGGTCATTTTTGCGGCCGGTACCGGTAACCCCTACTTTACGACAGATACGGCAGCGGCCCTGCGCGCGCTAGAAATCGAGGCGGACTGCGTCATGAAAGCGACGCGCGTTGATGGCATCTATGACAAAGACCCGCTGGAGCATGCCGATGCGCTGCGCTTTGATGAGCTGACCTACATTGATGTTTTGAACAAGGGGCTGAAGGTCATGGACTCGACGGCGATTTCGCTGTGCATGGACAACGACCTGCCGATACTGGTGTTTAACATGGAAGGCGACGACAACATTAGACGCGCTTTGGCAGGTGGCGACGTGGGCACCCTCGTCCGCGGCAAATAGTAATTTACTACGAAGGAGACCCGATGATTCCCGAAATCTTAAAGACGACGCAAGAAAACATGGATAAGACGCAAGCCGCCCTGCTGGAGCAATTCGCGGGCGTACGTACGGGGCGCGCCTCAAGCGCGATCCTGGATAAACTGGTCGTTGATGCCTATGGTTCGCAAATGCCGCTAAACCAGCTGGCAAACGTCAAGACTCCTGATGCCCAGACCCTCGTTATCGAGCCCTGGGACAAATCGACCCTGGGTGCGATTGAAAAGGCCATCATGGCTTCTGATCTGGGGCTTTCACCCAACAATGACGGCATGCTGATTCGCGTGCCCTTCCCACCGCTGACGGAAGAGCGCCGTGTTGAGCTCTTCAAGCTGTGCAAGCAGTACAGCGAAGATGCAAAAATCGCCACGCGCAACATCCGTCGTGACGCGAATCAAAGAATCGACCGCCTGAAAAACGACAGTGAAATTGGCGAAGATGAGGCCTTTACGACGCAAGATCAGATTCAAAAGCTGACCGATGCCTCCGTTGCAAAAATCGATGACGCACTGGCAGCCAAAGAAAAAGACATCATGGAGATATAGTCTCTTTACGCCGACACGACTTAAGATAAGACTGACGACGAAACCAGCTGGACGACGATTATGAATCCCACAGCTTCACAACTCGAGTGGTTTGAGTCTGACCACGCCCGCGCAAGGCTTGAAGCGCTCGACGCACAAAGCCTGCCGCAGCACATCGCCATCATTATGGATGGTAATGGCCGCTGGGCGCGTGCAAAGGGCAAGCCGCGCCTCTTTGGGCACAAAGCAGGTGTCAAAAGTGTGCGCGAAATGATAGCCTCCTGCGTCGAACTGGGCACAGGCTACCTGACCATCTATTCTTTCAGTAGCGAAAACTGGACGCGGCCCGAAGAAGAAGTCAGCGGCATCATGAAGCTCTTTGTCGAAGTGCTGTCGCGCGAAGTCGTCAACCTGAACAAACAAAATGTGCGCGTCAAGCTGATTGGCGACCTTGATGACCTGCCACAAAGCACCCGCGAGGCCTTCGACAACTGTGTTGCATCAACGGCTGAAAACACCGGCTTGACCCTGGTCGTTGCGCTGAACTACGGCGCACGACAAGACCTGGTGCACGCCACCGAAGCGATTGCAGCAGACATCAAAGCAGGCAGCCTTACGCCCGAAGACATCACAGCGCAGCTCATTTCAGACCGACTGTCAACAGCAGGCATCCCGGATCCGGACTTTCTGATTCGCACCAGTGGCGAAA
The DNA here is from genome assembly GCA_009784345.1 of Coriobacteriia bacterium. Lineage (GTDB taxonomy): Bacteria > Actinomycetota > Coriobacteriia > WRKU01 > WQUG01 > WRBW01. Next base: position 2,606 of record WRBW01000087.1, on the reverse strand, counting down.
CCCGTCTGTCGAATTTCTTACTGTACGAGACCGCCTACACAGAACTCTACTTTACCGACATCCTCTGGCCCGACTTTGGGCGCGACCAGTTACTGGACGCACTCCTCTCCTTTCAGACCCGCGACCGTAGGTACGGGGGGCTGTAAGCAATGCCTGCCTCTCGCTTGAAAGAAAAGACCGGCGACGTTGCTGACCGGCTGAAATCAGTCCACATCCCAGAGAACATCAAGCCGGTGCAGGCGCAACCCGCCGGCATCAAAAAGGCCTCGTTGATTCAGCGCATTATCACCGGCGCAGGCTTTGTCGTGGTCATGCTGGGGGCCATTGTGGCAGGCAACTGGCTGATGCTTTTGCCGCTGCTTATGGCGCTTTTCGCCGTTTTGGGTACCCGCGAGTTTTTCCGCATGGTCGCACCCGACATGGCGCGCGTGCCCTATGTGCTGGGGCAGGTCATTGCTGCCGCCATGCCACTGACCATCGCCTTTACGGGACGCTTTTACGTCGATTTGATTCCCGTCCTGGGCACGGGAGGTCTGCGTCCGCTGATATCGCTGTTTTACGTCAGCCTGTTGGGACTAGCCGCCTACATTATCTGGGCAGCCGTGACCCGCGATTCGCGCGCGCGTGACCTCTGCGCCAGCCTCTTTGGCGCGCTGTACCTGGGCATCCCGCTGTCCTGCCTGCTGCTGATTCGCAACATGGGCGAGCAAGGCCTGCTACTGGCTGTTGCGTTGGTTTTCAGCATCTGGGCCAGTGACTCTTTTGCCTACCTGGGTGGCTCGCTTTTCGGCCGCAACAAGCTGGCCCCGGTCATCTCTCCTAAAAAGTCCTGGGAGGGTTTGATTGCCGGAACTATGGGGGCCATGGTTTTTTGGTACGTCATCCCGCTGATTTTCTTGGGGAGTGCGTCCATACCCGCCGCCTTGATTGTAGGTCTAATAGTATCGCTGGCGTCGCTCTTTGGTGATTTGTTCGAGTCGCGGATAAAGCGCGAGGCGGGGGTTAAGGATTCTGGTACTTTGCTGCCGGGGCACGGAGGCATTCTTGACCGCATTGATTCGCTGCTTTTGACGGCACCGCTGCTCTTTGTGCTGTTTTCGACCGTTGGGGTATTTTTAGGCATCATCACCCCTTGATCTTGACCGCTAGGAGCACGCTAACACGCGCACCTAGAGGTCAATCTTGCAGCTTGTCATCCCGCACTCGATGCGGGATCTCGTCCTTGACCTTAGCACGCTTTGTAGTGTCGAGCGTCCCCGCTCGCCCGCATATTTAGAAAGAGGTTCATCAGCTGATGGCTAGAAAACGAATACTGGTTCTGGGATCTACCGGCTCTATTGGGACGCAGGCGCTGCAAGTTATCGACTTCCACAGCGAGCACCTTCAGCTAGTTGGTCTTGCCGCCTATTCTTCAGCCGAGCTGCTGGGTCAACAGGCGCAGCAGTTTGGGATAGCTGACGATGCCTGTGTTTTGACGAAACGTGATGGCATGGGCGCGCTGCTGCGATTAATTGAGTCGACGCAGCCTGACATGGTGCTAAATGCACTGGTTGGTTCTGCGGGTCTGCGCGCGACGGTGGCGACGCTCGAGGCAGGGATAGAGCTTGCGCTTGCCAACAAGGAATCGCTGATTGTGGGCGGACCGCTGGTCATGGGGCTTGCGAAAACAGGGCAGATGCTGCCGGTCGATTCGGAGCACTCGGCGATTTTTCAGTGTCTACAGTCAGGGGATGCGTCAAGCTTGCGTCGTATATGGCTGACGGCGAGCGGCGGACCTTTTCGTGGCAAGACGCGCGAGCAGTTGGCGGGCGTGACTGCTGCTGATGCCTTGGCACATCCTACCTGGACGATGGGCCCAAAGATTACGGTTGACAGCGCGACGCTGATGAATAAGGGACTTGAGGTTATCGAGGCGCATTATCTCTTTGATGTTTCCTATGACGATATTACGGTGCTGGTGCAGCCGAAAAGCTTGATTCATTCGATGGTCGAATACGTGGATGGATCGACCATTGGGCACTTGGGCGTGGCTGACATGCGCGTGCCCATTCAGTACGCCTTTTCCTACCCGGACAGGTGGCCTTCGGTCACTGACCTGAGTGTAGACTATCGCACTTCAGGTGGGCTTGATTTGGGCACGCCTGATACGGACACCTTTGGCTGTCTGCGCCTGGCATTTGAGGCAGGACGCGCCGGCGGCACGGCACCCTGCATTTTGAACGCCGCCAATGAAGTTGCCGTCGCGGCCTTTCTGGCAGGTGAGGTCGGATTTTTGGACATCGAGGAGCTGGTCGAACGCTCACTGTCCCATTTTGCTGGTGACATTGGCACGCTGGAAAGCATCACGCAGGTGGAGGAGCTGGATGCCCGCGTCCGGCAGTACGTTACAACTCAGACTGCATAGCGATAGGTATTGTGCTTTGAGCACTCCGCCATAGATATGGATAGACTCGATTTGTATATTTAAGCTTGTCTGCAAAACTTAATTGTGTATTTGAGTCAAAATACTTGTGTTCACTTCAAATTCATGTTATTGTCATTTTGTCGCCACAATGTGTTGAACTTGTAAACATTCTCTTTACGCCACAAAGGAAATGGAATTCATC
>WRBW01000086.1 GCA_009784345.1 Coriobacteriia bacterium | reverse complement strand
TGAAACAACGAGGTCAGGTAGTACAAGCAGCCCCCTCGATATCGCCTACACCGGTGGTATCTGGGATGAATCAACAGGGCTCTATTATCTGAACTCACGTTACTACCATCCAGCAGAAGCACGCTTCATGACCAGGGACAGTGCTAAAAATGGTGGTGACCTCCGTGCTACCTTGAGCCTCTATGGCTACTGTGAAGGCGACCCTATTAATGGGGTAGACCCAACGGGACGCTGGACAAGCGCAATTCATTTATCAAAAACTTATGAATGGTGTCGCCAAAAAGATATAGGGCTAAACTCAAGGGATGCGGATGCCCTTGCAAATAGTGATGTTCAAGTGGATAGTAACTCGGCGACACAACCAGTAAGTCTAAGAGACAGCAATTTACGCTGGCACTTTAATAGAAGCAAGAATTGGGGTCATACTGATTCAAGATTGGATTTATTTAGATCTCAAAGGGTAGAGGCTTTGAGGCTGTCGAGAAATCGAAAGGGTGCTTATCGCAAAGACTCTATGGGGGCTTTTGGCAAAGGCCTACATCCTCTTCAAGATACTTTCGCACATGTTGACTGGGCGGTGGGGTCAAAAGTTGTTCCTCCACACCACTCCTTCAGAGATATCAAAAGGCTGAGTGGAAATCTAAAGGACTTTGACGATCCATCCTATTGTCTTACTCGGATTACCTCACTAATCTACATTTCTAAATATGTGGGCAATTGGAAGAGTCAGCGCTACCTCAACGTTGAAAAAACAACAAAGTCAGAGCTAAAGTCTTTCGTAAAGTTGGTGGGCAAGTGATGGTACTTGCAATAGTCTCGTTCTCGTCAATACAGGCAACGGAGGAATCTCTTATGGACTTTATCAATAAATATGTTAAACCAAATACGAATGCTCTACTGCTTCACCTCGCAATCACTACAGTTGGAATGGCTGTGCTCACCTTTTTTCCATATGGCGGGTTATTATCTGACTGGTGTGTTCGTTCAATCAATGGTTTTTTGGTAGTTGTCGCACTAATTGTGTATTTTAATTTCGGTTACCATCTAAATCGAACGACTGGGTCCTCGTACTTATCTGCGGTGGTGATACCCATCATATATTTTCCGCTGGCACTTTTGAGCTTTTATGATGTGGTTTCTTACTTTTCTTTTATTCTAAACCCATTCCTCGTATCATCTTTGTTAAGTGTCTTTTCGGAATACGGCTCTGATTTATCTCCAGCATCGACGATGCTGCTCATTTGTGCAGCAGCCTTGTTGCCCTATTTTGCTATATCTGAAGGGGTTAAGTATGGGAAAAGCACCAATTCGGCCCAGTTTCATTAGTTGTGCGGATTGAAGAAGCTCCTTCAAAAGAGGTGGTGAAAAGTGAAAGTTGCTAAAGACCATTGTGGCAATCAGACCATTGATGGCAGCAAGCATTTTGTACTGCGTTGAAAAAACGTTAGAGGTCTTACCTACGTTCTACGCTATTGTCAACTACTTTCTAAATAATGGTTGACAATAGCATTTTGCTTTCTGTATATTACTTTAATCACTTCTACAGAAAGGCTCTACCACCATGTTCAAGCTTTCATTTCAAACGCGCGATCTAACCCTGATTGCCCTCTTTGTGGCACTGGTTGCCGTCATGGCACAAATCACTATACCGATTCCTCCGGTGCCCTTTACGATGCAAACCTTTGCCATCATCTTCGCAGGAGTTGTGCTGGGCGCAAAAAGAGGTTTTATCGTAGCGCTACTGTACTTGCTTCTGGGCGCACTGGGCGCACCGGTCTTTTCGAGCTTTCAAGGTGGATTTGGTCATCTCATCGGTGCTGCCGGTGGCTACCTGATGTCCTTTCCACTGCTTGCAGGGCTCGCTGGCCTTGCCGCTCATAAGGCTGACAAGGCAGCCAGTCTCAAGTATCTGTGGCTGGTGGGCGGAATCGCTGCCGCCGTAGTGGTAAATCTTTCACTGGGCACCCTCTATTTGGCAAACTTCCTGAGCCTCGGCTTCATGGCAGGTCTTGCTGCAGGGTTCTTTCCCTTTCTGATTCCTGAAGCCTTGAAGCTTGCACTAGTTGTTGCAATCGCGCCAAAGATACGCGCCGTACTAGAGGCTCAGGCTCGATCAAAAGAATCCGCCTAAAGATAGGGGAGGGGCGCATGCGTCGCAGCTTCTTGCTGGTGGATTAATGGACGCACTCCGCCCCGCGCGCTCACATAATTTATGCACATTTTTTGCACTCATGAGCGTGCAGCTTTGGTAAAATAGAGCAAAGATTCAAGGCTCGAGAGGGTGTATAGACCATAACAGAATCTCATGTGACACCATTTCGAATAGTTGCTGACAGTGGTTGTAACCTACCACCTTGGCTGCGGCAACGCTTCAACATCTATCAAATCCCCTTTGTTGGCATCCTTGACGCTGATGTCTGCCTGAAGCACCTTCAGCCCCTTTTGACAGACGACAGCCCCGACTCACTAGCAAGCGGCGAGGGTCTTCTTTTCATTCATTCCGCGCGTGCCGTAGGCGTCGATGTTGAAAGCATCGATGAACTGTTCAGTCAGCTAGCACAGCAGTATCCCGACCGTGACATCTGCGCCGTCGATTCTCGCAGCGTCAGTGTGGGCTGCGGTCGCATCGTCATGCAGGCAGGAGAGCTACGTGAAGATGGGTCGAGTCTTTCAGACACCGCACGCTGGATCGAAGAAAACCGCCTCTTTGCGCTGCAGTATTTTTCGCGCCGCTTTGGGGGCAGCGACGATGCCGCTTTCGAGATTGTGCGCATTGACGATCAGGGAATACTGACAGCCCAGCACACCGATGTACTGGGGGCTGGAAGGCCTGCATACGGGGACGGGGCCGAAGAGTCCTCCACTGAAGAAGGCCTTGATGTGCTGCTCGACCTTTTCGAGACGCGTGCCCGTAAGCCCTACAAAGCGCACGCCGTCAACATCGTGCATGCAGACAATGCCGACGCGGCAGAAATCCTCGCATTTGAAATCAACGAACGCTTTGGTGTCAACAAGCCAATGTTCATAGAAATGGAAGAAAACCTTGCCCGCGTACTGGGTACAGGTACCGTAGGACTACTTTTTTGGGGGGAAGAAGATAAACGAGTCTAAATTTACGATTCCTGGTCGGGTCAACCCGGTCGAGCTCTTGGGTCAGCGTGACGAGCATCTGCGTCTCATAAACAGCAGTTTTGAAGCACAGACGACCGTGCGCGGTGACGAAATCACTATCACGGGTAACGAAGCAGACGCGGCAGTCGTGTACAGTCTTTTTGCAGACCTCATTGCCCTGCTGCAAAGCAAAGAGTCGCTGGACGTGGCAACGGTCGAGCGCTATATTGACGTGCTCAAGCACAGTGATATACGTCCCTCTCATCTGTCCAGTGACATTATCCAGACCTACCACGGCAAAGCTGTGCGCGCCAAAACTCTGGGGCAAAAGGCCTATCTGGAAACGGTGCGAAAGAACTCGATAACCTTTGGCATTGGTCCTGCGGGTACGGGCAAAACCTATCTTGCCATGGCGCTGGCAGTCGAAGCCCTGAAGGCAAAGCAAGTCAAGCGCCTCATCTTGACGCGCCCCGCCGTCGAAGCCGGAGAAAACCTGGGCTTCTTGCCCGGGTCACTGGTCGAAAAGGTTGACCCCTATCTGCGCCCGCTCTATGATGCGCTGCTTGACATGATGGAGCCCGAGCGCAGTGCACACCTGCTGGAAACAGGGGTTATTGAAATAGCACCCATCGCTTTCATGCGTGGACGCACTCTCAATGATGCTTTCATCATCGTGGATGAAGCACAAAATACGACATCGTCACAGATGAAAATGCTGCTAACGCGCCTGAGCTTTAACAGCAAGATGGTCGTCACCGGTGATGTCACCCAGATTGACCTGCCACGCGGACAAAGCGGACTAGCCGACGTAGACACTATTTTGTCAGGCGTCAAAGGCATCGGCATAAACTATTTCAGCGGCAAAGACGTCGTGCGCCACAAACTGGTTCAACACATTGTCGAGGCCTATCGCATTCACGAAGAAGGCGCCGAACAGCTAAAGCTGCCTGGTACCGAAGATATAGAGCCCGCAACCGTCGCGGATTTGTAGGAGTCTGAACGAGTGCCTGGTGTCGTATTCAATAATGAGTCAAGTTTCGAACTCGACCAGAACCTGGGTGCAGACTTCACGGAGGAGTACGTCCAATTAGCGGAATATGTTCTGCTGCAGGAACAGGTTCCCTTAAACAGTGAGGTCTCCGTGACCATGGTTGACACGGATGACATCGCCCAGCTCAATGCAGATTATCGCGATAAACAAGGTCCTACCGATGTACTATCCTTTCCCTGTGATGCAGAAGCCCTTGCTGCTGCGCGGGCTGCCACCGAAGAGCTCATCGGTGACGATGATCCCAATGCGGTCTTTTGGGCAGACTTCGATACTGACCCAGATGGCGAGCCCTTGCTACTGGGTGACATCGTTATTGCACCCAGCGTGGCACAGACCCAGGCTCTTGACTATGGCAAGACGCTCGACGATGAGCTGCGCCTCTTGTTGGTACATGGCATGCTGCACCTCATGGGCTATGACCATGTCAACAATGATGAAGAGGCAGAAGCTATGGAGGCGCGCGAGCGTGAAATCCTCGCCGACTGGGCTGAACTCAGTGTAGGAGAACCTC
>WRBW01000085.1 GCA_009784345.1 Coriobacteriia bacterium | reverse complement strand
TGATATTACAGAGATCTACACGCACTCGCAGGCGGCAAAGCAGTGCAGTGCGCTCATCGAGCGCATGCCCGATGCAAAGCTTCATTTAGTCGAAAACACAGCGAAAGCCGCACAAATGGTTGCCGAAAGTGGTCGCACAGACATCGCTGCGATTGCCTCTGAAAACTGTGTCGAACTGTACGGGCTGACCGTGATCGAGGAAAACATCCAAAACAACGCCAATAACTACACGCGCTTTATCTGCATTTCGAAAAAGTGCGAGGTCTATGGTAGCCCCGAGCGTATTAGCCTCATGCTGACCGTCGACCACAAATCAGGTGCGCTCTTTGAAGTCATCAAGCAGTTTGCAGACCTAGACCTCAATCTGATAAAGCTGGAATCGCGCCCCCTGCCTGATACCGACTTCGAGTTCATGTTCTACTTTGACGTGCAGGCTCATATCGCTGACGAAAAGGTGCATGAACTGCTGACCCGGCTGAACTTGTGCACAAAGTATCTGGCTTTCTTAGGCAACTACGACGAGATCGACTGCCCCTCAACCACCCTGAACCGCCAGTAGAGACGCACATGAGGATTGGACTTTTCACCGACACCTACCTGCCCGAAATCAACGGTGTCGTGACCTCTGTGTCGCTGTTGTCAGAAGGCTTGCGTGCGCGCGGCCACGATGTCTGGATTTTCGCACCCTCCCACCCCGATGCGCCCAACCCCGATAGCGCATCAGAGAATCAGGTCATTCGCATCCCCAGCATGCCGCTGGTGGTACTGCCTGAACGCCGCGTCGCCACCCCTTTTGAGCTCAATCTTTCAAGCCACATTAGCGATCTGAACCTCGACATCATCCATACGAACGCCGAGTTCACGGTCAACAGCTTCGGCTTTCGAGCGCACCACAAAAGCGGCACGCCGCTGGTCCACACCTATCACACCGTCTGGGAAGACTACACTCACTATCTGGTGCCAGGCGCCTTTGATCGTCCCGCCCGTGCAGCGGTGCGCAAACTCAGCGTTCAGATTTGCGACCGAGCAACGCGGGTCATTGCCCCGACTGCTGATACCAAAAACTTGCTCTTAAGCTATGGAGTGAGTGCTCCCATTGATGTCATCCCAACGGGGGTTGATTTGACGCGCTTTTCGACCATTGATTCGCTCAGTGAAGTACAGACCTCCCGCCTGACGGAACTGCGCACGCAGTGGGGTCTTAGCAATTTCGAGCGCATCTTATTGGTCATCGGACGCATCGCCTCAGAAAAGAGTGTGCTCGAGATGCTTCTCGTACTGGCACCCTGGCTAAAGCAGCACCCAGAGGCCTGCATGCTTTTTGTGGGTGACGGGCCACAACGTCGCGAGCTTGAACGCCTCTTGCCAACCCTCGGTATTGCAGATCAGGTAGTCTTTACGGGCGAACAACCTTGGGAAAGTGTACCTGACTACTACCGACTGGCTGATGTTCTGCTGGGCAACTCGACATCTGAAACACAGGGACTCACCTTCATAGAGGCCATCGCCAGCGGAACGCCTGTCATTGCTCGTAACAACGACTGCTTCAAGGGCATCTTGACCGACGGGTCTAGCGCAACCTTGCTGCAAAACGAAGAAGGTTTTGTGCCTGCACTTGATGCACTACTCGGCGACGAATCTTTCTACACGACTCGCGTCGCAGGCGGACTTGAAGCAGCGCAGCTAATCTCAAAAGACGTCTTTGTCGACCACGTCCTCCAAACCTACCACCAAGCCCGCTCCTAGGCAGCATGATGCCTTAGGGCTTTTCGCGGGTGTCCTTAATCTTTATGGCAATGTTTACCTGACGTTCTGGGTTGTTTTCAGGTGCGACCCTATTAACAATGACCTCAAAAATATCATCGTGTCCAAAGTACAGAAGGTCACTAATAATTGCATTTTCGTGGCTTGGCACGTACCCAATACGGAGCTTGCCTGCATAAACAGCGACAGCTCTTGAGTCAAAGGGATTATCGGGCTCAAGCTTGAGACTCAGCTTTTTGCCAACCTTCAGCTCATCAAAGACCTCAGCTCCATCGTGATAGGTAAAACCGGCAATATTTGTGGACAAAATTGTCCTGCTACGCTCATACATAACACTCACTCCTTTCGCTTATCGATAAAAACAGCTTAGCGCCCGCCCCAGACAGCCAGCAAAGCTGTAGCACCATCATTTGTTCGCCTATCTCACAGGCGGAGCACGTCCACACCAGCACACACGCAAAGATCCCTCGTCAGATGAATTGAGGTGTCATGAAGTCACTGCACTCGGGAAGCTCAAGGGGGAGTTACAGTTGTGGACGCACTCCCCCGCGAAATGTGGCACTAGTGCTATGATGGTTTGTGAGCTCAAAAGAGCTCTGCTTTGGGGAAAGCATACGAAGAAGGGAAGGACCGCCCATGAAAATGAAAGCAAAAAGCCTGCTGGTGCTCGTATTGAGCCTGGCGCTGGTCGTGACGATGGGGCTTGCACTGTCAGCCTGTGGAGGCGACGACACTACGGCAACCACCAACGATGCACCGGCACAGACGACCGAAACGCCGACGTCGAGCGCCCCTGGAATGGTGGACATGGCCTACGCGGACATGAAGTCAAGCTGGGAGGCTTTCACCGATTCTGTGGCAAGCTATTCTGAAATCGACTACGACAAGGTCAAAGCTCACTTTGGCGTCGACGGAGTCGAAGACCCGCTGGATGAGACCTCTGGCAACAAGGCCTATACCTGGTATGCCTCTGACACGGGTGGGATTACCGTCTTGTTCGACGGGGACACGGGCTCATTTCTCAGCGCTCACAAGAATGAGGATTTGACGCCTTAGCCACGAACTGCGGCACGACCGACAGTAGAAAATAGCACGTCAAAAGGGGGCAGCAACACTGCCCCCTTTTTGCTGTAGCTATTTACCCAGCGTGCTGCCGCCCAGCCTGTTCCACGCAGACAAGCCCTGGGGATGCATGTGGTAGTAAACGACGATGGCCTTAACACTACTACGATAGTTTTTGAAGCGCGGGAAGCTGCTGACGAATTTGCCGTTTTGATCGATTTTGCAGCCAAAGAGGTTTTTCTTCTTCGCCTTGCCGACGCCAGCCTTGCCCAGAGAGGTCTCATAGTTAGCGATGGCAACGGCCTTATCGGCGTTGAGCTTAGTGCTACCCAGCTCTGCTTCATAGTAGTCAAACCAGTAACGGATAAACTGTGCCCGCTGTTTTTTTGAAAGATTATTGAAGTTGCGATCCATGTCAACCATTTTTTCATGCTTTGACATGACGGTCGCTGTTGATTCGACACTTGCAGCATATGCTGCAGAACCCGATCCGGTATACCCGGTCATCAGGATGATCGCCATCAGGGCGATGACGAGAGCTGACCGCAGGGTCGGATGCGGACTACGCTCTTTGTTTACTCGATTCCATCTATTCAAAGTTTCCTTTCTCTTGCCCAACGTTACCGATTCGGGCTCTGGTTAAGCCTCAGGCTGGTGTCCGCCTTTCCTGCCGTTCTTTTTCACTTTCACAGCAGACAAAGGCAGCAAGCATGCTTGCGCAGGTATCTATGACTGGTGTGAGGTATGTGCCGATTTTTTTGCGGCGTGAAGCACTTCGGTATTTATTCGTTCCAAAGTGAGATACACATAGTAGCATATTTTTGCAATTTTGGCTATTTTAGCAATATGTGCATGTAAGCAGTTTATATTCTGTAAACTTCCCGTAAATATTCAATATGGCGGAGGGAGCCCATCACTGCTGGTATGGACTTACTCCCCCGCATTTTTATCCCCTGAAGCTAAAAGAAGATACTCCAAAATCCTGACCAGTCGAAGATAAGGCGAAAGGCAATATACCACCAGCCCAGAATCCCGTGGAAAATCATCCACAGAAAACTGCCATTGGTGAGCCACGAGACAATCATGGCAATCACGCCCCCCACAGTAAAAATCGTGCCGCAACCGCAGCCGCAGCCACGGCGACGCTTGGGAGACCAGTTACTATAGCCATCACTCATCTATACACCTCACAATTTGTGACCTGTTTCCATTAGGAAGTTCCCTTTCACACCCTCAAATAATTACACAAGTCACGCCTCCGCGCAAAGAAGATCTGGCGGAGTGCGTCCATCTGCTGAAAATATCCAAAAAATATTCCATTCCCCACTAGCATTCGAGCGGCTCGAAGCCTGCACAATGTATACGACCGCTTTGAAAATTGGTGACCGCCCCGATATCTCATAAGGAGGTAACTATGAAGAATTCCCTACGTTCGACTCTTGTTTTGGGTTTGGTAGCTGCGTTTGTCCTAAGCTTTGGCGCAGTAAGTCAAGCAACTTTTAGAGGCTTTACTCCTATTCGCACCCAGGCAGAAGTCGACTCAGGAATGCTGCAAGGCTTCATCACTTTTAGTGAGGCGCGGGTAGAAATGACGCGCAACAATGCTCCTGCAGATCTTCAAGGAACGGCACATGGTGGCTACGTAACCACAACGTCAAAGTGTGCCGTCTGTCACAGCGCTCACCGTGCACCAGGCTTCAATCCCGATGCCGCAGAAGGAACTGTCGCAGGCAGCACAACCGGAGCCGTCAACCTGGCAAATGCCCAAAGTCAGTACTTCTTGACTGCCGGAAGCACAACCTGTGAAGGCTGCCACGTCAGTACCGGTGCGCAGGCTTCAAGACTGCTTGTCGAATGGGGAACCTCG
>WRBW01000084.1 GCA_009784345.1 Coriobacteriia bacterium | reverse complement strand
GTCTTCAAGCACACTACGGTGGTGCTAACACGGCAGCTGGCACTTTCACCCTCGTCATTGGCGGACAGCACCTACGCCTGACACCCGCAGAAGTCAGATCTATCGTGCCTGCTCAAATCAACCTAAACGCGAAGGCTGACACCATTTTGGTCGCCTCGCGCAACCGTGCCGCGACCGTGAACATTAATGGCACCCTGGCCCCGCAGCTCAACCAGCAGGCCATCGGCGTGATTGCTGATCGCTACATCGCCCAAACCAGAGTCGCTCCCGCAGCTGCAAGATACGTTTACAACAGCCGCACCCGCAGGATTGACGTCAGAACCTCGCGTCAGGGCAGCATGGCTCCGCGCGCTCAAGTTATTCAGTCGATACAAAACAGCTTGATGGCCTTTGCGGCGCAGGGCTACCGGGGCAACATCGCCACGGTAAATACCGCGCGATCCGTACCCATCATTTCAGATACCGCGACGCGTCGCCAGTTGGGCAAGATCATCCTCATTGTGCGCAGCGAACGCAGGCTTTTCCTCTACAACAGAGGCCAAATCGAAGCTCAGTACCGTGTTGCCATCGGACGCAAGGCTAACCCAACGCCGCGAGGCGACTTTGTCATTGGTGCAAAGCGTCGCAACCCCACCTGGACAAACCCCGGCAGCAAGTGGGCGCGCAATATGCCCAGAACCATCGGTCCTGGCCCAAAGAACCCGCTGGGTGTACGCGCCATGAACCTGAATCGCGCAAACGGCCGCACGACGCTGCTGCGCATTCACGGCACGTCAAATACGCGCTCGATTGGGCAGGCTGCAAGCTCTGGCTGCATCCGCCTGACAAACCCCAACATAATCAGATTGTTTAATGCGACACCTTCTGGCACCCGGGTGTGGATTCGCTAAGCGGACTGCACTCAGCGCAGAAACAGCGCACAATCGATCACAAGGGCCTCGCAAGAGGCTCTTGTGCTGTTCGCTGCCTCTGCCCGCTGTGTGTATTCTATTTGTAATTAGGATGCACACATTAAAAAACCGCTACTATTAGAGCACTGTAAATTTTTGATAGTTACCATTTGATAGCTACTACCATTTGATAGCTACTAAAGAAGGAAAGCTTGGTGTACCGACAATGATGAAGAAAATCAGAACATCTGCATTCGTCTTCATGATGCTCGCATTGCTGACTGGTCTTGTTGCGGTAGGTGCGGTGACAGCGGGTGCTGCCACCGAAACCACGACAGATAATGGTCAAATCGAGTACCGTGATGCAGACGGAAACCTGGTCGATGCTCAGCCCATCGATGTGCCTGAACTAGAAGGCAGCGGCATTGCTGCCATCAGCGCAGAACTTGACCCCAACGACCCCCTTGCACCGACCGCTCGTGTCGGCGGCGAAGTCGTCCCATTCGACACGCTGATCTACAAGGTCATGCAGTCCCACAATCAGTGGATTGTCATCATTGGCGGTACCCTGTCTGATCGCACCCCCCTGCCTGCCACCATCGAAGTTGCCGTTCCCGCAGGTTCACCCGTCTTTTGGTTCGGCGAAGTAGGCGGCAGCGGTAACCCAGAGCTCGATCCGCGCTTCCCCGGTGACCTGGCCGACATGCGCCGCAACGAAGGCGCCTTTGACGTCTACACGGCGACCATGACCACCTATCGTGACATGCAAATCGAATACCGCCTGAACACGAACCCCTTCACGCAAGGCCCTGACGGCCCAACTATTGCGCTGGAATACACCCCCTGGCAAGACGTCCGCGAACTGCGTCTGGCAGCTGCCCTGCCCCCTGGAGGAGCCGTGCTCGCCCGTGACATCGAGTTCCTGGGCTTTGGCCCGGGCGAAAATGCCGATGAGCGCAGCCCTGCCTTTGCGCGCCTCTTTACCGATGCGCCTGCTGGCGAGACCTTCTCGACCGAAATCACCTACACCATCACCGGTGGCGGAGCCGCAGCATCGTCCCTGAACCCGGTCATAGTTCCCGCCCTGGTTGCCGTCCTCGTGGCGATTGCCGGCGGTACCCTGGTGCTCTTTGCCCGCGGCAAAAAGAAGCATGACGATGACGATTACCACGATGATGACGACGACACCTATGAAGAAGTCGAAGAATACGAAGAGGCCGATGAAGATGAGGCCTACGAAGAATATGAGGAAGACACGGAGGAGTAAGTCCAGACCTATGATTTCATCCTTACTAAACGGATCAAGGCTCAAGAGATCAATCTTGGGCCTTGTTGCTCTTACCCTTGCGATTAGCTGTGCTGTCGGCACTGCCCTCTTTATGTACAAGGTACTGAGCGTACCCGAGGCCACGGCGAGCGAAGCTGCTCTCACAGAAGTGCCCGCTGCTGAAATGGACAGCGCAGGCATGGAGGGTGCCGAGATTACTGAATCGGCCATTGATGGGCTGGCCTCAGATGCTGTAGATGACATCGTTCCTTTTGAGGTCATCTTGTATAAGATTTTCAGATCTCCTGATGGCTATGCAGCCCTTATTGGCGGTGGCATCAGCGAGGACATCCCCTTGCCAGCGCGCTTTGAAATCGCCGTTCCTGCTGGGGTCGATATCCTGTGGTTTGGCGAAATCAGTGGCGGTCCGCGTGATCAAGACCGCACTTTCGATGAGCCTTTTGAGGTACATCGCGAGGGTGATCTCGACATTTACACGGCCGTCACCAATGAACACGTCGTTCAGCTCGAATACTTGATACCGGGCGAACCCTTCGAGGCCTTGGGCGGCGGCAACCACCTGTACCGGCTGTCCTACACGCCGATGCAGGATGCGCGCATTTTGCGCTTGGCCGCCTACCTGCCCACCGGCAGTGTCGTAACAGATCCCGCCTTTGTGCGTCTGGGCGAAGCGGCTCAAACCGAAGAGCCGCTTTATGGCATCACTTTCTTTGATGTTACAGGCGGCGAGACCTATGAGGCGACCCTCGAATACGGGCCACCTGCGTCGATTGCCCGTCAAGGTCAGGGCAACCTCGGCGGGGGCATCCTTGCTACAATGGGGATACTTGCTGTTGTGGTAGCTGCACTGGGTGCAAGCTTTTACCTTGCAAAGAAGCGTCGCGCACAAACTGCAGATGCAGAGGAAGACCATGAAGTCCCCGAGGAGGATTAGCCATGTCCCTTAGACCACTTTCCATCCTTTTCGCCCTCGCAGCTGCTATCACCCTGGGTGCAGCGACATTCATGGGCACCTCCGCCTATGCAGCCGACATGACCCCCGAACAACTCGAAGCCCAAATCATGGACAGCAGCGAGTTCATGGCTTCAGAGCCTCCTGTAATCGACCCTGCGGCCCCCTTGGCGCAGTTCGACTGGATGCAGTACAAGTTTTTCCGCGCTCCTGACGGATACACGGCAGGCATCTGGGCACAGCTTGACCCAGAGACAACGACCCTGCCCGTCACGGTGCAACTTGCGGTGCCCGAAGGCGCCGACATCTTTTTCTTTGGACCGATTCCAGAAACGGGTATCACGCCAGAATCCCCTCGCTTTGCCAACTATCATGTCTACAACCGCGACGGACTGGACATCTACACGGCCGTCCTGACTGATTCCTATGAGGTCCAGATTGAACACTACTTTTGGGGCGAGAGCTTTCCTTTCCCCGTCCGCACCCTAGAAAACGGCGACCACGTCATCCGCATTAGCTACACACCCCTTGCCGACGTGCCGGTTCTGCGCCTCGCAGCCTTCCTGCCTGCGGGAAGTGTTATCCGCGATACGGAAAACGTCGAATTCCTGGGAACCGGACCTACCGGTGACCCCGCCTATGCTCAAACCTTTACCAATGTCCAGGGGATGCAAAGCTACACCACGGAAATCGAATACATCCCTGCAGAAACCACCGCACGTGAAAACCAGCAAACGATCGGCGGGGGCATTTTTGTGGTCATTGCCGCAGCTGTAGGGTCGATAATCGTTGTCCTCGCACTGTTGATGTGGATGCAGCGTAGAAAACGCGCCTAAAGAGCGCACCGTCGAAAAGAGGGAAGATGTCAGCAAGCACAGCAGAAGACAGAGAGATAATTCTACGGGACAAGGCTGCTCGCGAGGGCTTTAGCGTGCCGCAAGATGTCATCGACTTTTTGGTGGCGCGCTTCGAGACCGAAACGAAGCTCAAAAGCGAGCTCATAAATATTGCCATGTTTGCCGCGCACCGCGGCATTCCCATTGATTTGGACGTAGCAAAGCTCATTGTCGATGGCGAGAGAGTACGTCCACTATCGACCATGATTCCCGGTGCAGAGGCCGATACAGACACGGCAGCTTCAGATCCTGCTGCCGTCACCCCTAGCTCGCCTCTGACCAATCTGCCACCGACGCCCGCTCCTGCAGCTGAACCCGTTTCGCTGACCTCGGCTACGGCTAAGTCTGCAGCTGATAACGATGTGCAGCAGATGGACCCCCTCCCCTCCCAAAATGAGACGCTTTTTAGCTTTGACAATACCGAACACGTGACTCATGATGCAGCACCAACCGGGCCTGCCAGTGACGTCTACTTTATTCCCCTGCGCACGCAACGTAAGCGCTCGCTGCTGGAACGCATTAATCTTGCCATGACGCGCGTTGGTATCGACAGCATGATTATTGGTGGCGATAAGGTTGCCGTGAAGGTGCACTTTGGCGAGGAGGGCAACACGGGCTTTGTCAGCCCTTTGTATGCGCGCGCGGTGGTCACGAGGCTTAAAGAGCTCGAGGCGAAGCC
>WRBW01000083.1 GCA_009784345.1 Coriobacteriia bacterium | reverse complement strand
GCTTTGAAGACATGGTCGACGATGCCTGGAAGCTCTATGAGCTTTTTGGCATCGAGACAGCAGCGATTGTTGGTCAGTCTATGGGTGGCAACCTTGCCCAAGAGCTGGTCTGGCGCGCTCCAGAAAAAGTATCGCAGCTTGTGCTGATAGGCTGCACCAATAACACGCAGACCTTATCTACGATAGATGCCTGGACACTGCGCTTGGCACCAGCGCTTTTTGCCCTCATGCCCTGGAGCCTCATCATCAGTGCCGGAGCAAAGACCTGCGGCAACAAAGCGTGGGTGCAAGAATACGTGGCACAGTGCCTGCGTGCCATAGACAAGAAGACCTTCTTGAGGCTGCTAACAGAAACCTTGTCTTGCCTGCGTGAAGACCCTGACTATCACTTTCCCCTCGCCGTTCAATTAATATGCGGTGCTGATGACCGGGCAGGAAACATTAGAAAAGCCATGCTTGCGTGGCCGGCACTTGATACTGCCGTAGACTTGCAGGTGGTGAAAGACGCCGGCCACAACACCAATCAGGATCAGCCTGATGCCGTCAACGCGCTGCTGCAAGACTATTTTTATCATCGTGAGCAGACTTAGAAATTGCGAAAGCGATTCTGAACAAGAAGCACGGTAAGCGCGAGGGCAATTAACAATAGCATCGGTATCATGACCCGGCTGCCGGCAAAAAGACCTGTTGGCACGATCTGCCCCTCTGGCTCTACCCTTATCTGCAAAGCTTGGGGGAAAACAGCATCCCGGTAGGCCGTCTCGACCAGCGGGTTTTCATTCCCCAAGTCATCAATGAGCACAATCCAAATGCTGTCTCCTGCCTGCAGGATGCCTCTGTCTACCGTAAAATCCCAGCGACCATCAGCATGTACGCTTCCCGTGCCTGCCAGGGGCTGCGCTTCAGCCACATTGCCACCCGCCGCAACAGAGGCCTTTATGCCGACATCCCCTAGAGTAGGACCATTGTCCCCGTCATAAGCGAGCTCCCAGTTGCCGCTCAGCACCCTGTCTGAAATCGTAATAAAGGCTGCCTCGCTACCTGCAGGCACCGGTGGTGTTACGTCGCGCACCGTCATCGTTTCAGAGGGCAAGCCTACCGTTCCTGTGCGGCGCCTGCCTGAATCGGGCGTTTCAGATCGCCACATTTCAACAAGCCTATAGCTGTCACCTGCGTGCAGGAATCTGCCATCTGCGTAGCGCAGCTGCACAACACCTTTAATGGTCTCGACATGGCGCTGCTGCTCAAACAAGCTTTCTGAAGAAAGCGAGCGTACCAGACTGCTCGCAAAATCCCCTTGACTAGTCACCACATAAGTCATCCCCGTGTCTGCCCGCGTGACCTCAAAGCTCCCCCACACCTCACCGGTCCACACGGGTCGCCCCATCAGGTCAAGCCCTTCAGGAACAGCAGCAAGCACCCGAGCATAGCGGTCGGCATTCGTAAGGTCTCTGACAGCGCGAACTTCAGGGGCAGCATTATTGCCAGACAAACGTGTGTAGCTTTCAATCCTCATACTATTAAGTGGTGGCGTGTCGTAGAAGTCAACAAAGCTTGCATCACTTGAGCTTGCGTTGCGTAAATGCGCACCCGTCAGCAGGTAGTCAATCAGTGTCCAAGACCGCGCCGGATTGCCATCCCAGTCATTGATGCCAGAAATCCAGACCGCTATATCGGAGGTGCGCGAGGTGAAGGTATTGCCTGCAGCCGTACCTAGATTGAAGACGCGGCCGCCTCCCGGTCGCGTATTGACAAAATCATAGTACAGCGGCGACTCCATATAAAAGTGCACATTGCCACCCAGCGCCTGGAAGCTCGATGCAGCAGCGCTGGCCGTCTCGCCACGTGCCAGAAAAATGGACCCCTCCCCCACATTAATGTTGCCGTCGGCATAGTTTTTTGCATTCAGCGCAGCTCCGCGGTGGCCTATCAGCTCGACTGCGGTCCTACAGCCGCTGACATCGAAGCTGAAGCCAGCCGCATTATATTCAATGGCAGCATTGTAGCCGTTAGCTCGAGCCGTTCCCGGGTCGCGCACAGGGCTTGCATTGCCATGGTTTTCGATACGAACCTGCGCCGTGCTGCCCACATAAAAGTCATTGTTGCGCCCATTGCCAAAGCGCAAGGCCGCCGCGTCATTGCTATTTTCACTGCGATGCCTCACGATGTTGACGCGGGCACCACCGGTGACCTCAAAAAGCTGGTCGCCGTCGTAGCGAAAGCGCAGCGTGGCACCGTAGTTGTTGCTCGAGCCCCAGGACTGCAGGTCAAGTAGCGAGTCTGCACCATCGACCCGAAAGATGCCGCCAGGGATCTGCTGTATGACCGCAGGCTGACCATTGCCTTCCCGCAGGCTCAAAACACGCAACACGCTGCCCCCAGAAATGTCGAAGCCACCTGAATTCGCATTTACAACAAGTGTAGCCCCCGATGCGCCTGTGCCCGCACCATGTCCCTCGATGGCCAGCATCGACGCATCTGAGACCATGACGTTCACGCGACCCGAAATGTCAGCGTTAAGCACCTGATTAACACTACGCGTCATCATGTAAACCTGGGCTGCATCCGTTGCCACAATATCAGCACCCAGCGACCGGTTCGCCGTGGTCGGGTTAATCTGGATGATCTGCGCGCTTGACCCCGTCGACTGATTTGTCAGACTGTGTTGCCCGCCCACGAAAATGATTTCCCGTGCAAAGATCATCTCATGGTTGCCATTCATATGATAGCCAGTTTGTTTCATGAGGTTTACGCTTCCATCGGGGAGGTTGACCAGACCACTTTGCGCCTCCCCCACATGAGAGACCCCATTAAGGTTGATGGTCCACAAGAGCGAAGGCTGCTGTCCTAAGCTGCGCGTACCCGAAGAAGTCGACGTTGTTGCCAAAGGGCTGGTGGTTGCCACAAAGGCAATGGCGGGGTGTGATGTCGCATTTGGCCGTATCAAAGAAAGGTCAGTGATGGTCAGACTCCGCCGTGGCGAGGCATTGTTGCCGCCCACACGAAAGAGGTTTCGGTTGATGTTCGCAGATGATCCTTCATTGCGCGCATCAAGAGAAAAGCCGGCTCCGTCGATGGTGAGGTCACGCAAAACAACGGGCAAATCATTGCTAGCCCCGGCGCTTCCGGTGCGAACGATGGGATTCGCAAACTGTATGTAGTCAACGCTTGCATCAAGCATGGCAGCACGCAAGCTTGCCCAATTGCTGACCATCGTTGCGCTGGCAGCAAGAGGACTTGCTGGGGCTTGCGCTGCTTGTGATGCCTGTGGTGCTGCGGCCGTAGATTCAAGCGCGGTAATGCCGTTGTCAGTAGTTGCCGTCTGCTCTGCGCTCAGATAATGGCTAGATGGTTGCTCGGCCTGCGCTGGACCATCGAACGGGGCATCATCTGCAAAAACCGTGAAAACAGCAAGACCCAAGACGCAAAAAAGCAGCACGCTCATAAAGGCGATGTTGGCACTAAGCCTCTTGCGCATGGCAGGTGCGAGATTCTTTTCATTAAAGACGGTCATCATTTCCCCCTTACAAACGCGTGCAGACTTCAGCGAACCGACACGCTACCCTGTTCCCCTAGAGCACGATAATGTGATGGATATGATGCTATTTTGTTTGAGGGTCAGATTATCAAAAGGGCAGAGGTATGCAAAAGGCAGATATCCTGACGAGTGCACAAAAAAGGGTGCACATCAACAGGTGCACCCTCCATGAGACATTATTATGACAACGCTTTAGTAGATTAGTATTCACCCTTGATAACAAAGAAAGAGCCGCGGATCTCTCCGGCAAGTTTAGACTTTTGTCGGGCAAACTTGAACTTATCTGCGAGCTCTGCAGGTATTTCCATGCCCTGGGAGAGCTTAAAGCCGACGGCACGCTTTTTTGCATCCTCAAGGGTGTACATCACGTTGACGCACAGACCATCTTCATAAAAGACGTAGCTGAACTTGATGCCCTCGACCTCAAACTGAGTAACTTCAAGGGGTTTTGCAGCAAAAACAATGTCACGTTCCGTTTTGAGGATATTTTCTATGTAGGACAAAATGTCTGCACCTTCAGATGCTGGAATGGTCGAAAACTCATATTTATACTTATTAAAGAAATAACGAGCTTCATTGGCACGCAGTCCAGCTAAAGCTTCCGCGACCGGGGATGACTCGAATCCCACTGTTGACACGTCCTTGAAATCTACCACATAAGCCATAACTCAACCCCTCTTTCAATCGCATCTGGTGCCATTATTATCTCATGCTATTATGAATCACCAAATCCTCTGGAGAGAATTGTGAGGCCTGACCGTGATTAGCCCCAAAGAATACCGTATCGAAGAGTTCCCACAAAGCGCCGTTGTTGCCTGTCAAGGCGTCAAGGGTGCTTATTCGCAGACAGCAGCCAATGTTTTGTTTGAGAGCCCAGACGTTATGTACATGCGCACTTTCGAGGGTGTGTGCATGGCGGTAGATGCGGGTATGTGTCAGTACGGGATATTGCCCATCGAAAACTCGAACTCGGGGTCGATTACGGATGTCTACGACCTAACACGCAAGTACAACTTTTACATCGTGCGCAGTGTGAAGATTTCGATTCAACACATGCTACTTGCTAACGGCAAGCTTGCCCTCGGTGATATTACAGAGATCTACACGCACTCGCAGGCGGCAAAGCAGTGCAGTGCGCTCATCGAGCGCATGCCCGATGCAAAGCTTCATTTAGTCGAAAACACAG
>WRBW01000082.1 GCA_009784345.1 Coriobacteriia bacterium | reverse complement strand
TGCCAGAAAACGCGCCTCATGACCGGGCTGCACAACGGTAAGTCCCCGCGGCTTTCTAAAGTCGCTACCAATCTTTGACACCGTCATTGAAGTCGATAGCCCGACAGATGCCGTAATGCCCGTCTGCGCTATACGCTCCAGCAGGTCCTTGATAACACTCACAGGATGGCGCGCATCTAAGGCGTCAGGGGTGATTTCAAAAAAGGCCTCGTCAATGGACACCTGGCGGAAATGGGGGGTTAGCTCCGCGACCAGACTAAAAATGTCGGCAGACAGCTGGCGATAGCGGGTAAAATCAGCAGGCACCCAGATGGCGGCGGGGCACAGGCGGCGGGCCTGACTGGAGGGCATGGCGCTGCGCACACCGTAGGCGCGCGCCTCATAACTGCAGGTCGAGACGACTCCGCGACTAGACTGGCCGCCCACAATGACGGGCAGGCCGCGCAGTTCAGGGTTGTCAAGCTGCGCCACCGAGGCAAAAAAAGCATCCAAATCGAGGTGAGCAACGGCCCGACCAGCCCAGATGTCGCCACCGATAAGGCTCTCGAGGCATGGGTCCACGTAGCTATCATTTGTCGATGATTTCGGCATAATCTATAGTATAGTTGCTGGTTTTGTGAAGCTGCAAATTTGCTGATGCTGATATGGCATACTTTATCTCTATGTTTATGTGCGGTTGCTGTCACAATTTCGCCTGCGGAGTTGTTAGCGGTTGCCATTTAGCCCGGGGGAAGCAACATGAACAAGATTCTCGCAAAAGACAAGGTTATTTACGCTTTCGAGCCAACTTTGGAACCTGTCATCACGGTCGATCAGTGTGAAGTGCTGACCATCGAAACGATGGACTGCTTTGCCGACCAAATCACGCCTGAAAACAGCGATATGGACGGCTTCGACTGGACGCGCGTCAATCCAGCCACAGGACCGGTCTACATTCGGGGCGTCAAGCCAGGTGACATTGTCCGCATTGACATCTTGCAGATTCAAATCGCGGGCCGCGCGCTCATGGCGACGATTCCCGGCGCCGGCGCCCTGTCAAAGCACATCGTCGATGCCGAACGGACCTTTCTTGATATCGTGAACAACCACGCCGTCTTAAAGACGGGACGGGGGGAGTTGTCCATACCTGTTAACCCCATGGTAGGCGTTATTGGCGTTGCACCAGCTAATGCCTCTATCCCGACGGGAACCCCTGATGCCCACGGCGGCAACATGGATTGTCGCCTGGTGACCGAAGGCAGCAGCGTGTACTTTACCGCCGGTGTCGAGGGCGGTCTTTTTGCCTGCGGCGACCTGCATGCCGTCATGGGTGACGGAGAGGTCTTAATTTGTGGCGCCGAAGTAGCTGGCGAGGTCACCGTGCGTGCAAAGGTGGTCGATTCGCCAGGACTGCCGACGCCTCTGGTTGAAAATGGCGGGCTCTTTGCCGTGCTGGCATCTGCCGAAACCGTTGATGCTGCTTGTGAGCTGGCAAACGACATGATGATGGAATTCTTGACCGGCACCGTTGGACTTGAGGTCAATGATGCGGGTCGCTTGATGACCCTTGTTGGCAATTTGCGGATTTGCCAGGTCGTTGACCCCTTGATGACGGTGCGTTTCGAGATTCCGCGCTGGGTACTGTCTGATCTGGGATTTGACCACATTGGCGGCCAGGACTATATCTGCAGTTAGTAGCAAGGTTTCATTACCGTCACCCCGGCCTCCGAGCCGGGGTCTCAGGTTTGACCTTCAACGGGCTTTCTTACCGGCGTATGGCAATCACAATATAAGCGTAAAGAATGGACGCACTCCGCCGCTTTTTTAGGGGACAGGTTTGCTATACTTATGGGCGTATTTGTTGTTTGCGGGGGCGAGAAAGCTGGCCGCATTTTCTTATGTAGGGGGCAGTACCTATGGCAATCAAGATCGGTATCAATGGCTTTGGTAGGATTGGACGTCTGGTCTTTCGCGTGGCGTGGGATGATCCGGCGGTCGAGGTCGTTTCGGTAAACGATTTGACAGATCCTAAGACCTTGGCTCATTTGTTGAAATATGATTCGGTTCACGGACGTTTTGACCGTGATGTGCAGGTTGTTGATGGGGGATTCACCGTGGATGGCAAGCTGGTCAAGGTCAGTGCAGAGCGCAATCCTGCTGACTTGAGCTGGGGCGCAGACGGCGTCGAGCTAGTTGTCGAATCAACCGGTTTCTTTACCGATGCTAACGCGGCTCGCGCCCATATTGATGCGGGGGCAAAGCGCGTCATCATTTCGGCACCTGCGAAAAATGAGGACTTGACGGTCGTCTTTGGCGTTAATGAGGGCGAATATGACCCTGAAAAGCACTTCATTGTGTCTAACGCCAGCTGTACGACGAACTGCTTGGCACCTTTTGCGAAGGTCTTGCGCGACAGCTTTGGCCTCAAAGAGGGCTTCATGAATACCATTCATGCCTATACCAATGACCAGGCGATGCTTGATCAGCCTCACAGTGACCTGCGACGTGCGCGCGCTGGTGCGGTTTCTATCATTCCCACCTCTACCGGTGCGGCAAAGGCCATTGGGCTGGTGCTGCCTGACATGAAGGGCAAGCTCGATGGAGCATCAATGCGCGTGCCCGTGCCCGATGGTTCGGTTGTTGATTTGGTCGCGATTCTCGAGACCCCTGCGACCGTTGAAGAAATCAACGCTGCCATGAAGGCTGCCGCAGAAGGTCCCATGAAGGGCTATTTGGAATACTGCGAGGACCCCATTGTGTCTATTGATGTCGTGGGTAACCCTGCGAGCTCTGTCTTTGATTCGATGTCGACCATGGTCATGGGTGGCGGGGCTGGAACCTTTGTCAAAGTGGTCAGCTGGTACGACAACGAGTACGGTTATTCGAACCGCTGCGTTGACCTGGTCAAATTGATGATGGCTTAAACTGAGGAGCTTTCGTGTATACCAAAAAAACGGTCAGAGATATTGAAGTAGCAGGTCAGCGCGTCCTGGTACGCGTGGACTTTAATGTGCCGATAGAAGACGGTGTCGTGACTGACGACACCCGCATTCGTGCCGCATTGCCCACGATTCGCTATCTGGCAGATCATCACGCACGCGTCATCCTGTGTAGCCATCTGGGACGTCCGGCAGATGCTCCTGACCCTGCGTACTCGCTGGAACCGGTGTGTCGCGTGCTGTCACGCCTCCTGGGGCGCGAGGTCAACTTTGCTGCTAGCCAGGATTTGGATGGCGAGGTTTTGGAGGCTACAAAAAATATGGCAGATGGCGAGGTCATGCTGCTGGAAAACCTCCGCTTCTACCCGGGCGAAAAGACCAAGGACCCCGAGTTTGCTCGCAAGCTTGCGGCTCTGGCTGATATCTATGTCAATGACGCCTTTGGTACAGCCCATCGTGACCATGCCTCGACAGTTGGGGTTGCAGAACTGCTGCCTGCCGTATCGGGCTTTTTGCTGTCGCGCGAGGTCGAGATGTTGACCGACATGCTGGCAGACCCCGAAAAACCCTTTGTGGGCGTGCTGGGAGGCTCGAAAGTGTCTGATAAGATTGCGGTGATTAGCAAGCTTGTCGAGACCTGCGATACGCTGCTGGTAGGTGGCGGCATGGCCTTTACCTTTATTGCCGCAAAGGGAACCAATACGGGCGATTCTTTGGTCGAGCCTGAATGGATTGACCAGGCGCGCCTGATGCTTGAAAAGGCGCAGGAGTATAACTGTGAAATCATGCTACCGATAGATTTGGTAGTTGCTGCTGAAATCGCAGAAGACGCCACGACCTTCATCGTGGGGCGTGAAGAGATTCCTGACGGTCTGATGGGGCTTGATATTGGTCCTGCCACCAGTGCAAAGTTCCAGCATGAAATCGAGCGCGCACGCACGATTTATTGGAACGGCCCCATGGGCGTTTTTGAACTAGAACCCTTTGAATCAGGTACGCGCGAACTGGCAAAGGCGGTTGCGCGCAATAACCGTGCCGTGTCTATCATTGGCGGCGGTGACAGTGTGGCTGCTTTGAAGAAGTTTGGCTATGAGGACAGTGTGACCTTCATATCAACTGGCGGGGGAGCTTCGATGAAACTGGTCGAAGGCGCAAAACTGCCCGGCCTTGAAGCTCTTGATAATAAATAAGAGCGGGGGTCGCTGCTTAAATTGGGGCGCTGCTGAGCAGTTTATTGGCAGCATCTGGCAGCATTTACTTTATGACAACGACAGTGACGGAGGACGGCGTGGTTAAATCACGTATGCCGCTTATTGCGGGTAACTGGAAAATGAACCTGACAGCAGCACAGGGCGTGTCGCTGATTCAAAACATCGATGACTATCTGTCTAACCGCGAAGGTGGCAGTGTCGAGGTCGTCGTGGCCCCAGCTTTTACCGCCATACATAGTGCTTCGACCGTCATCGATTTGGATAAATTGAGTATCGGCCTAGGCGCTCAGAACATGTTTTGGGAAGACAGCGGAGCCTTTACCGGTGAAGTATCGCCCACGATGCTAACGGCGTCAGGCGTCAGCTACGTCATCTTGGGCCACAGCGAACGCCGCGAACATTTTGGTGAAACTGACGAGATGATCAATCGCAAGCTCAAGGCTGCGATTCGCAACAAAATCAAACCCATCCTATGCTGCGGCGAAAGTCTCGAGACCCGCGAAGAAGAAGAAACCCTACCCTTTATTGAGGCGCAGATTCGCGCGGGCCTTACCGGGCTTTCGCGCACCACGGTCACGGGGTTGACCATCGCCTATGAACCCATTTGGG
>WRBW01000081.1 GCA_009784345.1 Coriobacteriia bacterium | reverse complement strand
GGCCGCCTCATGCACAATACGCGCAGCTTCTGCCACGCAAGCAGTCGCGCGCTTTGGCGGCATAAAGATAATGGCGTTTCTGGTCTTCAGCGCAAGCAGCGCCTTAAATACCGTCGTCGAGGTCGGGTTCGTCGTTGGAATAACCGCAGCGATGAGCCCCATGGGTTCGGCGTACTTTTTAAGCCCGGCACTGCGGTCTTCTTCGATAACGCCACAGGTTTTGGTGTCCTTATAGCGGTGATAGATGTTTTCGGCCGCATAGTGATTCTTGATCACCTTGTCTTCGACCACACCCATACCGGTTTCAGCTGCCGCCATTTTGGCAAGCGGTATACGTGCCTTTGCGGCAGCCAGTGCCGCGGCCTTAAAGATGGCATCAACCTGCTGCTGCGTAAAAGTGGCAAACACTTCTTGCGCTGCGCGTGCCGCCTCCATTTTTGCCTGAAGCTCTTCGACGGTCTCGATTGCCTGGTCAGCCTCCGCCACAGCTGCCGTCACTTTTTTTTCTGTCATGTGCCCATGCCCTTAAAGAATCGTCCCCGCCTTGCTCTTGAGCCATGCGGAGTGCGTCCATTCCACCCACGAAAAACATTCATAGCAAGGTAACACACAAAGGGGGGATTTATAGCTAATTCACGGGCATTCCACACTTATTTTTGAAGGCAACATCCCAACTTCCACTATATGCTTTGTGGCGGGCTCAGAACGAACCTGTTTCAGGCAAGCAGCGGCACCTACCTGCCTCCGTCTACCGCCTTATTCGAGCCCGGTTCGCGCCAGATTGTAGTCGATAACTTTCTGCAAGACCTGGCGCAGGTCGTCTTCAGGCAAGTCATAGGGAATGTGCACATTTCCCTTGCCTACGGTCACGCCAGCAGCGGCATAAGGCGCCACATCTTCTGGCGTCATGCCAAAGGTGCCATACAGGCCCAGCCAGCCTTTGGCTGCCTGCATCAAAAAGAGCTGCTGATTTGCCTTGGTCGCGTCTTTGGGATAGAAGCCCGGCATGGCATAGCTGACTTGCTCTTTGACGCTGGGGTAGATTTCGTGCACCAGCTTGCGCACTAATGCCAGGCGCTCCAGCTTATCTGCGCTGAGCTTGGGGTCACTAAAGTAATCCTCGAAGGGCTTTGCCTTTTCCATGGGGTTCCTCCTCATATGATGGTATTTTTCCCTCATACCTCTTTAACATATCGAAGCTCCTGCCCTATAATAGCAAAGCTGCATTTTCGGACTGCCCTTTTTAATGAGGACTGCCCTACTTTAAGGAGAATCGCGCGTGACCTTACCGCTAAACATTGAGGGCTTTCGTTTTGGCATCGAACACGAATACGCAGTAACCGGCAGCGAAGGCCGCTTTCTCGACTTTTCCAACAGCAGCTTTGAAGATTTCGATCGCGTCATTGAGGCCTTGCCCACGATAGAATCTGACACTCAGACCTTGCGGACAGGCGACCTGGGCATCAAGCTGAAGCGTTGGTACATCGAAGGTTTCGAGCGCTTTTCAACAGACGGCAGCTACCAGCGCACCCTGCCAAAGGGATTCGAGATCCGCACCCCCATTTGCGAATCGTTAGACGTCGCCGTCGATACCTTGAGTCATGATTTCGCTCTGTGGGTGGCTGCAGCTAAACCCTTTGGGTACCAGCCCTGCTGGACAGCCTTTAACCCCTATCAAGTCGAATTTGTTCCCGACCCACCTCTGAACGCCTGGGAACTGCAGGACCGCTCGACTCCTGAAGAGCAGACCGCGCACATCCACATGCTGACCTACGGCCCCGATATTTCGTTCTCGCACCCTAGCTTGAGCGTCGACCAGAGCATCGACATTGCCAAAAAGCTGAGCTACTACAGCCCCTTCCTGGTACCCTTTTCTTTCAGTTCGCCTTTTTACGCGGGCGCGCTGTGGCAAGGTTATTCGAGGCGGACCTACTACCGAACGGGGCAACGACCTGCAGCTCTGGTCTTTACTGACGACCACAGCAAAATTATTCCCAGCTTTCCGACGCTTATTGATAAGGCGCGCGTTCCGGCAGAAGCAGGTCGCATCGAGTTCAAGGCCTTCGACTGCCCTCCTGACCTCGATTTGTATCGTGCACTGGGCGCACTCCTCATCGGTCTTGCCCTTGATGACAGTCTGCCCGGCCGCTTGCTGACCCCTGACGGCGCACTGCACAAACATGTTGCGACCCACGCCTTTGATGCAGCTGACATTGCAGAAGGTTGCGCTGAAGTCCTTGCGGCAGCGCGCGCAGCACTGCCTGATAGCTGGCAGCCAAAGCTCGACCGCCTCGATGACATGCTTGCTGCAAAGCGCACCCCCGCTCATGACATGATTGATCGCTATCGTGAATCGGGTAGCATCCGCGCGGCCATTCAGTAGTGGTGTCGTAAAGCGGCGGAGAGCGTCCACACCCGCTAGGCTTATGGTGATACTAAGGTTTTGCGGGGTGCCATAGGTATCCGTTGGTATCATGGTTGCCAGACGACACATCTGAGGTTTTCGCCGCATTCGACCAGCGAGAGCGTACGAAGGGGTAATCATGAAATCATATCTGGAACTCACCGCGACTGAAATGCAAGAGCAGCTCGATGCCGCACAGGCACAGTATCAAGATTATGTCGCAAAGGGCTTAAAGCTGAACATGGCGCGTGGCAAACCCTCGCCGCAACAACTTGATCTCTCGATGCCGCTGCTGGATACGGTCAGCGCACAAACCAGTGCTGACATCCTGCGTGAAGGCACAGCAGACGATCTGCGCAACTACGGCGGACTTATTGGCACGCCTGAAGCACGCGAACTCATGGCGACCATCATGGGTGTGGACGCAGCAGACGTCATTGTCTGCGGTAACTCCAGCCTGAACATCATGTACGACCTGGTGTCACAGGTCTATGCTCACGGCATCGCAGGTCAGCCTGCCTGGGCAAAGCTCGATGCGCCTGTCAAGTTCCTCTGCCCCGTGCCGGGCTATGACCGCCACTTTGCTCTGACTGAAAGCTTCGGGATAGAGATGATTCCGGTGCCACTAGGCGCAGACGGCCCCGACATGGACCTAGTCGAAGACCTCGTATCAAAAGACCCCGCCATAAAGGGCATCTGGTGCGTGCCCAAATATTCAAACCCCACGGGCACAACCTATTCTGACGAAGTCGTAAGCAGATTCGCCGCCCTGAAGCCCGCTGCGGCAGATTTTCGCATCTACTGGGACAACGCCTATGCCGTACATGACTTGCAGCAGCCAGGCGACAGCCTGCTCAGCATCAAGGATGCCTGCGAAGCTGCAAACAACGCAGACCTCTGGTACATGTTTGCATCGACTTCAAAAATCACCTTTGCCGGTTCGGGCATCTCGGCCGTGGCCGCATCTGATGTAAACCTTGCAGAAATCAAAGGTCGCCTGACGCTGCAAACCATCGGTCCCGACAAGCTGAATCAGCTGCGCCACAGCCTGTTCCTGCCTGACGCTGACGCTGTAGGCGCCCACATGCAAAAACACGCAGACATCGTCGCGCCAAAGTTCGAAACGGTACTGCGCACGCTTGAAGCTGGTCTTGAAGGCACAAAGGTCGGCACCTGGACACGTCCTGCCGGCGGCTATTTTATCTCTTTCATGGGTCTGCCCGGAACCGCCCGTCGCGTGATAAGCCTGGCAAAAGATGCCGGCATGATCTTGACCGAGGCCGGCGCCACCTACCCCTACGGCGATGACACAGAAGACGTGAACATCAGGCTCGCACCCACCTACCCCGATGTTGACGAAATAGCAGACGCAAGCGAGCTCTTTGTCATCTGCGTAAAGATTGCTTCACTGGAAGCTCTGATGGCATAAATTGCTCATTGCAAAGCAACACTGGCGGAGCACGTCCAATCCAGTTAGTCATGGCTGGCATGAGCAATGCTGGCGAAGGGATGTCTTGAGAATTAGTCCCTGTGTGAGCTGAGGTAATCGCGCAGTACGATCGCATGGTTGATGGTAGGACTTTTTGCGCCGTAGAGCAGGCAGACCTTGCCGTACAATAAGATGAGCGAAGGGAGGCTTCACTATCAACAAGAAACTGTTACTTGCTTCGGCGTCGCCGAGGCGAAGCGAGCTGCTGGAACTACTGGGTGTCGACTTCACGGTTGAA
Source organism: Coriobacteriia bacterium (assembly GCA_009784345.1). Classification (GTDB taxonomy): domain Bacteria; phylum Actinomycetota; class Coriobacteriia; order WRKU01; family WQUG01; genus WRBW01. The sequence continues at coordinate 667 of WRBW01000081.1, read as the reverse complement.
GTGAGCGACATTGACGAATGCTACACGAGCAGCAAGCCCGCAGATATCGCACGCGAACTTGCCGCAATGAAAGCACAGGCTGTTGTTGACAAGCAGCAAAACCTCGGTGGCACAGTGGTCATAGGTGCTGATACCATCGTGGTGTTAGACGGCTGCATCTTTAGCAAGCCAGGCGATGCCACCGAAGCTTTTGACATGCTCAAACAACTTCAAGATAGGTCGCATGAAGTCATTACGGGGGTAGCCCTCATCGCGACAGATATTCAGGGCAAGCAGATAGTCAGTACTTTTGCTGAGCACACCACCGTTCATGTCGGCAAAATGACTGACGCAGAAATCGAAACCTATATTGCCACAGGCGAGCCCTTCGACAAGGCAGGCGGCTACGGCATCCAGGGGCCTTTCGCCCGCCATGTCACAGGAATCGAAGGTGACTACTTCAATGTGGTAGGACTACCCGTATCCGCCCTTTACCAGCGGATCAAGTTACTGGTTTAACACAGCTCACGAGACGGGCCTATCTGGCTGGTGTGGACGCGCTCTGCCAGCTTATTGAAAGGAAGAAATGATGCAGTGGTTTGAAATGTATGATGGCAGCTGCGAGCCGAGCAGCGAGGATGTGCTGGGCTTTGTTGACACAGCGCTGTGGGATGAGCTGGTTCAGTAT
>WRBW01000080.1 GCA_009784345.1 Coriobacteriia bacterium | reverse complement strand
GATTATTTTTCCAGGAAATTTCTCGCAGCACTGCTGCGAGTTTTTCATTCATGCTGTATGTTTCATAAAATTGTTTCATGCGCCAGACGTTTGGCAACGAAAATCCCTTCAGTCCTGTGCCGTAGGCACAGGTGCATTATTCGCCATGAATAATATTGCGAGCGACTGTCGATAATGTCGTCCACGTAGACCTTATCAACCTCAACCACGAAGATGATGCGATGGTAATTACATACTTGCGCTGCTCGGTACCTTTTGGCTGGCATGTGGGGGTTATCGTAGTAGGGATGACGCTGCGGTAAAAACGACAGTGACCGCAGGGTTGCGACCATGTCCTGCTCGAGCTTGCGGGCAGCATCCACATCGACTTCTGCCAGGAACATAAAGTGATGAAACATGCGGTCGTACACTGAAGGATCTACTATTACCTGATATTCCTGGTCGACTTCATAGTGCGAGGCAGCCATACTACGCGCCACCATCGAGCGCGACAGCACCCTGAAGCTTTACCCCTTGATCGATTGCAATCCTCATACCTTCAGCAAACTCATCGACAGAATAACCCTGCACACCCGCCAGTCGCGCCCTTTGGGCATCAATGAGTCGCTGTGCCGCATCAAGCTCTTTTTCACGCCTGCCGTAGGTGTCAAGGTCCATGATAACGGTGTCCCCGTGTCCATTCTTGGTCAAAAAAACCGGCTGTCGTTGTTCGCGACAAAGCTGAGATATATCGTTGTAGTTGTTGCGAAGCGCACTCGAAGGCTGAATCATAGGCTGCATGCTATCCCCTTAGTAGTCATATTATACACATATTTTATCATAATATGACTTCATTGCGACTACCTGTTCTGGAGAATACACCTGAGGCTTACGCCACAGGACCAGAAACGGGCGCATAACGCCCGTACTCTCATGCTTATAGCACTCCACCCCCGTCATCCTGAACGCTAACGTAATGAGCAAAACGACGCTCGCGTCAGTTTTGAGAGTGGAGTGCAGCGATGGCGAAGACAACTTGATTCAGGATCTCGCACTTGACCTTCGCTCGTCATTGCGCGCCCCGACGCGCAATCTAATTGTTGGCAAAACATCGATTGCAATCGTCCCCATATCATTCACCGCCACGTGCTAAACAACACCTTGCTCACAATCAGACTGCGGGTCGGAGCCCGCAGTGATGGTTAATGAAATTTTTCAATTCCCGAGCGTTGTGTTTTCTCGTTATGAGACTTCAGTATACAAACGACTTTGCACTCGGGAAGGAGGAATGTCACCGTGTTCTTGACCTCTGTTTGTCATGCCACACTCACTCGTCATATTCGAGAAAGGCGATGCAGTATGCGGGAAAATAGGTCACTACGCCGCTCTTTTCAATATTTGTTTCCGCAAACACAAGCGCCTCTGAAATGTCATAGTTGGGAACGGCAAGCGCGTTGTTTAAGGCTGCGTGCGATTTGTACGATCCCCCTGACTTAATCTCCAGCGCAAGGATACCTCCATCTTTACGCTCAAGGACAAAATCTATTTCGCCTATCTTTCGTTTTGAAAAGTAGCGAGGAACGTATCCGTGGGAAACGAGCTCTTGGATGATGAAATTTTCATAAATGCCACCCATGTTTGCTTTTGGCTTACCGTCCAGTACACCCAAAAGTGAGCTTTTAGGGTATCTACTTGCCAAAAGGCCAACGTCAGATAGAAAGAGCTTGAAAAAGTTGCTGTTTTCCGCAGCAAGCAACGGGCTCGTTGGAGCATCAATGCTATGGGCGGCAAGTGCCATATTGGCCATGGTGAGCCACAGGAAATCTTCTTTTACCTGGTCAAAACGCTTAACATCTTCGATGGAACTTATTCGGAATCTTTTGTTCTGATTCAAGAGCTCACTTGGGATGAGCCGGTAGATGTTCTTTATCATGAGCCTTCGTTCTGCGGGCGCATATTTCCCGATGTCTTGCGCGTAATAGTTCACGATTTCATCTTGAATATTGCGCACCTGCTCGAGTGAATTTGTCTTATGGTTTGCCAGAACCGCATCAGGCATTCCGCCAATCAAGAGATAGCGGTGAAAGAGCCCATTGAGCCGTTCGTGCAAGAAATCAGGCAGAGGTTCCCTCTTTTGGAAACAAAGTCTTGCTTGATGGATTACATCACTGCCCAATCCTGCCGACCAACAAAATTCTTCAAAGTCGAGCGGATACATTGTTAGATTTGACATATATCCAACGGGCTGTGAGCTCACTACTTCAAGCTCGACACCCAGCATCGATCCCGACAGAATGAAGCTGTATTGATTATCCTGGACGAGGAATTTTATGTATCTAACGACATCTGGACACTCTTGAACCTCATCGATGAAAATCAAAGTTTTATGTGGCACCAGAGGGCTGGAAGAAGCAGCTGAAATGCGAAACATCAAATCAGCTGAATTGCTTGCTTGTCGAAAAGAGTTTTTGGCATCTTCGTTTTCAACGAGGTTTATTTCAACCACGTTTTCAAAATGCTGTCGTGCAAAGGCGCTAATGAGGTAAGTCTTGCCTACCTGCCTCGCCCCAGCGACAAGCAAAGCCCTATTCTTGAGCTTGAGACTGTCTTTCCAAGACTCTAAACTGGTGTATGCCTTTCGCTTTAACACGGGGTTTCTCCTCTAGCAGTACGCTGAAATTTACCATTTCGTACAAGTATAATATCGCTCTTTGCACAAATGCGCAATTTCAAACTGCTGATTTTGACACTTATGCACGATTTCAAAGTGCTGAATTTGACACTAATGCATGATTTTGATGCTTGTTACCTAAAGATCCCTCGTTACGAGAACTTTGTATATGGATGACCTTGCACTCGGGAAGCTGGGTTCATAATGAGATTACTCCCCGCTCGCCCGCGCACCCCTCTTCAATGCACCTGTGGCTTACGCCACAGGACCAGAAACAGTTGGCTCAGCCAACTGGCGGGCGCGCGAGGACGCGCGCCCCTACAGAGCGCAGTAACCCACTTTTGTCATGCCGCACTTGATGCGGCATCTCGGGCTTGACCTTGAACTTAGTCCTTGGTGGCTTCGGCGTAGAGCTTGAAAAGGTGGGAGACGATTTTGGTTTCGTCGCCGCGGAAGTTGACTCCGTAGGCTTGCTCGACTGCCTTGTCGAGGGCTTGGTGTGCTCGCAATAGGTCGGGTGGCATCGTGAGCGGATCGTAGAGATCTGCCAGTGAGCTGTCTGGGTAATTGTCGCGTGCATCCAGTACGACTTGAGCAAGCTCTTCGATTCTTTCCCGCTGCTCATCAGTTGGCTCTGGCCACACGAAATTGTTGTAGACAATAGTATTAGAGTAGCTATAATCACTCTTAAGCCTACCTGCAACGACGCGCATCCATGCATTGTGAAATTGCGAAGTCATTATTCCAAAGTCAAACAGTGTGCCGCCAGGAACAACAAACAATTTATCGCCGGCGATGACCTGAGCACTCAAATATCCAATTGGAATATACCGACGCCTTTCGGACGAAACCTTGGGAAGGGCTATGTAATCTGAACTTGGCTGGCGGATTTCGCCGAAAAGAGTTGGAGTTTCAGCCAATTTCTGCGTAGAATCTCTGTGACTCGACGCCCTATGCATTCTCACGCGCTCAACCCTTTTCATTACCTCCGGCATAGAGTGCAAGTCCGAAGGCGATGCATCGAGCAGCCAAAGGCACCAACGTATCCGAGCATTAATAAACTCAGCACCCATCATGAAGCGTCGAATATACTTAGCAGTTAACGGATTCATCTTCTCAATTAGCCCTTTTTCCTCATCTGAAAGTATGAGGTTTCCACCGTCGTTTGGCATACTGCCAAAAACCATTTGGTGCGGCGCGGACAAAGGTGACATTCTGCGCTCAACGAAGACAGTTGGAGCATCAACCAAATAAGGGTTTATTGTCTTCGCCTCTTTCTTTAAGCCATCCGTAAAATAAATTTCTCTCTTGGTTCGAGTATCCTCTTTGCTAAAGCCAATAATCACGCAATGAACTGCAGCTACGCCCCTAGCTTCACTATTCCACTTAAAGGTGCGATGGGCAAAATCTATCTTCATATTGTCATCAAGTAGTGACTTCCACAATAATCCTGCCTGCTCGCCCTGCGCAATTGAATTTGTTGAAACGAGTGCCGCCTGAATACATGTCTCACAAATGTATTCTGCAGACTTTTTGTACCAGGCAGTAACGTAGTCTAGGTTGCCTATTCCCCTTGCGCCATTAAAAGTGCGAAGCATATCATCTTTTTGGCTGGCATCCATCCATCTGGCACCCAAGAAGGGTGGGTTGCCCATGATGTAGTTGCACTCGCTGGCTGGCAGGACTTCATTCCAGTCCATGCGCAGGGCGTTACCCACAACGATGTGTTGGTAATCCTGCAGGGGCAGATTAATGAGAGGACGATGGAAAATCTTTGCGGTCTGCTGATTAGCCTGGTGGTCTGCAATCCACAGGGCAGCGTTTGCAACCGACACCGCAAAGTCATTTATTTCGATACCGTAGAACTGACCAACATTGACCTTGACCAGAGAATGGACGTGCTCCTCCACTTCGGCTTCAGAGCTGGCCGTAGAATCAACCCCCCCCCCCCCCAAATCCAAAGTCGAAGGCCATATTGTCGCCGACCAGACGCTTCAGGATGTCGTTTTCAAGGGCACGCAGCTCCAGGTAGGTCTGTGTCAGAAAGTTACCGCTGCCACAGGCTGGGTCGAGAAACTTGAGTCCCGCAATTTTTTCCTGTAGTGCGCTCAGTGCAGGACTACGGTTTCCAGCGGCATTCAGTTCGCTTCGCAGGTCGTCGAGGAAGAGCGGGTCGATGACTTTGTGGATATTGTCGACGCTGGTGTAGTGCATGCCGCCGGCGCGGCGTTCGTCGCCCGAGAGGATGGATTCG
>WRBW01000079.1 GCA_009784345.1 Coriobacteriia bacterium | reverse complement strand
CTGACCAGGCAATCGAGACCGTCGAAGAGCTTCAGGCAAAAATGGAGGCGGCACGCGCGGCACAAGAAGTGTTTGCTACCTTTACGCAGCAGCAGGTTGATGCCATCTTCAAGGCCGCGGCGCTGGCTGCCGCAAAGGCACGTATACCACTTGCCAAAATGGCGGCAGCTGAAACCGGTATGGGTGTGGTCGAAGACAAGGTCATCAAGAACCACTATGCAGCTGAAAACATCTATCATCGCTATAAGGACACGAAGACCTGTGACGTTATCGAAGAAGACCGCAGTGCCGGGCTTAAAAAATACGCCGAGCCCATGGGACTTATCGCGGCAGTTATCCCAACGACGAACCCGACCTCGACGACGGTGTTCAAGGCGCTGCTTGCGCTGAAGACCAGAAACGCCATTATCTTTATGCCGCCAAAGCGCGCGACTGCTTGCGTGGCAGAAGCTGCGCGTATTGTGCATGAGGCGGCCGTTGCGGCTGGTGCCCCAGAAGGCATCATCACCTGGATTCGCGTACCGTCTCGCGAGCTGTCTGCTGCCACCATGAGCGGCGCGGACATGACCCTTGCCACGGGTGGACCCGGAATGGTCAAGGCAGCCTATTCATCAGGCAAGCCTGCCATCGGCGTGGGGGCAGGCAATGTTCCTGCTGTTTTGCACGCGTCTGCTGACATTAAGACGGCGGTCAGTTCGATTATTGTCTCGAAGACTTTTGACAATGGCATGATTTGTTCATCAGAGCAGTCGGTCATCGTTGCTGATGATATTTACGAAGCCGTCAAGGCTGAGTTCGAGCTTCGCGGTGCCTACTTCTTGAAGCCAGCTGAGCTGAATAAGATGCGCAAGACGATGGTGATTGATGGCTCGCTCAACATCGACATTGTGGGTCAACCTGCAACGAAGATCGCAGATCTTGCGGGTATCAAAGTGCCTGCTGATACGAAGGTCCTCATTGGTGAAGTCGAAAGCGTCGAGCCTTCAGAAGAATTTTCTCGCGAGAAGCTTTCACCCATTTTGGCCATGTATCGCTTTGGCGCCTTTGATGAGGCCATCGAAAAGGCAGACCGCCTGATCAAAGAAGGCGGGCTGGGGCACACGGCTTCGCTCTACATTGATAATCACTATGCAGATGACCAGGGTCGCTTTGAGCGTGCCATGAAGACCTGTCGCATCTTGGTTAATACGCCGTCATCGATGGGTGGCATTGGCGACCTCTACAACTTTAAGCTGGCGGCGTCACTGACGCTGGGCTGCGGCACCTGGGGTGGTAACTCGGTGTCAGAAAACGTGGGAGTCAAGTACTTGCTGAATATCAAAACGGTCGCCGAAAGAAGAGAAAATATGCTGTGGTTTAGAACACCAGAAAAGATTTACTTCAAAAAGGGCTCGCTCGACGTCGCCTTGCAAGAACTCAAAGAGGTCTACGACAAAAAGAAGGTCTTCATCGTTACTGATGAGTTCCTTTTCAAAAATGACTTTACCAAGGGGCTTACCAACAAGCTCGACGAAATGGGTATTCACCACTACACTTATTTCAATGTGCAACCAGACCCCACCCTGCAAACCGCTCGCGAGGGTGCACGCGCGATGCTCGACTACGAACCAGACTGCATCATTGCTATCGGCGGTGGTTCGCCCATGGATGCCGCAAAAATTATGTGGACTTTGTACGAACATCCTGATGCAGACTTCCACGACCTGGCAGCACGCTTCATGGACATCCGCAAGCGCATTGTTGCCTATCCAAAGCTGGGTGCAAAGGCCAACCTGATTGCCATTCCCACCACCGCAGGTACGGGTAGCGAAGTCACGCCTTTTGCCGTCATCACGGACGAAGAAACTGACATCAAATACCCCATAGCAGACTATGAAATCATGCCCACGATGGCCATTGTAGACGTTGAGCTGATGATGGGAATGCCACCGTCGCTGACAGCCGTTTCAGGTATTGATGCCCTGTCACATTCGCTGGAAGCCTACGCATCGATGCTGGCATCTGACTACACTGACGGCATGGCGTTGACGTCCATCAAAAACATCATGACCTACTTGCCTATTGCTTACGCCGATGGCGAAAACGAAGAAGCGCGCGAAAAGATGGCTAACGCTGCAACCGTTGCCGGCATGGCTTTTGCCAACGCCTTCCTGGGACTGTGTCATTCTATGTCACACAAGCTGGGTGCGGCCTTCCACATCCCTCACGGCACGGCAAACGGTCTGTTGCTGGGTGAAATCATCAGATTCAACGCCACTGACCGCCCAGCTAAAATGGGTACTTTCTCTCAGTATAAGTACCCGCAGGCGACGCAGCGCTACGCAGAAATCGCGTCCTTCCTAGGGCTTTCTGGCAAGACAGACGAAGACAAAACTGATAAACTCATCACTGAAATTGACAAGCTCAAAAAGAAAATCGATATCCCAGCCAGCATCAAAGACTACGGCATTGCAGAAGCAGACTTCCTGGCAAAGCTTGACGAAATGGTCGAGCTGGCCTTCGATGACCAGTGCACTGGCGCAAACCCGCGCTATCCGCTGATGAGCGAGATCAAGGACATCTACTTGCGCGCCTACTACGGCGCCTAAAAGAAAGGATCGCCCCTGTGAATAACGCTATCTACAATGTGCCTACCCCCATCAATGAGCCCGTACGTAACTACGCACCCGGCTCGCCCGAGCGCGCTTCCATCAAGGCAGAACTCGAGCGCATGGCGGCAGCAGAACCCATGCAGATTCCTTACGTGATAGACGGCAAGGAATACTTTGAAGGTCCCAAAAAACAGGTCGTCATGCCCCATGATCATGCACATGTGCTAGCAGATTTCACGATGGCGGGCATCGATGAGCTTAAAGATGCCGTCAACTCTGCCATGGATGCCAAAGAGTCCTGGGCTGCCATGCCTTGGGAGCACCGCGCTGCGATTTTCCTCAAGGCTGCTGACCTCGTTGCAGGTCCCTGGCGTGATCGCATCAACGCATCAACCATGCTGGGTCAAAGCAAGACCGTCTATCAGGCAGAAATCGACGCAGCCTGCGAGCTCGCAGACTTCCTGCGCTTCAATGTCTTTTTTGCGCAGGAAATCTATAAGAACCAGCCCGAAAGCGCTCCTACCATGTGGAATCGCATGGAACACCGTCCGCTTTCAGGTTTCGTACTGGCCATTAGTCCCTTTAACTTTACGGCCATTGGGGGCAACCTGCCCACAGCCCCAGCATTGATGGGTAATACCGTTGTCTGGAAGCCAGCATCGACGTCGGTGCTTTCAAATTATCTGGTCTACCAGGTACTGCGCGAAGCCGGCCTGCCCGATGGCGTTATCAACTTTGTACCTTCACGAGGTGCGGACGTCGACACAGCAGTTATTCAAGACCCACGCATGGCTGGTTTCCACTTTACCGGTTCGACAGAAGTCTTCTCACAGGTCTGGCGCGTCATTGGCGACAACATCAAGATGTATGAAAACTATCCCCGCATGGTGGGCGAGACCGGCGGCAAGGACTTCATCTTTGCCCATCCTACCGCAGATGTGCGCAGCGTTGTCGTAGCCATGGTGCGCGGCGCCTTCGAGTACCAGGGACAGAAGTGCAGCGCTGCAAGTCGCTGTTACATTCCTGAAAGCCTGTGGCCAGCAATCAAAGAGGACCTTCTGGCTGAAGTCGCCAAGCTAAAGGTCGGCGACGTACGCGATTTCACTAACTTCATGGGTGCGGTCATCGATGAGCCTGCTTTCAAGTCAATCACGGGCTACATCGACTATGCAGCAGCCTCAGATGAAGCTGAAGTACTCTGCGGCAGCTATGATGGCAGCAAGGGATACTTTGTCGAGCCGACCGTCATCCAGACCACAAACCCGAACTTCAAGACCATGGTCGAAGAGATCTTTGGTCCCGTCCTGACCGTCTATGTCTACCCCGATGCGCAGCTTGAAGAAACGCTCATTAGCTGTCGTGACGCTTCAGTCTACGCACTGACGGGCGCGATTTTCGCCCAGGATCGCGCGGCTCTGATGCAGATGGACACCGCTCTGGCTGACGCTGCCGGAAACTTCTACATTAACGACAAGCCCACGGGTGCCGTCGTAGGCCAACAACCCTTCGGAGGCGGCCGCGCATCAGGCACCAACAACAAAGCAGGCTCAACCCTAAACCTGCTGTGTTGGACGAGCCCCCGTACCGTCAAGGAAACATTCGTGCCCGCACAGCAGGTCGAATACCCCTTCATGGATGAGGCCTAAAGACTGCTTTATCTGCTAACAGCTTTTATGGCTGCTGCTTTGGGCGCAGTCACCGGTATCGGCGGCGGTCTCATCTTGAGGCCGTCGCTGTCTTTGATGGGCGCAGACTTAGGGCTTGCCACCTTCACCTCTGCGGCTGCTGTCTTTACCATGGCCGTCGTCAGCATCACAACCCGCCGTGTCTGGAAAACAGGCATTGGTATGACGCGTCTCGCCACCCTGGCAGGGGGTAGTATCGTAGGTGCCTTTGGCGGAGCCTTCCTGCTACGCTTCTTAAGCCCGCTCATCGTGGGGCTTGCACTGCTTGTCACCATGATTGCCATGGGCGCACTCCTCCTGCTGAAGAGTAGACTCAAGCCACGCCTGATAGACAGCCATCTGGCAAGTGCCGGCGTGGGGGCAGGCACCGGTTTGCTGTCGGGTCTTTTTGGCATCGGCGGCGGCCCTTTTCAGATGCTTGCGCTGATGCTGCTTTTTGGGTCGAAGCCCAAAGATGCGGTGGTGCAGAGCCTTTTTATCGCCATGTTGGCATCAGCTTCGGCGCTTGTCCAATATGTACTCGCAGGTATTGCTGACGCTTCTTTGCTGGCCTTCGTGCTTCCGGGTAGTGTCGCCGGCGGACTCGCAGGCTACGCACTGGCAAAACACCTCAGCGATCGCGTTGTCGTGGTGATGCTCTTTGTGGTCATCCTCGG
>WRBW01000078.1 GCA_009784345.1 Coriobacteriia bacterium | reverse complement strand
CTGCGCCTGATAGCACGCGACACCACGTCGATGGCCTTATCTTGACCGATGATGCGCTTGTGCATTTCAGCCTCAATATTCATAAGACGTTTTGATTCTTCAGCCGTCAGCTCGGTGACAGGAATGCCCGTCCAGACGCTTAGGACTTCAGCGATTTCAGCAGGAGTTATTTCTGCCGGATTGTCATCGTCATTTTTCTTCCACTTGCCAATGAGCTCCTTGCGCTTTGCAATCAGCTTGTTTTCCTTATCGCGCAGCTTGCTTGCCTTTTCGTATTCGCCGGCAATAATGGCTGTTTCTTTTTCAGCATCATGTTCTTTGATCTTCTTATCAAGGTCACGAATCTCTGGGCTGACGGTTGCGCGCATGATACGCATCTTTGCGCCTGCTTCATCAATCAGGTCAACGGCCTTGTCGGGCATGAAGCGGTCAGAGATGTAGCGATCAGAAAGCGTCACAGCACTGGCCAAGGCCTCATCGGTGTAGCGCACCACATGGAAGGCCTCATAGCTGTCGATAATGCCCTGCAAAATGCGCAGCGTTTCAGCATTCGTGGGTTCATTAACCTGCACCTGCTGGAAGCGGCGCTCAAGAGCCGCGTCTTTTTCGATGTACTTGCGATATTCCTCGATGGTCGTAGCCCCAATGGTCTGGAACTCACCGCGCGCCAGCGAGGGCTTCAGGATGTTTGCGCCATCAATGGACCCCTCCGCCGAGCCCGACCCCACCAGCATGTGAATCTCATCAATAAAGATAATCACGTCGCCGCGCTTGCGGATTTCTTCGATGACGCGCTTCATGCGTTCTTCGAATTCGCCGCGGTACTTCGAACCCGCGACCATGCCACTAATGTCGAGCGAATAAACCTGCTTTGCGCGCAGGGTTTCTGGCACCAGATCTGCAGCAATCAGCTGGGCAAGCCCCTCGACGATGGCGGTCTTTCCCACACCGGGCTCGCCAATCAGCACGGGATTATTTTTCATGCGGCGTGACAGAATCTGCACCACGCGTTCGATTTCGCGCGTGCGCCCAATAATGGGGTCGAGTTGCCCATCAACGGCCTCGCGCGTGAGGTTGCGACCAAATTCATCCAGCAGCGACATCGAGCGGGCACCCGCACCAGCTTGCGCGCCCACATGGGCGGCCGAAAGCAACTGCACCATGGTTGCGCGGACGCGGTCCAGATCGAGCCCCAGGTTAACTAAGGCCTGCGCAGCGAGACCCTCGCTTTCATCAATGATACCCAGCAGCAGGTGTTCTGGCCCCACAAAGCTGTGGCCAAAGCGCACCGCCTCTTTCATGGAATGCTCCAGCACGCGGCGTGCATGAGGCGAAAAGGTCAGGCTTTCAGGCGCCGGTTCATCATCGACTTCAACCAGACGTTCGACCATGATGCGCACGTCTTCAGGCGTTACCTCCAGTTCGTGCAGGGCATCAACCACCACGCCCGAATCCTGAATCAGCCCTAGCAAGAGATGCTCGGTGCCGACATAGTTTTGCCCTAAGCTGCGTGCCTCTTCTTGCGAGGCGGCGATGGCCTTCTTTGCAGGTTCAGTAAAGCGTTCAAACATATATAAAGACTCCTTATTTTCTGCGTTCAAGTCTGTAATTTTATCACTTGAAAAGCCGCAAGCAGCCATCTGTAACGTGCTAGTATTGTTAGCCTGTACCTGCCCTCGTAAGCCCCATTCGCCCGCCTCTCATTGCAGCGCGAATAAGAGAACAGAAAGACTGCCTATGTGCCTTGCCATACCCGCCCAGATTACTGAAAAAGCGGGCGAAAATTTAGCCACGGTTGACATCATGGGTGTCACCAGAAAAATCTCTACCGAACTGGTGCCTGCCGCACAGGTCAACGACTGGGTTTTGATGCATGCAGGCTTTGCCATCGATGTCATCAACGAAGAATACGCCCAAGAAACGCTCGAGCTTATCAGGTCCATCCAGTTTTCTGAAGACGGCAAAACCGCAGAGGGAGAAACCCCCGTCCCATTTGCAGGAGAAATGAGCGGCGGCATGGAGGCCAACCGTGCCCGCGCGATAGCCTCTGGTGCGCTGCAGGTCGATGAGGAATCGGGCGCAGATGCAGATCGCGAGGGGCTTTAAGATGACTGATACCACAGCATCACTGCAAACCTGGCGTGACCCAGAGCTTGCAAAGATACTAATTGAACAGATGGGCAGGCAGGCTGCGAAGCTTAAAAACCCCATCAAGATCATGGAAGTCTGCGGCACCCACACGATGGCCATCGCCAAGTGGGGTCTACGCGATGTCTTGCCAGAAAACATCACCCTAGTTTCAGGACCAGGATGTCCGGTCTGCGTCACGGCAAACGAAGACCTAGACCGTGCGATTGAAATCGCAAAACAGCCCGGGGTCATCACCTGCACCTTTGGGGACATGATGAAAGTTCCAGGCAGCTACGAATCACTGTCAGATCTCAAAGGGCAGGGACATGATGTCCGCATCGTCTATTCGCCTCTGGACGCACTCACCCTCGCTGAAAAAGAACCCAGCAAGCAGGTCGTCTTTATCGCCGTCGGCTTTGAAACAACGACGCCGCTTATTGCTGCGACCATCAAGCGTGCGCACGCGGCAGGGCTTGAAAACTTCAGTGTCTGTGCCATTCATAAGACGGTTCCTATCGCCTTGCAGGCCATCGCTGATGACCCGCAGGTGCAGCTGAATGCGCTGATTTTGCCGGGGCATGTTTCGACCATTATTGGGCTTGAGCCTTATCAGTTTTTGGCGCGCGACTTTGGCGTTCCCGGGGTCATCGCAGGTTTTGAGCCGGTCGACATCTTGCAGGGTATAGTGATGCTTCTCGACCAGCTGCTGGAAGCAGACGCTGCAGGCGCGGACTTTAGCGCGCGCATTGACCTGGGCTATACGCGCGGGGTCAAGGCTGAGGGCAACCCAGTGGCACGCGCAACGGTCGAGGAAGTATTTGAGCCCTGCGATGCTGCCTGGCGCGGTTTGGGAGTGATTCCAGGCACGGGTCTGCGCCTGCGTGAAAACTACGCGCATTATGACGCGGCGGCGCGCTTTGACTTGCAGTTGCCGCCTACGGTTGAGCCTGCGGGTTGTCAGTGTGGGGATATCTTGCGTGGTATTATTTCGCCCCATGACTGCGGGCTCTTTGGCACGGTATGCGTGCCAGAAAACCCTCTGGGTCCTTGCATGGTGTCAAGCGAAGGTAGCTGCGCTGCCTGGTATCGCTACTATGGTCCATCTGATGGACCAGCACAAGCCTAGCGCGAGAAAAGCGCAAGCTGACGCCTTAAGGTATAACTCAATCCAATAGTTCATGACAATAGCTCATCACAATTAGAAGAGGTCAAGCCCCATGACAGTAGAAAATCAATACATTCAACTCGCCCACGGTTCGGGTGGATCCATGATGCAAAAGCTCATCCGCGAGGTCTTTGTCGAGGCTTTCGGCGATGTGCAACTGGAAGATGCGGCAACCCTTGCCCTGGGTGGCAGTGGTGCCGACGCAAACGACAGCCGTGTATCGATTTCAACTGACAGCTATGTGGTCGCGCCCCTCTTCTTCCCCGGCGGCGACATTGGAAAACTGGCGGTCTGCGGAACCGTTAATGACGTTGCGACGTCTGGCGCGACACCCCTTGCCCTGTCTGCCAGCTTCATCATCGAAGAAGGCTTTGCGATTGATGATCTGCGCCGTATAATCACCTCGATGGCAGATGCCGCAGCCGCGGCAGGCGTTGCCATTGTGACCGGTGACACCAAGGTCGTGGGCAAAGGTCAGGCTGATGGTCTCTACATCAACACGACCGGTATCGGGCTCATTAACGCGGGGCGCGAGCCCTTGGGCTCAGATCGCATCCAGCCCGGAGACGTGATTTTACTGTCAGGTAGCCTGGGCGACCATGGTATGTGCATCATGTCGCAACGCGAAGAGCTGTCATTTGCCGCAGACCTTGAAAGTGATGCCGCGCCGCTGAATCACCTCATGGCCGCTGTTGTCGCAGCAGCCCCTGACACGCGCGTTTTTCGCGACCCCACACGGGGAGGTCTGGCATCAACGCTTAATGAACTGGCAGACGCAGCTGGCGTCACCATGACGGTCAAAGAAAAGACCGTACCGGTACATCCCACCGTGCAGGGTGCCTGCGAAATACTGGGCTACGATGTCTTCCAGGTCGCCAATGAGGGCAAAATAGTAGCCATCGTGCCTGCTGATCAAGCAGACGCAGCTTTGGTCGCCATGCAAGAAAGCCCCTACGGTGCAGAAGCTGCGATAATAGGAAGCGTCGAAGAACTAACAGGTGGCGAAAAAGGCAGCTTTGCACGCGTTCAGCTGCTCAATGCTTTTGGGGCACGACGCGTCATGGATACCCTGGTGGGTGAACAGCTGCCCCGCATCTGCTAAGTTAGCCTGCCCTGCACAAGGAGACCCATAAGATGAACCCTTACCAAGCATACGCCCCGCAAGCCCAGGCACAACAAAGCTTCGCGCCGCAGGCTCCTGCTCAGGCTCCTGCTCAGGCTCTGCGCCCCAGCATTATCACTTCAGAGGCCCTCGGCGCTGATGCAAGCGCCATGACGGGCTGGAAGTACGCGGCGCAGGCAGCACCGGGACTGGTTTCGCAGCTTTTACAACTGCGTGCTCAGATAGAGGTCGAATACCCCATCCGCGACATCGTTGTGCTAGGCATGGGTGGCAGTGCGCTGGGGGCCCGCGTCTTTGAGGCAGCCTACTATGAGGACCTCGCCCGCCTAGGCGTGCGTCTACGTATCGTTGACACCACTGAACCCAGCACCATAGCTGGCCTGCTACAAGATTTTGATGCTGCTGCCGGACTGGTCATCGTGTCCAGCAAGTCAGGCGGGACCATCGAGCCTCTGTGTCTGGGGCAGATTTTCTTCAACCACCTCAGTGCCGTTTTAGGGTCTGCACAAACAGCTGCTGCACACTTTATCGCCATTAGTGACGCAGACACTCCCCTGTCGCAGCTCGCCATCACCCAGGCTTGGCGCGGACTCATAAACACGGCCCCCAATGTGGG
>WRBW01000077.1 GCA_009784345.1 Coriobacteriia bacterium | reverse complement strand
GCTACGGCATTAAAGACGGTCGTCGTGCCACCCGGTGAAAAGCCCGAGCGCCAGATTTCGAACTGGCCTGCTGGGTCATCTGTTTCCCAGCCCGGCATGAGCGCTGTTGCTACAAAATAGCCAGCAGGAGTTGTGACGGTTGCATTGGGGTTTTGCTCGAAGCTGCCGTTTTGTAGCGTTGCCGAAAGCGGCAGGATTTGAACGGCGTCTGCCTCTGGCGGACTTGTGGCGTAGAAGCTTAACAGTGCCACCACAGGGATGAGGGCGGTAGCCATCACTTTGAAGCATAGTGCAGCTGATAAAAAGGCTGCAATTCCCCTTCGTATTCTGTTCATTTCGCCACGCTCCCTCGCCTGCAGGGCTTCCCCCGCGTCAGACCTGAAGCGTCGCGCCAGTACTTCCCCTACCAGCTGCCTCAGGTCTACGAATTATTGTGGCGATGCAGTACTCTCATATTGTACATATCTTCTTCACAACATGCAAATATTCACTTCACAAACAAACCTCACTCTTAGGGGTGATAGCGCCATTCGGCACGCGCGAGGTGCTCGCCTTCTGTCCATATTTCAAAGAAGGTGTCCATGGCAGCCCCGGTATCGATGGCGGTCTTCATGGCGTCGCGCCATTCTTGAAAGCTGACTTCAACGGCGTCGGTATAACCCGACTCATCACGCACGAAGAGGATACTGTTGCTATCGACACTAAACCAACGCACCAGCGGGTTTACATTGCGAATGAATCCAAACTCTTCAACGTTGACCTCGGCATCAGCACGCGACATGCCCGGATTGTCTTGCATGAACATCTCGACGGCTTCGTCGCCGGTAAACCAGTCAACAAAGTCAAATCCAATCTCGATGGCATCTTCGGTGTCGGCACGCCAGTCAACGACGTAGGCATAAGAGGTCAACTCTTCTTCGCCAGCTTCATCCCCCGCAGCACCTAGTCCGTCAGGCTCGGCGGGAGCCACTACTTCAGCAGGTGGAGCCGGCTCATCTACAGCTGGCTCGCTCGAGCAGGCCACAGAATTTATAGCCATCAGGGCTATCAAGAGCCCCCCCAACACAACTATGGACAACCTCACCCAGTTCACTTTCGTGCTTAAAGCATCACTCTTGATAGATTTCATAATTCCCCCTTTGTTGTGCTCTATTATAGTTTATACAACCGTTTGCTAGGAGCTTGCTGCCATCGCGACAACAGACACATATCTCACTATCGCTGCCCCTGCCAGTGCGGAGTTTAGCGAGAAACGCTCGCGCTTCATCGGCGCTGTGTGGCCGGTCGCGAGCGATGATGAGGCTCGTGACATCCTAGTCAGGATAAAAGCCGAGCATGCGGAGGCCGCCCATAACTGCAGCGCCTACGTGATTCGTGACCCGCAGGTCATGCGGTATTCTGACGATGGCGAGCCATCGGGAACCGCAGGTCAGCCGATCCTGAATGTCTTGATGCGCGAGCAGGTCGAAAACGCCCTGGTGATAGTTACCCGCTACTATGGCGGCATCAAGCTGGGTGCTGGCGGTTTGGTGCGTGCCTACACGCAGGCTGCAAAGATGGCGCTTGATGCTGCGACCATTGCCGCAGTCTGTGCTTGGACGAGCATCGAGCTTTGTTGTAGCTACCCTCAGTATGACCGCTTGGTCAAGATCGCACAGGATAGTGGCGCCGTCATCACTGATACGAGCTACACGGACAGTATTACTATCAAGCTCAACATCCCTGCGACAGATGCCGATATGCTGATGCAGCAGCTAACCAATGCCTCGGCCGGCACGGCGACCCTGCACATCACCGGCCAACTCATGGCCCCCGCACCCCCGCGCCCTTGACTTTAATCCAGTTGGTACAGCTTCGTATATTTGTCCACCAAATAGTCAATGTAGTAATCAGGGTTAAAGCTCTCACCAGTGGCTTTCACCAGCACTTCGTCGAAGCTATAGCGTGCGCCGTAGGTATGGACGTGCTCCGCCAACCAGGCAGCAATCTCTTCAAATCTGCCTTCCAGCAAGGCCGCATCGACGTCGATGTCGCGGCGCATGGCATGGTAGAACTGCGCGGCAAAGGCGCTGCCCAGGGCGTAGGTGGGAAAGTAGCCGTAGTAGGCGCAGCTCCAGTGGACGTCTTGCATGATCCCCTCGCTGTGGGTCGCTGGTCGCACGCCTAGGTACTGTTCGTATTTATCGGCCCACAGTAGATCAAGCTGGTCGAGGTCGACCTGGCCGTCAAAGATTTCACGTTCAATCTCATAGCGAATCAGGATGTGCAGGGGATAGGTAAGCTCGTCAGCTTCGATGCGAATGAGCCCTGGCTTGCTGCGGTTCAGCATGGTGATAAAGCCGTCTAGATCTACACCCGCGAGCTGACCCGGAAACAGTTCCTGCAGCTTCGGGTACAGCGATACCCAAAACGCTTTGCTGCGGCCGATGTGGTTTTCAATCAGGCGCGACTGCGATTCGTGCATGGCAGAGCCGATGTCATCAGCCAGCGTCGTGTTTTCATAATCTGGGTTGACCTGCAGCCCGTAAAGCGCGTGACCGTATTCGTGCGCAACTGACATCGCTGACGAAGTTACGTTGTCAGCTTCGTATTTTGTCGTCATACGCACGTCTTTGCCAGAATAGAAGGTGCAGAAGGGATGGACGCTCTCCGCCAGATAAGCACGCGCTGGGTCAAACTGCAGGGCAGCCTTTATAACCTTAGTGAAGGCCTTCTGGCCGGCAAGGTCATAGTCCTGGTGCAAGGCCGCGTCATCAATCACGACGCCTGACTGCCTGATGCGCGCAATCAGGGGCGCCAGATGCTCTTTGATGCGGGCAAAAAAGGCATCGTAGGCCTGTGCTGTCATGCCCATTTCGTATTCGTCCAGCAAAAAGTCATAGTCGCTGCCCGCCGTATCAAAGTAGGTAAGGCAAGCCTTCTTCTTTTCAATCAGGCCCAGCAGATGCGGCTTGAAGGCCGCGTAGTCATTTGCCGCCTTTGCCGCCTCCCAGCACTGCTGACTTTCCACGACGGCGTTTTGGTAGTCCAGATAGAGCTCCTTGGGCAGCTTTGCAATCTGGTTCAGACCTCGCAGGCGCAAGCTTAGCTCGCGTTTTAAGGTCGCGTCTTCTGTTGCTGCAAACAGAGCCTCGATTTTCGCAATGTGCGCAGGGTCGGTGGCATAACTAAAGTAGTCATCCTGAAAGGTCGACATCATGCGATTGGTGTAGGGCAGCCCCTCTTTGGGCGCAATGGTCGCCTGGTCAAACTCCATGGCCTTGAAAAACAGCCCAAAGGCACCTATCTTATCCCGGTACTGCTGATACCAGGTTTCAAGTTCTGCTTGTTCTGCTGATGCCACTTGCGCGTTACTCATCTGACTCACCTGCACCACCTGTCTTCCATCATCCTGTTTGCCCGTTTCCAGTGCACCCTCGTATTCAAGCCCGCGATACTCACACCACTCGCGAGCAAAATCGAACAATGCCTTCTCGCGAAAATCGAAGTAAGCTCCCAGCAAGTCGACCGAGTAAAGCTTGTCCTTGAATCTGCGAAACGCACCCCTGCCAGACATCGCATAGATGATGTCATCCTTGATCTGCCCATCATCGATCGTGCGTACGAAGTCCTCCATAATGCGGTAGTCTTCTCGCGAATCAGGAGGCCGTACTTTCGTAAGAGTTTCATCATAGGCACGGGCAATCCGGCGCAATTCCTCTGGCGAAAAGGACACCATGAAGCCCTGTGTGTCTATGAGCTCCTCGATCTGAAGGTCGCTTACGGTTGGGTCAAGCAGCGCCGCAAGATTATCTTCTACTTCGCCCAAAAGACTGTCCTCCAGCAGCAAAACCTCACCCGTGGCAGTATCGAGGTAGTAGCCGAACTCGTCCCCCTGACCGTCATAGGCCTCGACCAGTTCACTCAAATTGACTTTCGCCATAAGATGCTCCTTATTAGATGCTGACCCTTACCAAATAATACCTAACTGCAGAACCGGTGGCTTGCGTCCAGGCATCGAGCAACCTGATGAGCCTCCAGAACAACAAGCCAAAGCGGGGGAGCACGCCCAATCATCTCACCCTGCCAAAACCTTCACATACACCTTGCGTGCGGGGCGCGGCGGGTCAAATTCGCAAAAGTAGATACCCTGCCAAGTCCCCAGCACCAACTGTCCGCCTTCAACAATTACCGTCACGCTTTCACCCACGGCACTGGCACGCAGGTGTGCGGCACTGTTGCCCTCAGCGTGAGCAAAATCCGCACGGTCGGGAAAGGCTGCGTCCAGCCCCCGCACGAGGTCACGTGCCACATCAGGGTCGTAGGACTCATTAATCGTAATCGCAGCTGTGGTGTGAGGACAGTAGACCACGGCAATCCCGTCGCTTACCCCGCTTGCAGTGACCGCATCAGCCACCTGAGCCGTTATGTCATAGAGCCCTTCGCGTGTTGCACTCAGCCCAAACTGTGTCAGCATACATCCCCCCCATATCACTTCTTAGTTCTCACCATTATAGGCGACCCCTCCAACACGCCTTGGTTACCCTGCGCCTCGACGCGGCATCTCGCCATGAACCCCCTCTTTGTCATGCCGCGCTCCGACGCGGCATCTCGCCTTTGACCTTAACCCTTGTTCTCCGCCACCTTCCCGCGACCTGTTAAGCTAGAGCCACTATGCTTATCACAACCCTGCTTTGGATACTTATCATCATCTGCTTTGTCGCAGCATTTGCGTCACTCGTCATGCCGGTCATACCTGGCATCCCCCTTCTCTGGGCAGGCGTACTGATCTATCACTTCGGCATCGACGGAGCCCAGCTGGGCTGGTTCTTCTGGCTTGCACTGACAGCCGGCTCCCTCGCCGTCCTGCTGGCAGACTTCATCGCCAATCGCTACTTCTTGACCAGGTCTGACAGCAGCACCTGGAGCGAGCGCATCGGACCTGTCGCCATCATCGTCGGAGCCTTCATCATCCCACCCTTCGGACTGATCATCGTACCCTTTGCAGCCGTCCTCGCCATCGAGCTTCTCCACAAAAAATCGCTCGACCAAGCATTTCGCATCG
>WRBW01000076.1 GCA_009784345.1 Coriobacteriia bacterium | reverse complement strand
CTCCTCATCGGTCAAAGGCGTACCCCAGGCACGGTGGTCAGCTTCCAGATGAGCCAAAACCTTGCCTGCAACGTCTAGTGAAGCCTGCGCTGATTTATCTTTCTTGACCTCTTTTTCAAGGCGTGTGATGATGCGCTCCATCGTGGCCATATCGGCTAGAATCAGCTCAAGCTTGATGGTTTCGGCGTCAGACTGCGGGTCGACTTTGCCGTCGACGTGGATGATGTTTTCGTCAGTAAAGTAGCGCACGACTTCAGCGATGGCGTGAGTCTCGCGGATGTGGCCCAGAAACTGGTTGCCCAGGCCGGCACCTTCGCTAGCACCCTTAACAAGGCCGGCGATGTCATTGAACTCGACAGCTGCCGGAATGACCTTTTTAGGCAGAGCCATCTGCGCCAAAACGTCCAGGCGGCGGTCAGGCACCGACACGATGCCGACGTTGGGCTCGATGGTCGCAAAGGGGTAGTTGGCAGCCTCGACCTGTGCCTTCGCAAGCGCCGTAAACAGCGTAGACTTGCCCACGTTTGGCAGGCCGACGATTCCTATAGATAAAGACATTAGATATCCTCTTTTCTCATGGTGATTGCAGCGTTTAAGTATATAATAATCGCTATGGGAATGAGAATTGGGCTCTTCGTCGACATGTATTTGCCGCACATTAGTGGAGTCACTAATCACGTGCGCCTTATTAAACGCAGCTTCGAGACTGCGGGCCATGACGTCTTTCTGATTACCTTTGGCTCGACCCATCATCCTGATGACGAATCAAATGTCGTGCGCAACCTGGGGGTTCCCTGGGGATCGACGGGCTGGAACTACGGCCCGGCCTTCAACAAGCAGACACGCGACCTGATTCCGACGCTCGACATCATCCACACTCACCACCCCCACCAAAGCGGCTCCTATCTGCTGCACCATGTCAAAAAGAACAACAAGCCGCTGGTTTTCACGAACCACTCGCGCTACGACCTCTATGCCGACACCTACGCGAAGGCCGTGCCCTACACCTCGCGTCACAAGCTCAATGCGCGCTACCTCAGCTACTTTACCTCGAAGTGCAATCTGGTTATTGCGCCTTCAGAGGGTATTGTGGACTGGCTGGCGGAGTACGCCCAGTACGAAGGCGCCGTCGTCATTCCTAACGGCATCGATTTGACGGCCTTTCGCAGCGATGATCTTGACCCGCATAAACGATCGGTCTGTCGCAGCCGTCTGGGTGTGGCGCAAGACGATGTCTTGCTGTGCTATGTGGGACGCGTTTCTCATGAGAAAAACATTAGCTACCTGCTGAGCGAATTTGCCCGTCTTGCGGCAGGTGATGCTGCCTTGGGTGACCGGCTGAAGCTCATGCTGGTGGGTGACGGTACCGAAATGGCCTACGCCCAGGGCTTCGCCCAAAGGCATGGGCTTGACGGTCGCATCATCACGGTTGGTGCCGTCGACTATGAACTGATTCCTGACTACATGGCCATGTCAGACGCCTTTATTACCGGAAGTGTCAGCGAGGTGCATCCCCTGGTGGTGATTGAAGCCCTGGCTGCAGGTCTGCCCGTGATTGCCGTACATTCACCAGGTATTAGCGACACCGTAGAGCATGGCAAGAGTGGCTTTTTGGCCGCCTCGCCAGAGAGCAAGGCTCTGATGTATGAGGCAGCAAAGATTGTGCATGACGCCGATGTGCGCGAGCGTCTTTCCCGTGGCGCGCGCGAGCGCTCAAAGAACTACTGCATCGACAACACTGCCGGCCAATTGCTGGGGCTGTATCGAAGTTTTACTACTTAGCGAGGGGGATCATGATGGTAAAGGTGGTGCCACGCTCCACCTTACTTTCGACCTCAATCTTGCCCCCGTGGCGCTCGACGATTTCTTTAGTAATGGGTAGCCCAATGCCAATACCACCGGTGGCGCGATCACGTGCCGAATCGGCTCTCCAGAAACGGGCAAAAACATGCTGCAGCTCGAGTGAGCTCATGCCCATTCCCGTGTCTTTTACCGCAACACAGGCATAGTTGTCTTTTTGGAAGGTCGTCACCGTGACCGTACCGCCCTCGGGCGTGTAGCGCATCGAGTTCGTCAAAAGATTGGTCACCGCCTGCTGCATGCGCGAAGCATTGGCATTAACCTTCATACCCGTTTTCAGGTTAACAATGAGCGTCAGACCCAGGGCCTCGATACTAGCGCGATTGACTGACACTGACGAGTTGACGGGATCATTAAAATCGATGACGGACATGGGGAACTCCGTCTTTTCATCTTCAAGACGGCTCAGCTCGAGGAGCGAATTAGTAAGCCCCGTCAGGCGCTTTGTTTCACGCAAGATAATCGACAGATGCTCGCTGTCTGCCGGGTAGATGCCATCTTCGATGGCCTCTACCGTGGCCTGAATGCCCATCAGAGGCGTGCGCAGCTCGTGGGCAACATCCCCGGTCATGCGACGCTCGCGTTCGCGGTCGCGCTGGATGGAATCAGCCATCATGTCAAAGGTAATGCCCAGCTGGGCAATCTCATCATCACCGTCAAGTTGTGACCGTGCAGATTCGTCACCGTCACGCATGCGCTGCGCCGCCACGGTAATTTGTGAAATGGGCGACACGAGGCGCCGCGAATACCACATACCAATAATGGTTGACACAATGATGGCAAAAAAGCCGGCAGCTCCCAGTGCCAAAAGCGATGTCGTGCGCATCTCGAGGTCGTGGGCCGTCAAAAGGCCGGCAGAGCCGTAGGCGTAGACGCGCACCTCGCCGACGCGGATGTAGTCCACGACGACCGGGGCTATGATGACGTTATTGTCTTCGGGGTTGAGTTCGCGAATCCCCGTGGCATCGAAAAGCTCTGAGGCTTCGTCGCGAATTTGGGGATTAAAAACACTTTCGTCATAGACCAGATTGTTGTTGTTATCGAAAATCTGGACTATGACGTCTTGGCGGGGGGACACCTGCGGAATCATGGTCCGATGGTTGAAATCCCAGCCATTAAAAAGATAATACGCAGAACCTGCATGTCGCGCCACATAGGTTGCGGTGGACTGCAGATTACTGCGTATGTAACTTTCAAAGGCAAGTGACCAGGCGACATAAGTTATGACACCTGCGAGCACCGCCGTCATTGCCGCAATGAGGGCAAAAGTAAGACCCAGGCGAGTCGCAAATACGCTGCGATTAGCCTTGTGCTTCAAAGCGGTAGCCTACACCGTGAACGGTTGAGATGTAACGGGGCTCCTTGGGGTCATCGCCTAGCTTCGCACGAAGGTTCTTGATGTGCGAATCAACGGTGCGTTCATAACCCTCAAAGTCATAACCCAGCACCTTGTCGACGAGCTCCATACGGCTGTACACACGGCCGGGGTAGCGTGCCAAAACCAGCAGTAGCTTGAACTCGCTGACCGTGAGGTCCAAATCCTTACCGGCAAGCAGGGCGCGGTGTCCACCGACGTCGAGCTCGAGGTCTCCGTATTTCAGGAAGTCACGCTGTGGGATGTCAGTGACATGCGAGCGGCGCAGCAACACTTTAATACGCGCGATAAGCTCACGTGGCGAGAAAGGCTTGACCAGATAGTCGTCTGCACCCAGCTCCAGACCGGCGATGCGGTCATCAACTTCACCCTTTGCGGTCAGCATGATGATAGGCACGTCGCTCTTTTCGCGAATCTCGCGACAGACGTCTTCTCCGCTGACCTTAGGCAGCATGAGGTCTAGTACGATGAGGTCAAAATTATGCAGTGAAAAGGCGTGGAGAGCAGCTTCGCCGTCGGCAGCTGGTGTGACCCAGAAGCCTTCGCGCTCGAGGTATGCCACAACAGCATCGCGAATGCTCTTCTCGTCCTCGACTAATAGTACGCGTCTTGTTTCCATGGTTCCTCCTTGTTGGAATTACTACCTGAGTATTATAGCGCGTTTTATCTTAAATGTGTACAAAATATGATATTAAATGTGAAGAATGTACCCACTAGAGGTATCATTTTGTCGTAAGCGGTCAAAATGCCGCTCAGGGACGACCTGATTGCAGAGCCCGCAGTGCTAGCAGTCTTCGATGATCGCCTTTTCAGGATAGATAACCTGGCGGAGTGTGAGTCCATGAGCAGGGGCCGTAATGCCGGCCGCGGCTCTGTTTTTTGCCGCCAGTATGTCAGCGAGGTCAGAGTATTCCCGCTTACCAGCAGCGATTTCACACACCGTTCCCACCATGATGCGGACTTGGGAGTGCAGGAAGGCATTGCCAATAATACGCAGCGTGAGGATGTCCTCCCCCATGATGTCGTGCTCGAAAAGCTCGAAGGTGTGTATCGTCCGCAGGGTGTTTTTACCTGGCAAAGCAGAAGCTGCCGTGCAAAAAGAGCGAAAGTCATGCTGACCCTGTAACAGGATAATAGACTGTTTCATCACAAATTTATCAAGGAGTTGCGGATAGTGCCAGGCGAAATCTTTGGTAAAGACCGGTGGCACAGGGTGGTTATATAGATGATAGTGATACTCGCGTGACTGGGCATCAAAGCGGGCAGAAAAGCCGGGCTTTGCAGCTTGCAGCCAGCGCACGCTCATGGATTCTGGTGTCAGTGCGTTGAGCGATCTGACCAAGCTGCCCCGGGCTTGCGCGTCAAGGGGCTCGCCGGGAAGCTCGAAGCTCACTACTTGCCCCAGGGCGTGAACACCGGCGTCAGTACGTCCCGCACAGACGGTCTTGAGCGGACTGTCGAGCCGCAGCACGGTCGCCAGAGCTTCTTCGAGTGCGCCCTGAACCGTCGCGATGTGCGCGTCTTTTTGTTTGGCAAAGCCATGAAAGCGCGCACCATCGTAGGCGAGCTTCAGGGCGTAGCTCTGTGTTGTTTCGGGCATGGACGCACTCCGCATCTGTGTCTTCGTGCTCATTTAGCTGCTCAAGAATCTGGGCAAGACCATGATAGCAAGTGCCGCTAAAGCGCTGCCGCCCATGATGGCGTAGTCGATGCCGCGCAAGCTTAGGGTGCGCAGGCGGGTACGCGCAGGGTGTGCGCCGCTTGCGAGATCTGAGCTGACGACGTAGCAGCGTGCCTCCATGGCGAGGGCGAGGGTGTCTGCGCGGCGAAAGAGTTGTACCAGCAGCGGTATGATGACCGGTACCCAGGCCTT
>WRBW01000075.1 GCA_009784345.1 Coriobacteriia bacterium | reverse complement strand
TGATAACGGCATTGCCCTATGTCATCTTTATCTGGCTAGCCAGCACTTTGACCTGCCGTTCAACTACCAAGTAATGCCAGAAGCGCAGGCGCCTCAAAAAGACGGCTGTATCTACATGGGGACAATTACTGGCAGCACTTCCTGAGCGCAAGGCGATCCTGGTTTCGGTAGACCTTTTGCGAAGGATCTTGCGTGTCCTCATTATGGGTGTATCTGGGTGCTTACCACCCAAAGATCCCTCGTCACAAGACTTAAGTATCCCTAATACTCTGCACTCGGGAAGGGGTGTTCTTCAAATCCATGTAGTTGAGTCTGAATAGGGATATTTGAGTGCAGAAAGCCCGCATCTGAATGCGCAGCGTAGTAACGTACGTAAGCATACAGATGCGGGCTTTATGTGCCAAATAGTCCATTCAGATGGTGCGGGCGAGAGGATTTGAACCTCCACAAGGATAACCTTACTAGCACCTGAAGCTAGCGCGTCTGCCGTTCCGCCACGCCCGCACGAGGGCCATAAGTGGCAATGAGTGAAAAAAGCCCTCTCATGAGGGCGTGTGTAAAAAGTGGTACGCCATACGGGATTCTCGTGTATTGCTGCGCAATCCACGTGACCTCGCTGGCGCTCGGACTTGAATGCTCCTAAGGTCGCATTCAACCCCTTGGGTTCGAATCCAAAAAGGATTCTATTCAAAGACCCTCTCGGTAATAAGAGAGCCATAGAAATCAGTGGTACGCCATACGGGATTCGAACCCGTGTTCTTCAGCTTGAAAGGCTGACGAGATAACCGCTACTCCAATGGCGCATTTCATACTTTTGCTGCGGGACAACCACCGTAGTGGTGCGGGTGAGAGGACTTGAACCTCCACGAGCGTTGCTCACTAGAACCTAAATCTAGCGCGTCTGCCAATTCCGCCACACCCGCAGCGACGTACAAGTATAACAAAATCTGTGCTGTGTGCAAGTCTTTTTCACGCTTAATCCCTTTAATTTTGCGTCCATTGAGAGTAGAATCGTAAGTTGGTGAAAAATCACCGCATTTCAAACTCGCCAGGAAGCTTCATCCTGAGCAAAAATGCAGCTACCTACCATCAGCCGTCCGATAGGAGCCTCTGTGACTGACCGCGTTAGCAGCACCAGCACCTCGAAAAATTCTGAAAACATGAGCGACATCAATGAGCTCTTTGGCTGCAAGGTCTTTAATGACCGCGCCATGCGTGTTCACCTGCCAGAAGACAGCTACCGCGCGCTCAAAAAGACGATTCACGATGGCACCTATCTAGAACTCGACGTTGCCAATGTCGTCGCCGAAGGCATGAAAAACTGGGCCCTGCAAAAGGGAGTAACCCACTACACCCACTGGTTCCAGCCCATGACGAACTCTACGGCTGAAAAGCACGACAGTTTCATTATGCCAGCAGGCAGAGGGCGTGCTGTCATGGAGTTCAGCGGTAAGGAACTGGTTCGCGGTGAGCCTGATGCCTCCAGTTTTCCCTCTGGCGGCCTGCGCGCAACCTTTGAGGCGCGTGGCTATACGGTATGGGACACGACTTCTTATGCCTTCATCAAAGATGATACCTTGTGCATCCCGACGGCCTTCTGTTCTTACTGTGGCGACGCACTGGACAAAAAGACACCCCTGCTGCGGTCAATGGACGCACTCAACATTCAAGCGTTGCGTATTCTGAAGCTCTTTGGGCACGATAAAGTTGAACGTATTATCTCTGCCGTTGGTGCCGAGCAAGAGTATTTTCTGGTCGATCGCGAGCTCTATGAGCAGCGTCCGGACCTGATGACCTGCGGGCGTACTCTGATGGGTGCGCACCCTTCAAAGGGTCAGGAAATGGATGACCATTATTTTGCGTCGATTAAGCCGCGGGTGCTTGCCTACATGCAAGATATTGACCGCGAGCTGTGGCAGATGGGCGTGTATGCAAAGACGCGTCATAATGAGGTCGCGCCGGGGCAATATGAGCTGGCCTGCGTGTACCGCACGACCAATGTTTCGACCGATCATAATCAGCTGGTGATGGAGACGCTGAAAAATATTGCTGGTCGTCACGGTCTGGTTTGTCTGCTGCACGAAAAGCCTTTCGCGGGCTTTAGTGGAAGCGGCAAGCACAATAACTGGTCGATATCGACTGATACGGGCGTCAACCTGCTTGAACCCGGTGCGACTCCTGCTGACAATGCGCAGTTCTTGCTGCTTCTGGTGGCTATCATTAAGGCATCAGATGTCTATCAGGACTTGATTCGTGCCTCCAGCGCTAGTGCGGGCAACGACCATCGTCTGGGTGGATCTGAAGCGCCACCTGCTATTGTGTCGATGTTTTTAGGTGATGAGCTGACGGCTATTTTGGACGCCATTGACGACGATGTCGATTATGCGGGTACCGGCAAGACTCAAATGACTATCGGTGCGCGCGCCCTGCCGCATTTCACGCGTGACGTGACTGACCGCAACCGTACCAGCCCCTTTGCCTTTACGGGCAACAAGTTCGAGTTCCGCATGCCGGGATCTGCCTTTTCTATCGCAGGCCCCAACATTGTGCTGAACACGACGCTGGCTGAAATCCTGCGTCAGTTTGCAGACCTGCTGGAGGCAGCGACTGAAGAAGGCCGCTTTGATGAAGCCTTAGATGAACTGGTCAAGACGACCTATCACGAACATAAGCGCATCGTCTTTAACGGTGACAACTACAGCGACGCCTGGGTGCAAGAGGCAAGCCGCCGTGGCCTGTCAAACCTCAAGTCGACGCCGGAAGCTTTGGCAGAACTGCTGACTGACAAGTCGCGCGCGCTCTACAAGCGCCATAAGGTCTTGAATAACACTGAGCTCGCCTCGCGCGCTGAAGTCTTTTTGGGCAGCTATTCAAAGACGATAAAAATCGAAGCCGCGACCATGATAGACATGGTTAAAACTGATGTCATCCCCGCGGTCCTTGCCTATCAGCGCGAGCTGGCAGACCTGATTGCAGCAAAGCGCGCCGTTAGTGCCTCGCTTGATACGCGGGTTGAGGAGGGGACGCTGGACGCACTCAGCCAAAAGACGATTGAAGTCGCAGATGCTTTGACAACTCTTGAAGAGGCGCTCGCTGCGGCAAAAGAGGCGGCCTGTTCGTGCGAACATGACCCCAATATTGCGCTTGCCCACGCCGAGCTGTGTCGCGACACGGTTCTTGCCGCCATGCGCGATGTGCGCACCCCCGTTGATGCGCTCGAGGCGGCCTGTCCCAAAGAAATCTGGCCCTATCCGTCTTACGCTGAAATCATGAACAGCGTGGGATAAGAGTCTTTGGTAGAATCGTAAGGCTATAAACAAACAATTTGACGATGCATGAGCGCAGCTATCTGCGCGATGAAAGATGCTATCAGCGATAGAGAGGAAGCACCCGTGAGTTTTACCAGCAATGTAGAGCGTAGTGTCGTAGACGGCACCGAAAAGGCAAAAATCAAGGTCGTCGTCGAGGCGAAAAAAGTCGATGAGGCCATTAATCGCGAGTTCAAATCGCTGGCTAAGCAGCTGCGTTTTCCTGGCTTTAGGCAGGGCAAGGCCCCTCGTAGCGTCATCGAAGGCCAGGTCGGGCGCGAATACGTGCTGGCTCAGGCGCTTGAAGAGCTGGTCAACGAAACCTATCCGCTGGCAGTGGATGCCCAGGAGCTGCGCACCGCAGGCAAGGTTGATTTTAAGGACCCTGCAGAACTGGTAGAGGGCGCAGACTACGAATACCTGGTGGAGGTTGACCTGCGTCCCGAATATGCGCTGACCTCGACCGAAGTCGAAATCACGATGGTCCCCAAAGAGGCCACTGATGCTGAAATCGATGCGCAGGTTACTGGAACGCTTGAGCGTTTTGCGACCTTCCCCGTGGTGGAAGATGCCGATGCTGTTGTGGCTGATGACAGCTTTGTGACCCTGAGCTTTGAGTCAAGCATTGATGGCGACAGCTATGAGGGTTCGAGCGTTTCTGGCGAACTGTATCAACTGGGCCAGGGCATGATGCCTGCGGAATTTGATGCAGGACTGCTGGGCGCCAAAGCAGGAGAGTCGCGCGAAATCGAGTTCACCGTAGAAGATACGGGCGCTAACACCGAATTTGCTGGCAAGACTATGAAGATGGATGTCACGGTCGATGCCTTGAATCAGCGCGTCCTGCCAGAAGTCGATGACGACTTTGCAAAGCAGACGGGCTTTGACACCGTAGAAGCCATGCGTGCAGAAATCAAGACCTACATCGAGTCGCAGAAAGCTCAGCAGTGGGACCGCATGCGTGATGACCGCCTGCTTGAAGAGCTGATTGGCTTTTTGGACGGCGAGGTTCCTCAGAGCCTTATCGAGGCCCGTGCAGATTCAATGCTTGACGAGTTCAGCCGCATGCTAGAGCAGCAAAACCTAACGCTTGATGCTTACCTGGAACAGGCAAACATCGACCCCGAGCAATATCAGGCTGACATGGAAATCCAAGCAGGCATTTCTGTCGCCAACGATCTGGCGCTTGAATCGCTAGCACGCGAAAAGGGTCTGGTGCCCGATGACGAAGCTCTGGAAGAAGAGTTCACCAAAGCTGCAGAAGCAGATGACGAATCTGACATGAGCGCCAAAGATCTGCGTGAGACCTGGGTCAAGCGTGGCCTGCTGACGACCCTGCGCGATGACATCGCTCGCAGCAAGGCCTTTGAGTGGCTGCGTGACAACGCCATTATTAACACCGAAGATCTGGCAGCAACTGCCACCGGTCCAGAAGTAGTTGAAGCTGCTGCAGAGACAGCTGGTGCTGCTGCAGGTGATGCTAGTGATGCAGCCGACGCAAAAGACGCAGCCGATGCAAAAGAGGAAGCCTAAACTATGTACAACAATAATCATAGTCAGTTAAACCCTGCCATGGACTTCCAGGCTAATTTGGTACCTATCGTCATCGAGCAGACTAGCCGTGGCGAGCGCAGCTTTGACATCTTTTCACGCCTGCTCAACGAGCGTGTCATCTTTTTGACGGGCGAGGTCAACGAAGTCAGCGCAAGCCTGGTGGTAGCACAAATGCTGCACCTCGAAAGTGTTGACCCTACCAAAGACATCAACTTTTACATTAATTCACCCGGCGGGCATATCGTCGACGGTCTTGCCATCTACGACACCATGCAATACATCAAGTCTGATGTGTCGACCATCTGCGTGGGACAGTGCGCTTCTATGGGTGCCGTCCTTTTGGCAGCGGGGCAC
>WRBW01000074.1 GCA_009784345.1 Coriobacteriia bacterium | reverse complement strand
TTTGGGCTCTACGTCGTTGCACGTGCTGAGCGGACAGAAGAGCCCCGCTTTGGGCCTGCAGAAAGCGAGGCCATCATCACTGATGACCCTGAACTAGCACAGAGCTGGCAAGAGGCGGGTAAGCTTTGTTTTGACCTCAACAATCCTATAGACCTCGCTACGCAGCTTGCCAAAAACCCTCACCCAATTCCTGCTGAGCGCAACCTTTGATACCACCCCCCCCCAACTTCCTGAGCGAAGCGAAGGATCTTTTGCTTCCCGCTAGGGGAGGCTTCCAATGGCGCATTTCCACAGAATACACACGGTTCTTTTAGGGCTTTCATGCTATCTTAGGTACTGACCTTTAATCTAGTCCTGTGAGGCTGGTAAGGACACCTTCCATAGTACGTAGGTATATGCATTTTAAAGCTGATTTTTGCATACTTATTCATTTACTTACGCATCTTCGTTGTTGCCCTTGCCTCTAGGTCGGGGCGATTTTTACGTTTTAGGGTCTTGCCGCGTGCAGCGGCAACACGTCCTGTACTAACGAGAGGAGCGCTATGACTGTCAAGGCACAAGACGATCTAGACCAGGTTGTGAAAACAACGGTCATGACATCAGAAGATGTCGCTAGATCGCTCATGCGTATCACGCATGAAATTCTCGAAGCGAACGGGGGCTCAGATCACGTAGCCCTGGTGGGAATCATGACCCACGGTAACAACTTCGCTGAAACCATCGCAGAAAACATCACCAAGATCGAAGGAAAGTCAGTGCCCGTTGGGGTACTTGATATTTCTTTGTACCGCGATGACATTGCAACAAAGATTTCCCCCGTATTGCACCGCACTGACATTCCCTTTGATATTGCCGACAAGACGATTGTTCTGGTCGATGATGTCCTCTTTACCGGCCGCACCATTCGTGCTGCCATGGATGCCGTCATGGACTTTGGACGCCCTAAGGCGATTCAGCTTGCCGTGCTGGTAGACCGCGGACACCGCGAACTGCCCATCCGCGCAGACTACGTGGGCAAAAACGTGCCCTCGTCAAAGAGCGAAACCGTACGTGTCCGCGTCGCAGAAGTCGACGGCGTGACCGGAGTAGATATTTTGGATGATGGCGCTGGTAACGGTGGCGGTAATGGACAGACTCCGCCTGCTGGTCTTGCCCCTGAATTAGATGCGATTGGAGGAGAGTAGTACTTATGTCAATGGTTAAGAGTAAGCATCTCTTGAACATTGAGGATTTCACCAACGATGAGATTCTTGCTGTTTTGGAAAATGCCAAGACCTTTAAAGAGATTAATGACCGTCCGATAAAGAAGCTGCCAACGCTGCGCGGACGAACAATAGTAAACCTGTTTTTGGAGCCCTCGACGCGTACGCGTGGCTCTTTCGAGCTGGCGCAGAAGCGTCTTTCGGCAGACAGCTTGAACTTTTCTGCCTCGGCAAGTGCTACGACAAAGGGCGAATCGCTGATAGACACGGCGCAGACTTTTGATGCCATGAAAGTTGACATGGTCATCGTGCGCCACAAGTATGCGGGTACGCCTTATGTGCTGACACAGCACATGGATGCACACATTGTTAATGGTGGTGACGGTATTAACGAACACCCCACGCAGACCTTGCTTGACCTCTTTACGATTCAAGAAAAGATGGGTCGCATCGAGGGCCTGACCGTCGGTATTGTGGGCGACATCGTGCACAGCCGTGTGGCAGGCTCGCTGGCGCCTGCGCTGAAGCGTCTGGGTGCGCGCGTGATCTTTGTGGCACCCCCTGCTTATCAGCCGGTGGTTCCTGAAGAGCTGGGTGCAGAGGTCAGCTATGACTTTGACGCTGTGTTGCCAGAGCTCGACGTTGTCTGCTTGCTGCGTATCCAGGGTGAGCGTGCTGAAGGCCTGAGCGTACCCAGCATCCGCGAATACGCCGGGCTGTACGGCCTGAACAAGTGGCGTGCCGATAACTTGATGAAAAAGAATGCCATTATCTTGCACCCAGGGCCTATGAACCGCGGGGTCGAGATTACTGCCGACGTTATTGCTGACCCGCGCACCTATGTCCTGGACCAGGTGAACGCCGGTGTTGCA
Organism: Coriobacteriia bacterium; assembly: GCA_009784345.1. Lineage (GTDB taxonomy): Bacteria > Actinomycetota > Coriobacteriia > WRKU01 > WQUG01 > WRBW01. Next base: position 3,451 of record WRBW01000074.1, on the reverse strand, counting down.
ACCAGAATGGCCGTTATGTACATGATGCTAGGAGGTGAGGCAGGTGAGTAGCCTCCTTTTGAAAGGTGCCCGCGTCGTTGACCCAGCAGTAAAACTCGATGTTGTTGCTGACGTGCTGGTAGAAGACGGAATGATTAGCTGTGTCTGTGAAGGCGGCTGCGTGGACGCGCCCGCAGATGCTGAAGTGCTCGACCTGTCAGGCAAGGTCTTGCTGCCAGGGCTTGTCGACATGCACGTTCACCTGCGCGAACCAGGCTTTGAATACCGCGAGGACATCGAAAGCGGTACACGTGCTGCAGCACACGGTGGCTTTACCGCCGTTGCCGCCATGGCAAACACCAATCCCGTCATTGACGAAGGTGCTGCTGTCGAGTTCGTTATCAGCAAGGCCGAAGATCTGGGCTACGTGAAGGTTTACCCCATGGGCGCCATCACCGTAGGCCTTAAGGGCAAGCAGCTGGCGGAAATGAATGACATGGTCAAGGCAGGCGCCATCGCCTTTAGTGATGACGGTGCCGGCATCCAGGACCCGCTGCTGATGCGCCGCGCCATGGAATATGCCGTCGTTTTTGACGCGCTGATTGTTGCGCACTGCGAGGATGAAAAACTCGTAGACGGAGGAGTAGTCCATGAGGGTCTGGTTGCAACCAGGCTGGGGGTCGCCGGTGCGCCCTCGCTTTCAGAATCGCTGGCCGTTGCCCGTGACATCGAGCTGGCACGCCTGACGGGTGCCCGCCTGCACATTGCGCATGTTTCGACAAAGGAATCAGTCGAGCTGATTCGTGCGGCAAAGGCGGCAGGGGACGTTCGCGTCAGTGCAGAAGTCACCCCTCATCACCTGGTTTTGAACGAAAACGCCCTTGATAAGACCTACGACACGAACTTTAAGATGAATCCACCGCTGCGCTCTGAAGAAGACCAAGCGGCGCTGATTGAGGGGCTGCTGGACGGCACGCTTGATGCTATTGCAACAGACCATGCCCCTCATGCACCCCATGAAAAAGAGCTCGAGTTCGAGCTTGCCAACATGGGTACGACAGGCCTTGAGACCGCACTGCCACTGGTCGTGGAAAGCCTCGTTGCGAGCGGCAAGATGGACTGGTCGCTGCTGGTAGAACGCATGGCTCACGGGCCACGTAAGGTGCTTGATCTGGATCTGGTCACGCTTGAGGCTGGTTCAGTCGCAGATTTGACCATTGTTGACCCCGAAGCTGAAGCAGTCGTTACGAAAGACTGGTTGCTGGGCAAGGGTAAGAACTCAGCCTTCTTGGGCAGAACGCTCAAAGGTTTGGCAAGTGACGTGTTGGTAGACGGAAAACTGGTAATGCGTGACGGCAAAATCGTAGAGGGTGAATAATATGAGCGATGTGAGTGCAAAAGCGTGGTTAGCAACATCAACGGGCCTTGTCATGGAGGGTCGTAGTTGCGGAGCCGAAGGCACGGCAAGTGGGGAGATTACCTTTAACACCTCGATGTCGGGCTACCAAGAAATCATGACAAACCCGGGAGCGGCCGGTCAGGTGCTGGTCTTTACGATGCCAGAAGTAGGCATCTACGGAGTCAACGCCCTGGACGTCACCACGCCTGGTGTCAAGGCAGCAGCTGTGGTGGCACGTGCTATCTGTGACCTGCCCTCGAACTGGACCTGCGAAGGCAGCGTTTCAGACTATCTGAAGGCTGAAGGGGTCGTTGCCATCGATGGCTTGGACACCCGTATGTTGACGCAACACATCCGCGATGAGGGTGTTGCAGGTACGCACGTGACAGCCATTGTGACGACCGAAGACCTGGGTGAAGCTGCCCTCGTTGAGGCAGCTAAGGCTGTCAGCGCGACAGCAACGTATATTGAAGCCGAGGCCCTTGCGGCAGAGCTGGGCGCTACTCTGACACGTATGCCGGTGGGGAATCGTGCCAGTAACATTCCGGTCAAAGATTTGCGCACAGGCAAGCTGTGTATTACCTCGCAGCACCACGGTTATGCGATTGACTTTGACGGCGTTGAAGGCGTCGAGGTGACTCATGTGAACCTCAATGACGGCACCGTTGAGGGTTTTGCTGTGCCATCAAAAGGTATTGAGGCGACCTTGTTTGCTTCACTAGAACTACGTGAGTTGAACCCTGCCGTAGCTCAAAAGTAGCTGCGTTCGGGCGAAACGAGCCTTGTACCAACAGCAATAACAGCAATAACAGTAATAACAGTTCTAACACGACTGAAGTGATTTGAAAGACCTATCGAGAGGGGAACTATTATGAAAAGAACTTTGCTCCTGGCCACCGACTTTGACTCTTATGCGCCGCAGCTCATAGAGTTTGTAGCCGGTGCGCAATCACGCGGCATTGCAAAATGTGTTCTGCTGCATGTCCTCGACACCTCTGGGCTCGAAATGCCCGTTATTTCCAAAAGCATCGATTCGACCTATCGCAGGCTTGACGACATGGGCGCCCCCCTGCGCGAGATTGGCATGGAAACGGTCAGCCGCGTCGAGACCGGTAACCGCTCGCATGATATTGTGCGCGTTGCTGAACAGGAAAAGGTTGACGTCATCGTCATGGGTACGACGGCAAAGTCAAACATGCAGCGCCTGTTTGAAGGCAGCGTTTCTGCAGCCGTAACCTGGGGACAAAAGACCCCAACTCTGCTTTTGCGCGACGACATCTTGAACAGTGTCGACAGTGCCACAGAGCTGTCAAAAGACTGGTCACAAAACCTGGTCGTACCCGTAGACTTTAGCAGCTCGAGTGCGCGCGCCGTCTTGCAGTGCACCCACTTTGACCCCGATTCTGTGGGCAAGGTACGCCTGCTGCACGTGATTCAGTCCAAGAAGGGCGAAACCGCAGCAGACTACGCAGACCAGATTAAAGAGTACGAGTTCAGACTGTCTGCCTTTGCCGGCATGCTTGCAGACCACGGCATCGGAACTGAAATCGTCGTGCGCGTTGGCGAAAACAAGCAAGAAGAAATCGTGGGCGAAGTACGTCAAAGTGGCGCTACCGGCATCGTCATTGGTGGTGGCGGCAGAAGCAGCTTTAGAACCTTCATACTGGGCTCGACCTCGCGTGGCGTCCTGCTAGAATCACCCGTACCTGTTATGGTGGTGCCTTAATGCCCAAAAGAACTGACATCGAAACCATATTGGTTATAGGCTCAGGACCGATTGTCATCGGCCAGGCCTGCGAGTTCGACTATTCGGGAGCACAAGCCTGTAAGGTATTGCGTGAAGAGGGCTACCGCGTCGTCTTGCTGAACAGCAATCCTGCTACCATCATGACCGACCACGGCATGGCAGACCGTACCTACATCGAGCCCATTATGCCCAGCATGGTAGAAAAGATCATCATCGAGGAAAAGGTTGACGCCGTCGTGTCAAACCTGGGTGGTCAAACGGCGCTGAACTGCGTCATTGCTTGTGAAAAGCAGGGCATGTTCGAAAAGCACGGGGTCGAGATCCTG
>WRBW01000073.1 GCA_009784345.1 Coriobacteriia bacterium | reverse complement strand
TAGAAATATTCGAAAGGGTAAGAATCATAAGCCTCTATTATCGCAGGAATAGAGAGCTCTTACCTAATCTCAAGAAAGGCAGTCTTGATGCTGTCGACCAGGTCGTTGTGCTGAGCCTCTGTCAGCAGTGCCGAGGTCCGAATCACTATCGTCTGCAGCACGTGATGCTTCCCCGTACCCGCCTGCGCTGTTTGCCCCAGGGCAATTTCGTCCAACTGACGGCTGCGCTCTGTTGCTGCCTCGACGCTGTCAAAAACCTCGACGGTGCCACCAGCGTCAGTGCCCTTGTCTAGAATCTCATTGGTATAGCGACCCTGGCGCGACAAAGCCTCTTGGTCCACCCGCGAATCACTGAAAAACACGGCCGAACGGTATCCGCCATCCTGCCCCAACATTCCGTCAGGATCCGCATCAGCTGTTGCTGCCGCCGTGTCAATAATGGTTGATACCAGTTTAAGGCGCTCGATAATAAAGTCTTCAGCAGGAGCCGTGATTTGCTCCAATTGCTTGATGGCGTTTTCAAAAGACAGGCGCTTGACCTCGAGCGTACTGACATGATGCGAGAAGTCGACCGATTTCATTGATTCGGCCACAGCGCGAATTTCTTCAGTCGAGCTCGGCATGTCCGGAATGGTTATCAGGGCCGCCTGCGCTTGCGCTATCGCAGCCTGCAGATTGTTCTTCGCATCGTCACCATAGGCATCTTTTTCCAAATCAAGAACCGCCTGGGCCGAGTCAATGGCAGAACGCAACTCTTCATTGTGCATATCTGCTTGCACCGCCGCCGCCTCAAACTCTGCAACAGCCGCGTCATGACGCGCGGCATCGCAGGCAGAAAACACAAAGGCCACAGACATGACGACAGCAAAAACCACGGTAAACTTCAGAACGCGATTAAAGTAAGAAATCAACTGGAACACCGCCTTGTTTGGACGTACTCCCCCGACATTTGAACCCCTTCATGGATCGCAATGTACAGCGACCTGCGCGACCCACAACTACCATTTTCTCATGAAATCACCTACCAGCAACACCATTATTTGAGTGAGTGCGTCCAAACCAGCCAGATCATCGCGCACTCCGCTACTGTCACCCCACCCTTGGCTTCGCCATTTCTGCCCTTCGTTCGCTAGGACAGTCGAAGCAATGTCCGCTCGCTACACTTGCGTCGTTCCGGGATCTCGCTTTTGACCTTCAATGCACCTGTGCCGAGCGGCACAGGAACTCTATCCCTTGCTTCGCAACGGGATGCGTCCTTGCTCTTCGGGCGCAGTGCTCCCAGAGGTCAAAACCCTTAGCTTCCCGAGTGCAGAATTGTTGGGACTCTTATGTCTACTTACGTGGGATCTTTGTGTGGCAATCACCGATATACATCCTTTTTTGGTGCGTCAAGATCCTTCGCAAAAAATCGTTCTATCACGGGAATATTTTGCGCTCAGGAATTGAGGGTAGGCACATGAGCTCGTCATTGCGGCCCCCGAGCCGCAATCTAATTGCTTGCAATGTGTCGTTTACGAACGTAACTGTGTCAGCTACCGACGTGTGCTAAACAGCATACTTTATACGATTGGACTGCGGGTCGGAGCCCGCAGTGACGTTGCTGTGACACTACCTTGACCTTCGGGCGCAGTGCGCCCGATACTGGTCCTGCGCGCAAGCGCAGGTGCATGTCTATCGCGTGGATTGCTCGCGGCCAAAAATGAAGTAGAGTATCGGGCCAAAGAAAGAGAAGAGTACCACGATGAAAATCCAGAGCATCTGGTTGCCAACGGGAAAGTATTTTTGTGCAAATATCATGCGCAGGGCTACGACCAGCAGACCGACCTGCACGATGGCAAGCGGTAAAAAGAGCGGCATGGCTCGAAGCATGGCTTCCATTGGCTATCCCTTCTGGTGATGCTGAGTCTGGGTATCAGGTGCGCAAGGTTGTGAAGATCAAGGTCAAACCCGAGACCCCGCGTCGGAGCGCGGGGTGACGAAAATAATCCCAAAGGTGCTGGGTATCAGGTGCGTAAGGTGGCACCGGTTGCTTTCTCCAGGGACACCAAAATCTTCTCATGTTGTGGTTCGACTTCGTCCATCGACAAGGTCTTATCAGCGCGGTAGCTCAAGGAGAAGGCCAGAGACTTCTTGCCTTCTGGCACACCCTTGCCTTCGTACACATCAAAGAGACGCACGCTGTGTAGGTAAGTCTTTTTACCAAAGCTCATCAATCGCTGCGTGATCGTCTCTGCGCTCACATCACGGTCTACCAGAAGCGCGACATCGAATTCAATGCCTGGGAACTTTGAGGGCATGACGACCTCATCCAGGTCCTTCGCAGCCTTGTACAGAGGCTTGCAGGCAAGCTCGAAGCACATGACGGGCTCATCAATGTCAAAGCGTTCGAGCACCAGGGGGTGCACTTCACCGATGACACCAATGCTACGCCCACCTAGATGAAGCTCTGCCATACGGCCGGGCTGCAAGTAGGGATAGCTGCTATCTTCTGGTGCGACAAAGCGCGCGCGGTCGATTCCTAGTTCGCGCAAGAGGGTCTCGACGATGCCCTTGGCATCATAAAAGTCCAGTTCGACTGCTGGCATATTCCAACCAGGCTTGTTCCATGAACCGCACAAAACGGCAGCAACATTCTCTGTTTCTTTGGGCTGCTTGCGGCCATCTGCGGCAGCAAAGACCGTGCCCAGTTCATAGAGTTGTACATTAGCCGTACCGCGCTTGCGATTAATGGCAACAGAGTTCAGCAAGTTCGTCAGCAGCAGAGCGCGCAGACCTGCCTGGTCAGATGCCAGCGGATTGTGCAGTAGGGCAAAGTCAGGCTTCACACCGAGCTTTTCGTAATCTTCGAGGTTTGCAAAAGGCAGGGTGAGGGTCTCGTACAGACCGCAGCTGCGCAGGGTTGCTTCAAGCTTGCGACGCAGTTTTTGATGCTGCGTCAAGCCACCAATGCGCTTTCTACCACCGGGCAAAGTCGCCGGAGTATTCTCCATACCGTAGAGGCGCAGTATTTCTTCTATCAAGTCAACATCACGGCGCACTTCATCGCGAAAGCCCGGTACGGTGACGGTCATGACGTCACCCGATGTGGCAACATCAAACTGCAGGTCACGCAAGAACTTCTCGCAGGTCGCAAGGTCAAGTTCAGTACCGAGCAGTGCGTTGACGCCATCAAGGGTAAGTTCGATGCTGTGGCGCACATAGGCTTCTGGGTAGATATCAATAACACCTTGGGCAACACTACCCTGCCCCAACTGAGCAATCAGTGCCGCACAGCGATCCATTGCCTCAACGGTCGTCTCGATGTCTACGCCGCGCTCGAAACGCAGTGACGATTCTGAAATCAGCTGGAAGCCACGGCTGGTACGGCTGGTAATGGCCTTATCAAAAACGGCTGCCTCAAGAAAGATATTGACCGTTGCATCAGTTACTTCGGTGCTGGCTGCCCCCATAACACCTGCGAGGGTGATAGGACCTGTTGGGTCAGTTATCAGCAGGTTGCTGTCCTTGAGCTTGCGCTCGACCTCATCAAGGGTCGTAATGGTCTCGCCTTCTGCTGCACGGCGAACAATAACGGCCGCTTTGCCGTCAGCTCCCTTAGCGATAGTATCTAGGTCAAAAGCATGGAAGGGCTGACCGGTTTCGAGCATGACGAGGTTCGTGACATCAACGATGTTGTTAATGGAACGTACCCCTGCTGCCTCAACACGCTGCACCAACCAGTCGGGCGATGGTCCCACTTTGATGTCACGAATCACGCGCGCGGCGTAGCGTGGACAGGCCTGCGTGTCTTCAACAACAACGGTTGCGAAGTCATGGACGCACTCCGCCGATTCATCGAGAACAACAGGCGCGCTGACCACTTCTGGCAGACCAAAGACGGCAGCAAACTCTCGGGCAATGCCGTGCATGGACAGGCAGTCAGGACGGTTCGGGGTGATTTCCAAATCCAAAATGGTGTCAGATAGGTCGGCATAGGCCGCATAAGGCATGCCGATAGGAGCATCTTCAGGCAGTATCAACAGGCCGTCTGCGTCGGCTCCGGCACCCAGCTCTTTGGCGCTGCAGTTCATGCCCATGGACACAACTCCGCGCAGCTTCGACTTTTTGATTTTGAAGTCGCCGGGCAGGACGGCGCCCACGGTGGCGACGGGAACCTTGTCGCCAGCCTCAAAGTTGTCGGCACCGCAGACAATCTGCAACAGGCCGTCATCATCTGCACCCAGATCGGCACCTGCTGGACCCACGTCGACGCGCGTGACCCACAGGGTGTCTGCCTGCTCATGCTTGAGCTTAGAGACAATCTGACCCACGTAGATGCCTTCCAGGGCTTGACCCGTGGTTTCGACAGCCTCGACGGCGGTGCCCGTCATGTCCAGGGTGTAGACGAAGCTTTGCATGTCAGCTGCGTGCTGGTCGATGCCAGGCAGGAGTTCTTTCAGCCATTTTAGGGAAACGCGCATGTTAGTGCTCCTAGAATTGTCGGAGGAATCGCATGTCGCCTTCGACAAGGATGCGAATATCAGGAATGTCGTAGCGCAGGGCAGCGATGCGGTCAACGCCCATACCAAAGGCAAAGCCTGTGTACTTTTCTGTGTCTACCCCACTGTGAGTAAAGACCATGGGGTCAACCATGCCGCATCCCAGGATTTCAATCCAGCCGGTATTGCCGCAGAAGCGACAGCCGCTGCCGCCGCAAATGCCGCAACTCACGTCTACTTCAGCGCTGGGCTCAGTAAAGGGAAAGAAGTGCGGACGAAAGCGCGTCTTGCGATCCGCGCCGAACATCTCGCGAACAAAATAGTCCAGTGTCCCGCGCAGGTCTGCAAAGGTAATACCTTCATCGACCACCAAGCCCTCCATCTGCGTAAACTGGGGCAAGTGAGTAGGGTCAGCTGTGTCACGGCGGTAGACCTTACCGGGTGCCAATACGTAGATAGGTGGCTCATCGCGCACCATGGTGCGTACTTGTACTGGGCTCGTATGCGTACGCAAGACGACCTCGCTGGGCTCTGGGCCTTCGTGCTCATCATCGCTGCGGTCCACCAGGTAGAAAGTGTCGCTGGCACTGCGGGCAGGGTGCTGCGGCTCATGGTTCAGAGCCGTAAAGTTGTAGAAATCAAGCTCGGCTTCAGGGCCTTCAGCAACACGGTAGCCGATGCCGCAAAAGATGTCGATGATCTCATCGCGAATCTGGCTAATCAGGTGCGCAGCCCCCAGCGGCATCGTGCGCCCAGGCAGGCTGACATCAAGGCGACCAGCAGCGACCTTGGCGTCCAAAGCAGCAGCAGACAGCTGAGCCTTGCGCGCCTCCAGCAAGCTTTCAGCTTCGACACGCAGCTCATTGGCAGCCTTGCCAACAACGCCACGCTCAGCCGGATCAAGCGAGCCCAAACCACGCAAAATTGCAGTGAGCGCGCCACTGCGTCCTAGCAGTGACACGCGCTCATCTTCAAGTTGCGATAAATTGGACGCACTCCCCAGTCTTGTCTGTATTTCCTCGCGCAGCTGCGCGATATTATCAAGTGCAGACATCTTCATCCTTCTGTAAGCGGATATTAGCGGACTTCTCTT
>WRBW01000072.1 GCA_009784345.1 Coriobacteriia bacterium | reverse complement strand
TTGGGACTACGGTCGCTGTTTTTCGCAAAGTAGCTAATGCCATCACAGCTTTTGTCAGACATAATGCACATGGTGTCACACATATAGCACCTCACTCCACCTCAGGCCAAAGGTTCAGATTGATAAATCATAGCACGCAGCTTAGAAAGACGCGGGGGAGGGCGTCCATGCCAGCAGCTTCAGATCATATCTTGGCCTCAAGGTTATGCAGCGGCAATGGGTTGAACAGATTGCGCAGGTTTACTGCGAGCCAGATCGTAGTTTGACTGAAGATTGATCCAAAACTGCGGAGTAGTGTTGAGGGCTTCTGCCAAAAGCCATGCAGTTTGTGGAGTCACGCCACGCTTTCCGTTGATGAGCTCATTGACACGCTGCACGGGAATGCCTAAATGTCGCGCAAATGCAAGTTGCGAAACACCCAGGGGTGCAAGGAACTCCTGCGACAGAATCATCCCAGGGTGTGTGGGTATACGGTTTTCGGGAATCATACACAACCTCCTAGCTGTGGTAGTCGACTAAGCTGACTTCATGGGCACCTTGTCCTTGCCACTTAAAGACAATTCTCCATTGGCTGTTCACTCTGATTGAATGGTAGCCCCTGAGCTTCCCCTTAAGTGCTTCAAGCCTGTTTCCTGGTGGCGATCGGAGATCGTTAAGGTCGTGTGCTGCATTAAGAATATCAAGCTTAACGACGGCAGTTGCAGCAACATCATGGGGAAGCCTACGCACACGCGACGTATGAGCGCCATGAAACAAGTCTTCGCAAGCTTTATCACCAAAGGATTCAATCACGATTGTCCCGCCTTTCAGATTTACATACTATCACGGATAGCATGTAAGCACAACACAGAGGGGGGTGGGGGGGCGTCCATACCAGCTGCTTGTCAGCAGCTAGTCAGTCGTAGGTAGCTCTTTGGCAATCACGATGACGCGCTCTTCTGCAACGCCGGCCCCGGCACAGGTCCACAGGGCTATCAAGCGGTCTTCGCGACTAAAGTCGACTCCCGTGTCAAAGAGCTGATACTCACGGACCAGGTCTCTGAACTGGTCAAACTCCTCCTGATTTGCCCACCGAGTCGTAAAGACGTAGGGGAAGGGGGTCTGGTCGGCAATCCCGCGCGTGGGGTGCTGAAAGTAGTCGGCGACGCCGGTTTGCGAGTGCACCATGAAGACCGCCGCCACAGCAAAGCGGGCCTCGACATACAGCGTGTCGAACTCGATGATGGGATGAGCCGTACAAAAGGACTCATTGCGGTAGCGGGCAATGTCGGCAAAGCGCGAGCCGTCGCGCATGTTGTGCGCGAAAATGAAGGTCAGGTCGTCTTTCAAGATGTTGTTGTGCGGCCAGATGTAGGGCGTGCCATGACCGTCGTGCTGCCGCGTGAAGCTGCGGTTTAGATAGAAGTCCCAGTCTGAATAGGGGCCCTGGACGACGGGGTAGTCGATGTGGGTGCCAGGGATGCGAATCCAACCGATGGTCTGGTCGTTTTGCGCCAGCAGATCCAGGAATTGCGGCAAGACCTGTGGCGTGGGTGCAAGGGCTGGTGGAAAGAGCGGGTCACGCAGGGGATGGGGTAAGGTCGGGTCGGTTGGTGCTGCTTCGGGCTCATGTGCGAGCTGCGTCTGCTGGGGGGCTTGGTCAGGGCGCGGCAGCCAGCCCAGGCTCTGGGCCAGCGAATAGCCCGACCACAGCACCACAAAGACAGCCAGCGCAAGTACCGCCGTCTTTTGCCACAGGCGCCAAGGCCTGCCGCTGCCGCTGCTGCTGCGAGCAGGTTTTGTTAGGGGGCTCTGTGGTGGACCTGCGGGCATAGGCTCCCTCATAGATCGCGACGGTGCTGACGGCGCATGGACACTTACTCCTCCATTTTACCAATCTTGGGCAGCACCAACTGTGCCACAATAGAGCCCAAGCACAAAAGCTGCGAGACAAAGGTCCTGCACCCTTCGGACCGCACGCGCTCATGCACGCACACGCACGCACACACACGACGGCACAAAAGAGGGAAGAACGCATGAACTATACGCCCTACCTTTACGAGTCTCTGACGATGAGCTCGATCGACCCTACGGTGAATCTGATAACTAACCTGCTGACCTTCGTGGTACTGATTGCCGCGAGCATCGGCATCGCTCTGACCTTTCACAAGGCGGGCGAAGCGTGGTGGAAGGCACTGATTCCTTTCTACTGCGAATACACCGAGGTGCGCGTGGGCAGGTCTCCCGTCAGCTGGTTTTGGATTATGCTGTCTGCGGGCTTTGTGGCTACCCTGGTTCTGACGATGGCCTTTTTTGTCATCATGATGGGCGATGGTATGGCTTCAGTGGGAATGTCGAGCTTTGGCCTCGCGTTGGCGGTCGCGGCGATAGCCATCTATGTCGTGGCGCTGACCTTCTACGGTCGCATCCTGCATAATCTTGCGCAGACCTTTGGCAAGGGCCTGGGATTCACGCTGGGACTGCTGTTTTTGTCACCCATCTTTTGGCTGATACTGGGTCTGGGGCAGGCTCAATACCGCCCCGAGCAGTCACTCATGGCAGACCCCACTTACGACCCCGAGGTCTATCAGCCCCTGGGCATCCCCGTGCCAGCCGCTGCCTCCGCGGCAGAGGCGGCCCACCCACGACTGTCACCTGGTCGTGTTGTCGCCTACATCTTGCTGATACTCGTGCCGCTGCTGGCCTGCTGCCTCGCCGCATCTTACTGGGTCGATATGATGAACTACAGCGCGCTGACCCAAACGACTCCCTATTTCTAGTCGCGGCCGCGCAGGCTGTGCAAAATCATACGAAAGCGGCGGAGTGCGCCCAGCGTCCCTCTTATAAATTGTGAAAGGCAAAGCATTCGACGCGGCTTCGCGCGCAAGGCTTACGCCAGTATGTGCGCGCTGCAGAGTGCGTCGAATTGCTTCACCTTCCACTTTTGCCTTTGTCCTCAGGACTCAGGCAGGGATTCTAACTATAGGGGGCAGACGATGGTTGTGCCCGTCGTGCCTTCCAGGGCATCTGCTGCCCGTTCCAGCGAGGTGATAATCGCGCTACGGCCGCGCTTTGCTTCAGCGTAAGAGATAGCAGCCTCAACCTTTGGCAGCATCGATCCGGGGGCAAACTGATTGTCCGCAATATGTTTGCGGGCCTCATCGACGGTGATGTCGCTCAGGCCTTCCTGCTGGGGCGTACCAAAGTTAATGGCCACCTGATCGACAGCCGTCAAGATAATAAAGTAATCGGCGTCAATCAGTTCGGCAAGCTTGCTTGCAGCAAAATCCTTGTCGACAACGGCGTCAACACCTTCATAGCGATGACCGCGCTTAACAATCGGAATACCACCGCCACCACCTGCGATAATGACTTCGCGGGCATAGAACAGAGTCTGCAGTGAAATAGTCTCATAAATGCCAATAGGCTTGGGTGAAGCCACAACTTTGCGCCAGCCGCGACCGCTGTCCTCGACGTAAGTATCACCGGTTTCTGCCATAAAGTCACGCGCCTGCTCTTCAGTGTAGTAAGAACCAATGGGCTTTGTTGGATTGGCAAAAGCAGGATCGTTTTCATCAACAATGGTCTGCGTCAGCATCGTAATGACCGGAATACCCGCACCACCTAGACGCTCGATTTCACTGTCGATTTCATTTTGCAGATGATAACCAATGTAGCCCTGACTCATAGCTGTGCATTCTGCCAGCGGCATGCGTGGCGTGGCATCAGCCTCATAACCTTTTTCAAAGGCCAGGTTAATCATACCCACCTGAGGCCCGTTACCGTGACAAATAATGAGGTTGTGTCCGGCCAAAATAAGCGGCGTCAAAACGCGCGCCGTATGTTGAACACGCTCTTTTTGTTCAGCGGGGGTATTGCCCAGTGCATTGCCTCCCAGGGCCACGACGATTCTGCTCATGAATTGCTCCTTTCACCGCACTTTTTTACTGAGATTTTTGCTGTGTCGCCTCACCTTTTTTGGCGGCTTACCTAGTATAGCGCATTGTTGTGGATAATGTGGACATCTCGTGTACTTTAGGTGGCTAAAGTGGGGAAAACTTCACAATTTTCAGGAAGAAAGAGAGAAGGCGGAGTGCGTCCAAACCGGCACGATATGCCTAAAACGCATATTCTACGCTGGGCTTTTGTATTTTGCTACAATCAGGATTCGCTGGCGAGCTTGTTGCGATGGCGGCGATCAATCACAAGGTCAATACATAAACCTGCCACAACGAGTATTCCACCAACCAGGATAAGTGCTGCGAATTCTGTCGCAACTATTTGGTCGAAAATAACGCCCGAGAAGACCTGGCCACTAAACATCAGCAGGGTGAGGTAAAAGGCAGATACCTTGGGTACGGTGACGTTGCCAATGAAGACGACCGCTGCACCCAATAGACCACCCAGATAGATCCAAGGGTTTGCCACGAAACTAAAGCCGCTTGCAAGGTCTGCCTGGGCCAGCACAAAGAGCGCAATAATGGACACACTCAGCCCCGTAACATAGTTATAGAAGGTGCTGGTGTAGACGCTCGATGCTTCAGAAAGGCGGGCGTTTAGGGTACGGGATAAGACGACGCAGATGCCTGCGGCAAATGATATCAGTACGGGAATCAACACAAAGCTGTCAATCATGACAAAGATGCCGGCGCTCACAATGATGATGCCAATGAGTTTGCGCGGATGAAAGGGGTAGCGCGGCATGCCAAAGAGGCCGAACTGGTCAATCAGGAGACCCATAATGCTTTGCCCGAGCAATCCCAGGGCCATAATGGCAGAAATGCTGATTTTGCCAAAGGCAAAGTTTAAGAACAGTGTCGTGAAGACGCCAATCACGCCGCCTAGGTAGATGAACCACAGGAAGCCTTTCTTGAAGTGGGCAAGCGGGTTTTCGCGACGCAGCAAAAGGGTAAGAGACAGGGCAGCAAGGCCGATGACGTGAATAATGACGGAGGCCTTGTAGATGCCATAGTAGGCAGAAAGCCCGCCGTTGGCGCCAATCATCAGGGTAACTAAAACCCCCGCTAAGAGGGCGAGAAAATAAAACACTTTGAACCTTTCTTGCGAGAAACCACGTCGTGCCATTATAGGTCTATAATAGTAAGTTGCGCACAAGTTCATCACATTTATTTCTTTTGACTACTTTTACTACTACTTACTACGAGGTGCACTACTGCGTGACTGTGGTCGCGCTGCTACTGACTACTACCAACAAGAGGAGCACAGGTGAAATCGTCCAATCGAGCTACCGGCAGCAAGTCTGCCGTCGTCAGGCGCAGCCTCTACTACTACTGGAAGGTGACCAGGCTTCAGCTGCCCATGTTCATCTTGTCGGTGGTGTCAACGGTGAGCTTCGTCTTTTTCCTGACCTTCATCAACCCACTGATGCTGGGTCGCATTATTGACCGCGTTTCTTCTGATCCGGTTCCGGCAGACCAGATTCTGAGCGTCTTCGGTCCCTATATTGTGATCTTTCTGATTGTCAACTTGCTGGGACAGGCGGGCAGCAAGCTGCAAGACTGGTCGCTGTGGAAGCTGCAGCTGCGGGCAAACTATGAGCTTGCCTCGATGTCTTTTGACCAGCTGAGTAATCAGTCCATGAACTTTCACAACAACCGCTTTGGTGGCTCACTGGTGTCTGCGACCAATAAGTTCATCGGCGGCTATTCGACCCTGACCGATGTCTTTATCTATGCCTGGCTCGCGATTATT
>WRBW01000071.1 GCA_009784345.1 Coriobacteriia bacterium | reverse complement strand
GACAGCTCGCGCGCCAGCTTGTAGACATAGGGACGAAAGCCGACTCCCTGGACAACACCGGTGACCTGTAGTTTCAATGCCTTCATGAGTGGACGTACTCCCTCGCCAAATAGATGGGCAGATAGAAAGGGCGAATGGATTGGACGCGCACGCCACTCGCGTCACAGAAATCCTCGCTGCCCACCATCATAGCAAGCCAGCTGTGAATGCTCACTAATCTGTACCAACTTGTCACCCATTTAAAAAAGGGGGAGTACGTCCAGCATCCCTTCGCCCTCGCACTTGCTAGAACCAGCACGTCCCGAGTGCAATGGAAATGCCGATGTAATTACCCGCGCACGTCCCGAGTGCAATGGAAATGCCGATGTAATTACCCGCGCACGTCCCGAGTGCAATGACTTAATGCCAGATTGAATTGTCTTACGAGGGATCCTGCGTCTATGCGTCGCACGAATATTGCGGTGCTTGCCACGCAAAGATCCCTCGTTACGTGACCTAGCTATCTCGAACTTTCTGCACTCGGGAAGGACGAGAGATGAGCTCAGGAAAGATGCGGGTCGGAGCCCGCAGTGACGGTCGGTGCTCATATCCAGCTTGACATCCTCTCCATAAACTCT
This sequence comes from Coriobacteriia bacterium, assembly GCA_009784345.1. Classification (GTDB taxonomy): domain Bacteria; phylum Actinomycetota; class Coriobacteriia; order WRKU01; family WQUG01; genus WRBW01. Next base: position 5,361 of record WRBW01000071.1, on the reverse strand, counting down.
TTATAATATATCCATAAGTGTTAAAGATCGCCACAACCAAATATGCGGAAAAAGTTCGGCGGGGAAGCCGGAGTTTTTAGGGTCTTTTTTGGGAAGGTTGTGGCAATCATGCTTACACGTGAAAAATCGTGCGGGGGGGGCGCCAATCTAGGGCTCTTCTGATTATTCTTCTTGTGTCGCTCTTGTGCTTTACTCTGCCGGCGATTGCCCTAGCTGACACCCATCCCAGCTTTTCGGCAGGTGGTACTCATTCACTCGCCATTGATAATCAGGGTCGCCTTTGGGCTTGGGGCTACAACACATCGGGTCAACTGGGAAAAGGGACGACTGTAGCGGGTTTAAGTAATTGGGCACCAGTCCAAATTGGAGATGAAAGTAATTGGACAGCGGTTTCGGCAGGGCTAGCCCACTCCTTAGCAATCAACATAAAAGGAGAGCTCTATTCTTGGGGATATAACTCAAATGGAATACTTGGCAAAGGACATAGTCTGACAGAAATTAGCAACTCCAGTCCCGTAAGAGTCGGCCTCGATAGTAACTGGACGCAGATTTCTGCAGGAAATGACCACAGCCTTGCCTTAAACAGTAAGGGTGAAATGTTTGCCTGGGGTGGCAACGGCAGTGGCAAGCTGGGCAAAGGAGCCTCTTCTATGGGGCCAGAAAATTATGTGCCTGTTCAAATTGGTGTAGATCAAACGTGGGCTACTATTTCGGCAGGGCAAGGACACAGCCTCGCCATAAACAGCAAGGGTGAGCTTTTTGCTTGGGGCTGGAATTCAAGTAATCAGCTGGGGATAAATTCAAGCACAAATGTTTTTACTCCTACAAAGGTGTCTGAGCGCACAGATTGGGTGGATGTAGCTGCAGGGTATAATCACTCCCTCGCCCTCACGCGTGATGGGAAGCTCTATGCTTTTGGGAATAACGACAATGGTCAACTAGGGAAGGGCGACAAAAACCCTGCTCCCCTCAACTCGCCGGTGCAAATAGCCGCAGACATTGGTTGGCAAAGTATTTCTGCCGGAGATAGCTTTACGCTCAGTGCAAATGGAGTAGGCAAGTTGTTCAGCTGGGGAAATAATGATGCGGGAAAATTGGGCAGAAACAGCGGCGCAGATGTTGCTAGTAATTTCTCTCCAGAATTGATCACAGTGCTCGAAAGTGTGGCGGGCATAAGCGCAGGTGAGGTACATGCACTTGGTCTCACCGAGAGTGGAAAGCTCTATGCATGGGGCGGCAACAATAATGGACAACTTGGAACAGGTGACTCGACATCTAGACTTGCGCCTGTTCAAATAGGAGCAGTGAACACCTGGGGTGGTCCTACGATTCGCGTCATTACTTTCAACTCTCAGGGTGGAACGGCTGCAGCTGCAACAAGGCATATTGATGGACGGGCTCACGGGGTATTACCGACGCCAACCCGCGCAGGTCACACTTTTGTCGGATGGTTTACGACAGCTGCAGGCGGTTCACAATTCAGCCCACAGTCTGTTGTTAATGCAAGCCAGACCCTGCATGCCCGCTGGAGATCCACGGTCAACTTCAATGCTGCTGGCGGCACAGCTGTTGCCGCAAGAGTTGTAACTTCCAACACCGCAGTCGGTGCACTGCCTGCCACCAGTCGCGCTGGCCATACTTTCGCGGGCTGGTTTACACCCAATGGAGCTCAGGCCTCTGCTGCGACCATCATAAATGGTCATACGACCTTGACGGCACGTTGGGTGGCTGTGCCTGCACCAGTACCAGCTAAATCTAATAACAATAGGCTCAGTGGCTTGAAGCTCAATCGTGGCAAGCTGACACAGAAGTACAGCGCAAGCCGTGCAACACACACCGTACGCCTGACTCGTGCCCAGACCCAGGTACGTATTACGCCTACACGGGCACACGGCAAGGCACGTACTCAGGTACTGGTAGGTAAGACCTGGCGCAACGTGACCAGTCACAATGTCAAGGTGGCACGCGGCAAAACAGCCACGGTACGCTTCCGCGTCATTGCAGAAAACGGTGCGATACGCAATCACACGGTCCGCGTCCAACGCGCCCGCTAGAACCGGCACGTCCCGAGTGCAATGGAAATGCCGATGTAATTACGCGCGCACGTCCCGAGTGCAATGACTTTATGCCAGATTGAATTGTCTTACGAGGGATCTTGCGTCATAGAGCCGCACGAGCATTGCGGTGCTTGCCACGCAAAGATCCCTCGTTACGTGACCTAGCTATCTCTCACTCTCTGCACTCGGGAAGGACGGGGAGAAACACTCAGGACAGAATAGGAAGGGGGGGATGTGACCTAAGGGAGGGCTATGTTACTACCGACCGTGGTCACATCCGCCCCCGCGCCATATCTCAGCTATGGACGCACTCCGCCACCCTTCACGGCAAGGCGAACAAATCCGCGCTCGTCTTGTGCTAAAATGGGAACTTCCGACGTGAGCTGCGCTTCGCCAAAGTCGCAGGAACGATGCTCGCGTCACTCTATTATTCAAGTAATCTAAGGTCTATCGCGAAGGGGAGTTCGGCCCTGTATTTGTCAGCACAAAATGCCGACGTCTGGGATGAACACAGCGCGGAAAGAGAGGATAACATGGCAGATATTCGAATCACCGATGATTTTACGGCCGCAACAACGACGCAGGCATGCAAGCTTCCTATCGAGTCGCTGATGGGTGATGCGCGCGTAAAGCTTGACGACACCACGCTGCGCGATGGTGAACAGACCGCCGGAATTGTCTTCAGTGATGAGGAGAAGTTCAATATTGCCGTCATGCTCGACGACATTGGTATCGACCAAATTGAAGCTGGCATCCCAGAAATGGGCGGCAGCGAAATCGAGACCATTACGCGCATCGCTAACGCAGGCCTGAACTGCAGTGTTCTGGGCTGGAATCGCGCGAACACGAAGGCCATCAAGACTTCAATCGACTGCGGCGTTGATGCCGTGGCGATTTCACTTGCCACCAGTGACATTCACATTGAGACCAAGCTCTTCAAGGATCGCGCCTGGGTGCTGAACACCATTCGCGAAAGTGTTGCCTTTGCAAAATCGCATGGCGTTTACGTATCGGTTAATGCCGAAGACGCCTCGCGCACGGGCATTGATTTCCTGGTTGAGTACGCCCAGGCTGCCGCGTCAGAAGGCGCTGACCGTCTGCGTTTCTGCGACACGATTGGTTTGATGGAGCCCTTCCGCATGTATTCTGCGGTCAAGACCCTGCGTGAGGAAACCGGTCTCGAGATCGAAATGCACACGCACAATGACTTTGGTCTGGCGACGGCAAATGCCATTGCGGGTATTCACGCTGGTGCTACCTGGGTAAACGTCACGGTAGGCGGCCTAGGCGAGCGTGCAGGTAATGCTTCGCTTGAGCAAACTGCCATGGCGCTGAAATACCTTGAGGGTCAAGAAATCAAGATTGACACGACAAAGCTCTTCGAGCTGACTGACTACGTCATGCGCGCAGCAGGGCGTGAGCTCTATCCATCGATGCCGGTGGTTGGTAAGTCAATGTTTAGCCACGAATCAGGCATCCATGCTGATGGTGTTATCAAGAACCCAAAGACCTATGAGGTCTTTCCGCCAGAAGAAGTCGGGCTCGAGCGTCACATCGTTGTGGGCAAGCACAGCGGTGGGGCAACCATCGTGCATGCCATGGCAGAACGCGGGGTAGAGGTTAGCCGTGAAGACTCGCAGGCGATTCTTGCCCTCGTGCGTGCAAAGTCAAGCAAGCTCAAGCGTGCCCTGACCCAGCGTGAACTCTTCAAGATGCACGACGACTACATGAACAAAAAAGGCTAGTTCGCCATAGAGTTATTAAACCACTAGCTCGATACCACTACGCGGTGTCGAGCTAGCGCCGTGAAAAGGAACAAAAGAAAAGCAAGCAGTTTCGACCGTATAAGCGATAAGCGTACAACCGATAAGAAAGTGACAACAACGTGGGAAAAACAATAGCTGAAAAGATTTTTGCGACCCATAGTGGCCGTGAGGTCAGCGCTGGTGACATCGTCATCGCTGACGTCGACTTTGTGATGGCTCAAGATGGCACCTCGCCACTTGCCATCCGTGCACTCGAGGCCATGGGGGTAGACCAAGTCTTTGACCCCAGCAAGGTGGCGCTGGTAATGGACCACTCCGCCCCGTCTCCTTTGGAAGGGGTTAGCGCGCTGCACACCATGATGCGCGACTTTGGCAAAAAGACCGGCTGCATAATCTATGATGTGGGCGCGGGCGTCTGCCACCAATTGGTGCCTGAACAGGGGCATGTGGTCGCGGGCGACCTTGCCATTGGCTGTGATTCACACACCTGTACCTATGGTGCGCTGAACGTCTTTTCGACTGGTGTTGGCTCGACGGATGGTGCAGCTGCGATGGCTGCAGGCAAGCTGTGGTTCAAGGTGCCAGAAACCATCAAGGTTGTTGTCGAGGGCGAGCTTCCTGAAGGTGTGTATTCGAAAGACATCATTTTGAAGTTGGCGGGCATCCTGGGTGCCGACGGTGCCAACTACATGGCGCTCGAGTTCAGTGGCAGCACCATTGATGCCATGAGCATCGAGGCTCGTATGACCATTAGTAACATGGCCATCGAGCTGGGTGCAAAGGCTGGCCTTATGGCGGCCGATGAAAAGGTGCTGGAATACTGCCGCGTTCATTCAGATAAAGAGCCACGTCCCGCGAATCCCGATCCAGACGCCAGCTATATCAAGACCGTCGAAATCGACGCGACGGCGCTGGTGCCCCAGATTGCAAAGCCTCATACCGTTGATAACGTCTGTGACATCGACGAGGTCGTGGGTCTGCCGATCGCGCAGGGCGTCTTAGGTACCTGCACCAATGGGCGCCTCGAAGACTTTGCGATTGCAGCTTCTATTCTTGAGGGCAAGACCATCGATCCTGACGTGCGCTTCATCGTGGCACCCGCGTCTAAGGATATCTACCTGGCGGCCATGGAAGCCGGCTACATCCAGACCCTGGTGGCTGCAGGCGCCTGTGTGGTGACCCCGGGCTGCGGGCCTTGCGTGGGCACCCACAACGGAGTCCCCTCTGACGGCGAAAACGTCATCAGCACGGCGAACCGCAACTTCAAGGGTCGCATGGGTAACAGCAATGCCTTTATCTATCTGGCCAGTCCTGCGGTCGTTGCCGCATCAGTCTTGGAGGGCAAAATCGTTGACCCTTCTCGCGTAAATTAAGAGGGGGAGTAAGATGTCCATTACTGCGAAAGCCTTTAAGTACGGCGACGACATTAATACCGACTACATCATTAGCGGAAAGTACAAGTTCAAATCTAACGACATGAAGGAAATGGCCGTCCACGCCATGGAAGAACTTGACCCGGATTATTACAGCAAGGTCAG
>WRBW01000070.1 GCA_009784345.1 Coriobacteriia bacterium | reverse complement strand
ATCAAGCTAAAATTGCGTGGGAAAACGAATCGTGCCGGATCAAGAAAAACATGGCTCAGGTATACTGATGGATATTGTTCGCCCCAAAACGCTGAACACGGTCGATATTGGGCGTACTCCGCCGTATTTTGATCCTGCGTGGTAGGATAGGGCACAAGGTGAGAGGGGTGGGTATATGTGTGCGACCTTTATCAGTATTCCCAAAGAAGAGCTGCGTAAGATTATTCGTGAGGTCGAGTTCAATCTCGAGGCGCGTCCTGCTGATGAAGATACTGGGGTGATGCACCAGGGGCATGGGAAGGACAAGGTCAAGGGCGAGATCCTTCGACTCGCTGCGCTCGCTCAGGATGACAAGGGTGGAGCGCAGGATGACGTGGGTGGAGTGCGGGGTGACAAGGGTGGAGTGCGGGGTGACCGTGAAGGGGCTGGTAAGGCGGTTTATCCAAAGTCTCCAGTGCCTGTTGTGGTGCCTGATATGTCGAAGCCTGAAGCGCCTTTGCTTGAAGCGCGAGAGCTTAATTGGGGCTATCACGTGCCTTGGGCAAAGACTCCCGTGTTTAATACCAAAATCGAGACGGCTACGGGGCTTAAGCCTAATATGTGGCGCGAGTCTATTCTTGAACGTCGCTGTCTGGTGCCATCCTTCGGCTTCTTTGAGCCGCATAAGACAGCTACGCATCCTAGTCCCACCACAGGTAAACCCAATAAGGATCGCTACTTGTTTACCTCAGCCAGCGGTCCACTGCTGTGGATGGCAGGCATCTATGATGGTGATCACTTTTCGCTGATGACGACAGAGCCTAATGCGTCCGTCGTGGACATTCACCCTCGGATGCCCTTGGTGCTTGAGCCTTCGGAGCTTACTACCTGGCTGTATGGGGATTATGCATCGCTTGCAGACCGTAGTGCCGTGGTGCTGGATAATCGCCGGGTTGCGTAAGGTCAAGGCCAAGGGCAAGGGCAAGGGTCGGGTGGCGATAACAAAGTCGAAAGCATTATCGGGATATTTTGACACCTTTTCCGTAAGTTCATATAGAATACTCTCGTAATGACAAATCACGGCCGTTGTGAGTCCCGACCTGCGCGTTTAGCCACTGCTGCGCCCAGTCTCGCGTCTGCTCAATCTCCTCATTTTGTCGCACACAGCACGACCAACTAAAAAGTAGTGTAAGGCGATGATTTCTATGAAGGGGAATATCTTATGAAAAAGCGTTTCTTGTCTTTGTGTGCCGTGGTGGCCCTTGCTGGCCTCATGATGGCACTGGCAGCCTGTGGTAGTGCCGGCGAAAATGCCGTGCCTGACGCACCTGAAGAAGCGGTCACGGCACCTGCCGATACCGTGAACATGGTACTTGCTTCGACCACATCAACCCAGGACTCGGGTCTGTTTGATGCCTTGATACCTGCCTTTAATGAGGCTCATCCCGAAATCAATGTGCAGGTAGTTGCCGTAGGCAGCGGTGAAGCCATGGAAATGGGACGTCGCGGTGACGCAGACGTCTTGCTGGTTCATTCGCCTGCTGCAGAAATCACCTTCATGGATGAAGGTTATGGCACAGAACGGCTACCGGTCATGTACAACGACTTTGTGATTGTTGGACCTGAAGCTGACCCGGCAGATGTCGCGGGTGCAGCAGACGCAAATGAGGCCTTCAAGCGCATTGCAGACAGCCAGTCGACCTTTATTTCGCGCGGTGACGACAGCGGTACACATGCCCGCGAGCTTTCCATCTGGGCACTAGATGAGATCACACCGGCCGACATAGGCGACGGTTCGTGGTATGAAGAATCTGGCCAGGGCATGGGCGCGACCCTGAAAATCGCAGAAGAGTTCCAAGCCTACACCCTGACCGACCGCGCGACCTACCTGAACCTCACAAAAGAGGGCGCGCTGCAGCTGCCGATTCTGAATGAAGGCTCGACAGAGCTTCTGAACTACTATCACGTCATCACGGTGAAAGACGCCAAAGAGCAGGCGGCAGCCCAGGCCTTCATGGACTGGATTGTCAGCCCCGCCGGCCAGGAGACCATTGCGACCTTTGGACTCGAAGACTTTGGGGCAGCGCTCTTTACCCCCAATGCGGATGCGCAGCAGTAGAACATGCAGCAGTACTCGCAGCACCAACGTTACCACCAGCATAAAGCGGGGGAGTACGCCCCCCATCACTACAACACTGACGGGCCAACTACATGAACTTGTCAGGTTTGCAGCTCTTTACTGATGCCTTTGCCCAAGGCTTTGCCTTGCTGTCAGCAGGCACCCTTGATTTGTGGCAGATCATCTGGACCTCGCTGCAGGTGTCAGGAACCGCAACATTGATTGCCGTCGTCATTGGCATCCCGGCTGGTTACTGGCTGGGCTCACGGCGCAACGTGCGCCGCTTTACAGCGCTTGTTATAGCAAACGCCGGTATGGGGCTACCACCCATTGTGGCAGGACTCTTTGTATCCATGTTGCTGTCACGTCGCGGCGTCTTTGGTGACATGGGGCTGCTGTACACCCGCAATGCCATTGTCATTGTGCAGGTCGTGATTGCGACCCCCGTAGTGGTAGCTTTAACGGCTTCAGGGATTTCTGCAGTCCCGGCGCAGCTGCGCCTGCAGGCCAGATCCCTGGGTGCCAGCCGCCTGCAAGAAATCCTGCTTGCCGTGCGCGAGGCTCGCCTGTCCATCCTGGGTGCGGTCGCCGGCGGCTTTGGCGCGGTGATTAGCGAGGTCGGTGCCGTCCAGATGGTGGGCGGCAACCTTGCGGGCTCCACCCAGGTGATGACGACGGCCATCATGCAGTACACACGCATGGGCCGCTTTGGGACAGCGATTGCGCTGTCAGTCATACTGCTGTCTCTAATCATCTTAGTAAACGTCATAATCACCTATGAGCAGCTGCGTGATGAGCGCTACACAAAGGCGCTGAAGTAGATGGCAGATTTTCGCGTCATAGGCGCACACGACAGCAGTTATAAGATTGCAGCAAGCGACCTGCAGCTGCGCTACCCCGGCTTTACTCTTGATATCGAAGGCTTCGGGATAAAAACCGGCGAGCAGCTCGCCTTGCTGGGGCCTTCGGGCAGTGGCAAGTCGACCCTGCTGATGTGCATGGCGGGACTTGAGCCTGCAGATAGCGGCAGCGTCTTATTGGACGGCGAGCCTTTGACCCGCAGCAGCGCCCAGCGCAGTATCGCGACCGTATTTCAAACGCCCTATCTGTTCAAGGGCACGGTGGGCTATAACGTCAGTTACGGTCTGCGTATGCGCAAAAGACCCGCAACTGAAATCAAGGCACGGGTCGCAGAGGTCCTGCAGCTGGTCGGCCTGAGCAACTGGGAAAAGCGCAGCATCCTGGGGCTTTCTGGCGGCGAAGCGCAGCGGGTGGCACTGGCACGCGGGCTGGTGCTGCAGCCCGACATCATGATGTTAGACGAACCCCTTTCAAGCCTTGATGAAGCTCTGCGCAAGACGCTCTCGGTCGAGTTTTCAGAAATCCTGCGCGACCAAAAAGTCACGGTGCTCTACGTTACGCACTCGAAACAGGAAGCTTTTACGGTCGCAGACAGTATTGCTATCATGAAAGACGGTCAGCTCCTGATTCACGAACGCAGCAAGAATTTATTTGCAGAAATCGACAGCGTTAATGCACCACATCAGCAAGACTGGCTACGCAGCTTTCTAGCCCCCGATGACTGGTGGCTACACATGGAGGAGAAACGATGAACCCCGAAACGAACCCTGATACGATTTCAGACACCTTGAGTTTTGACGCCGCTCGCGAGCGCTGGCTTGATAACATCACCAGGCTCGCACCTGAATATGTGCCGCTGTCTGAAGCGCTGGGCCGCGTGCTGGCAGCCGACGCGCGCAGTGACATCGACGTTTCACCCTTTGATAACTCTGCCATGGACGGATTCGCGCTGCGCGCAGCAGACATCGCGGACGCGAGCGCAGACGCGCCGGTCGAGCTTGCCGTTGCCACCACCATTGCTGCAGGCGACTGCATGGAAGGCACGCTTGTACCCGGGGAGTGCGCGCGCATCATGACGGGAGCCCCCGTGCCGGCAGGCGCTGACACAGTCGTCAAGATAGAAGACACGGCGACCCCAGAGGCCACGCAACGCGCACGCTTCATAAAGCCCAGTCCGCCTGCGATGAACATCCGCCTGCGCGGCGAAGAAGTTAAAGCGGGGGAGTGCGTCCTGATCAGAGGCGACCTCCTGGGCCCTGCAGCCATCGGTCTTTTGGCAGCCACCGGACATGCCACCGTGCCGGTCTATCAGCAGCCAACCGTGGGTGTCATTTCAACGGGTGAAGAGCTCATCGATGTCGAACAGGTGCCTACAGCGGGCAAGATTCGCAACTCTAACTCTTATTCGCTGGCAGCGCAGGTGCGCGCTGCTGGCGCAAAGGTGCGTCAGTACGCCAACATTCACGACACGCTTGAGGATACTATTGCTGCCTTTAGACAGGCGACAGCAGAGTGTGACCTCGTCATATCAAGCGGCGGGGTATCAGTGGGCGATTTCGACTATGTAGTCGAAGCGGTCAGATCCATGGGAGACCTGCAATTCGCCAGCGTGAAGATGCGTCCGGGCAAGCCGCAGACCACAGGGCTCATTGGACGCACCCCCTTTTTTGGTCTGCCGGGTAACCCAGCATCTGCTTATATTGGCTTTGAGCTTTTTGTGCGGCCTGCCATACGTAAAATGGCAGGGCACACGGCACTGCGCAGGCCGGTACAAAAGGCAGTGCTTGATCATGACCTGAATAAGCGCGCCGGCTTTCGCTATTTTATGCGCGGCAGGCTGCGCCTCGCTAATGATCCGACAGAATATGTCCGTGCGCTGCGCGAAGGCACCGACTATCGCGTTGCTGTGACAGAAAACCAGTCCTCGGCCCTGCTGACCTCACTGCATCATGCTAATTGCTTGCTGGTCTTGCCTGAAGATGAAACGCTCGTATCTGCGGGAACGGTCATTGACTGCATGCGCCTCGACATTGATGAAAACGTGGTTGTGTAAGTGACAGCAGCAGCCTCAAAACGACTGGTCAGCAAGGGTAGGCCCATTGACTACCTGCGTATTTCGCTGACCGACCGCTGCAACTTGCGCTGCGTCTACTGCATGGGTGCCGATGGCATTACGACGAAATTCGACCGCGAAAACATGCTGTCCCTGGAAGACGTCGTCTTGTTTTCGCGCGTTGCCGTCGATGAGGGCATTCGTCACATCCGCTTGACCGGAGGCGAGCCGCTGGTCAGACGGGGCATCGTCGGGCTGGTACGCGAGCTGGCAGCCATCCCGCTGTTAGAAGATCTGTCGATGACGACCAATGGCCAGCTTTTCGCAAAATACGCCGCAGACTTGAAGGCCGCCGGGCTTTCGCGCATTACCTTTTCGATGGATTCAACTAACCCGCAAACCTATCGTGAGCTGACCCGAGGCGGGGATCTCGACACGCTGCTCGCAGCCATCGACCGTGCCCTTGACCTAGGCTTTGCACCTGTCAAGATAAACGTCCTAGCCTACGCCCTGACAGAAAATGACCTGCAGACTTTCTTGAACATGGTCACGCATAAACCGCTGCAGCTGCGCTTTATTGAATACATGCCACTGGGGGACACCGGGCGCGAAGAAAGCATTCATGCGCTGGCACCCTCGTATCATACTGACACGCCGCTTGTTACGATGGATCAGATCCGCAATGCGCTCTCAAGACTGGCTGATGAGGCTGGTTTGGGCGTACTCACCCCCTTGAGGCCACAGCAGGCGCCGCTGGGACACGGACCTGCCGTTCCCTACACGCTGTCTGGGCTCCGTGACGGCGCTGCGGGCAGCTTTGGTTTTATTGGCGTGCACTCGCAGGATTTTTGTCGCGATTGCAATCGTCTGCGCCTGACCGCCGATGGCGCCATTCGCTCCTGCCTCTTTTCAGAGCTCGAGATACCCGTCACGGCCTGCCTTGACACAAAAAACGTCGACAGCATGCGCGCGAGCTTGCTGCAAGCCGTCGCAAGCAAACCCCTGGCCTACGCACAACAGCAGT
>WRBW01000069.1 GCA_009784345.1 Coriobacteriia bacterium | reverse complement strand
GCAACGCGACGCACTAAGTTATTGCTTACTCCCACATAAAGTACATTCCTTGAGGAGTTCGACATGAAATATACGTAAGCCTCTTTCTTCATGCCTTCATTGTATGAAGCTTTGCTGGATTCCACAATAGTGGGATTAATGAATGTCGACTCGATGAAGCAGGTTCAATGCCTGCTTCATCGAGCTTTTATTTATAAATATTTTTTTAAGCGCAATTCTGGCTGGGCATTGAGCCCAGCCAGAATTGTTGAGCTACCTCACTGCGATAGCTGGCAGTCTATGCGAATACCGTCACTGCGACTGCTGGCAGCTTATGCGACTACCGTCACGGCGACTACTGGCAACATGTTCGATTACCGTCACTGCGCCAGCTGGCAGCTTATGCGACTACCGTCACTGCGGGCTCCGACCCGCAGTCTAATTGTAAGCAGGGTGTTGCTTAGCAGATTTCAGTGTCTGACACAGTGACGGCAGCAACGATGAATGCCCTTGTTTGCCGATTGACAAATCAACACATCCAATTAGATTGCGGGTCAAGCCCGCAATGACGTTACTGGTGCACTTCTGTAATCTGAAGCAACGAATGCGCTAACTGCTTTTCAGTCGCGAAGCGACTGTCTTAGTTCCTGGGTGCGCAGCACCCAGGTGCATTAAGGTCAAGGACGAGACCCCGCATCGGAGTGCGGGGTGACGATGCGGGTGCGTAGCACCCAGGTGCATGGGGGGGGTTAGCTGGAGCGGCGTCTGGGTACGCGGGTTTCGACGCGGGGGCTCGACCCTTGCGATCCCTGCTTTGACCCTGACCCTCTTTGACCCTTGTTCTGTCCACCAGTCTGACCGCCACCCTGGCCACCTTGCTGACCGCGACCACGGTTTGAACGCGACTTCGAACGACGCTGCTGGGGCTTTTTGCCCTGAGTGTCTGAAGATCCCTGGGCATTGCCAGAGGCGCCTGCTCCATCAGGCTTTGGTCCCTTACCGCGTCCTCTACCGCGGCGACGGCGACCCTTTTTGCCACCTTTGCCACCTTCAGATGATGGACGCGCTCCGCCAGATTTGCCACGCTTGGGGGCTTGTGCTGGCTCAGGTCCGTTATCAACAGCAGAGTCAGTACCTTGCGTCGAGGACAGCCCTCTGAAGTCCAGGCCGTCAGTAGACAGGGAGACGTTCTTTGCCTGCTTGCTTTCTTCGACCAGCTCTTCAAAGACCTCGGGGCGGATGGCACAGGGGCAGCCCTTGCAGCCTGATGACCCGTCGAGGTCGGTGTATTCGCCGGTGTTTTTGTCCTTGCAGCACATGCGGGCAAGGGGCACATTCATGGTCTCGCCGGGCTTGTTTTCACCTTCGATGGGGCGAAAAGAGAGCTTTAGGCTTTCGCGCAAGACGTCGCGCTCGATGACCTTGCCGCCGCCGCGTGGCGTGTCGATGATGGCGCCCTTTTTAGGCGAGCGCTTGTTGAAATCCTTGTAAGCTTCAGCCTCATAGCGCAGGCAGCACATTAGGCGTCCGCAGACGCCAGAAATCTTTGTGGGGTTCAGGGGCAGGCCCTGGTCTTTTGCCATTTTGATAGAAACCGGGGCGAACTCGCCGCCCAGACGCGAGCAACACAGGACTTCACCGCAGTGGGCGATGCCGCCTGCCATGCGTGCCTCGTCGCGCACGCCCACCTGACGCATCTCGATGCGGATGTGAAAGTGTGAGGCAAGGTCGCGTACCAGTTGACGAAAGTCGATGCGCTCTTCTGCTGAAAAGTAGAAAATCATCTTTTCACGCCCAAAAAGGAGCTCGACGTCTGCCGGCTTCATGTCAAGTTTATTGTTTTCGATGAACTCGCGAAAGACAGGAATCGCGGCGATTTCTTCGTCTTGGTGTTCTTTGTCGCGGCAGAGGTCTTCGTCGTCAGCGATACGCACGACGGGCTTCAGGGGCGCAGGCAGTTCTGCTTCTGCGACTTCCCAGGGAGACTGGACGCACTCCCCCATTTCGGTGCCGCGCTCGGTGGTGACAATGAGCATGTCGCCTGGTTCGGGCTCGAGACCGCAGGGGTCAAACCACAGCGTTTTGGAATGGCGGAAGCGCACGCCCACCACCATGACTTTGGCTGCGGGTGTCAGCGTTATCTTATCGGCTGTCATGCAATTACCTCTCGTAAATCAAAAAGGAGTGCTTCGGTCAAAAGCTCCACATTGACGTTGTGGGCAAGCCTTCGACGAGCACGGGCTATGTTGTCTTGTCCGGTGGCGATAGTGGCGGCCGTGAGCGCGCCTGTGGTTTTGCCACCTTCGCTGAGCTTTTTGAGGTCTTCCAGGGCATCGATGTTGATGATCCCCGTGCCTTCTGAACCTTCTGAACCAGCTGAACCAGCTGCCACAGCACTTTCTGGCACATACATGAGGCGCAGAACATCTGCAAGCAAGGTTGAAAAGACGTTTAAGACCATGGCAGTCTGACGCGTGTTAAACGCAGATAGACGCCTCTTATTGTACACCTCTAGCTGTTTGAGCGCGCTTGGGTCAAGCATTTCCTTGCGCTCCATGAGGTCGGCCTTCATGCTTTCTTCCATTTCTGCAACCGAATCAAGAGCACTGCGCAGGATTTCACGCGCCATGCGCAGCACATCAAGGTCGTCAGCGGTCGCCAGGTCACGAAAGACGCGAATGACGACCTGGCGCGCTTCTTGCTGTTTGGGTGACTGCAGGTAGTCGCGCGCGGCAGCAACGATGTAGCCATTGGCTGCAAGGGCAATGTCTGCGCGCTGGCCGGTGATACCGGTTCTGTCCGCGAGGACGCGCCGGGCCTCATGGGGCGACAGCGGCTTGAAGCGATAAACCTGACAACGCGACTTGATAGTAGGCAAAACTGCATCGGAGCTGTGCGATAGCAAAATAAAAATGGTGCTGTCGGTGGGCTCTTCCAGAGTTTTGAGAAAGGCGTTTGCACTGCTGACATTAAAGAGGTCGACATCACGGATGACGAAAATCTTGCGCTGAGCCTCTGAGGGTGCCAGCTGCATCTGGTAATTAAGCTCGCGAATCTGGTCAATCACATAGCCCTTTGCACCTTCGGGTTCGATAATGCGAAAGTCCGGGTGAGTGTTATTTTCAAGGCGGGTGCAAACGTAGCAGCTGCCGCAGCCGCCATCTGTGACCGTTTCGCACATCAGGTGCGTCGCAACGGCGCGCGCAGCATTGATTTTACCCAAGCCCTGCGCACCCGTGAAAAGGTAGGCATGCGCAAAAGTGTCGGCATCAAGCGAATTCTTAAGGGCAGCGACGACAGCGTCTTGCCCGATGACCTTGTTCCAGAAGTGCTGGGAACAGTCAGACTGCACCATTAGTCAGAACCCTTGCTGTCAGCTGACGCTTGCGCTGTGACTGTTGCTGCGTCTGTGGCAGTTGCCGCGTCTGCGCGCTCGAGATGCTTGACGTAGGCACCCATGGCAATCGCGCAGGCGTGCCCGAGGGCTCCGTATATGATAATTAACAACAGCAGCTTAAAATCAAGCGGAGGAAGTCCAATCCCGGCACCAGAGAAGGTTAGCGAGATACCCACAAAAATCCCGGGCAACGAATCGAGAAAAAAGCGCTTTGCATATTCAAAGTACATGATGATGACATTGACAATGAAGACGCCAAAGAGCGCACCGATGGTGATGTTAATGATGTTAAAGCTGGTGAACTGACCTATGAAGTTACCAATGAGCACGATGCTATTTGCGGCAAGAAAGCCAATGACGTAGCCGGGAAATGACTTGAGCCTGTCAGCCTTAGGGGAAACGGCAAAGACCGTCCAGGAGACGAAGGCCATCCACGCAAAAACAGCACCTGTTGATCCTGGGAGGAACAAGGGTGCAATGAGACTGTCAGAAAAAATAAGCGCTGCTGCTATGACACCTACGACAAGCGGCAGACGTGAGCGTTTTATAAAAGTTTGCATGCCTCTATTCTAGCGACTTTAGCGCAAAATGTCTTTCTCTGCGACGAGGTCGCTGATCTGAGCCGCGATAATAGTTGGTTCTTGCAAGGCATCGAGGGTGTAAACACGATGGGGATAGCGAGCCGCAAGCGCAAGAAAGCCGTCGCGCACGCGCTGGTGAAAGTCGAGGCGTTCGCTTTCTAAACGGTCAGGACTCCCCGTTTTTGCCGCACGGGCAAGGCCTGCTTCTGGCGGCAGGTCAAGGACGAAGGTCAGATTGGGAACGATACCTGCCGTGGCAAAAAGGTTGAGATCTTCGACTTGCCTGATGTCGAGACCGCGGGCGTATCCCTGATAGGCCGTTGACGAATCAAAGAAGCGGTCGCATAGAACTATGGTTCCTGCCTCCAGTGCGGGCTTGATGACTTCAGATACCAGCTGTGCG
Source organism: Coriobacteriia bacterium (assembly GCA_009784345.1). Classification (GTDB taxonomy): domain Bacteria; phylum Actinomycetota; class Coriobacteriia; order WRKU01; family WQUG01; genus WRBW01. The sequence continues at coordinate 1,985 of WRBW01000069.1, read as the reverse complement.
CGCGCAGCCTGATAAAGCAGCAGTTCTGCGCGGTCAGTGAGTGCATCATTTGCGGTATCAAGCAAAATATTTCTGATGGATTCGCTGATAGTGCTCGATCCAGGTTCGCGCAGGGTCAGGACCTGATGTCCTGCCTGTTCAAGCGTTCGCGCAAGGAGCTTTATTTGTGTTGATTTGCCTGCGCCTTCACCGCCCTCGAAAGTAATGAGAGAACCCGCATAAGGAGGGGCAAGCTTGCTTGCGGCAAGGTGCTGAGAGCTACAGCTATCAGCTTTGGCGCTTTCGAAAACATCATGGCCGGTGCTGTCTATGGCAACAACGGCTGGAAAGTCCTTAAGCTGCAGCTTCATGACGGCTTCTGTTCCAAGCTCTGGCCAGGCGACGACCTCGCTTGAGACGACGTGGCGGGCAAGAAGAGCTGCGGCGCCTCCAATTGCTGCCAGGTAGACGGCCTTTTCGCGCTGCGCTGCTTGCCGGTAGCTGTCGCTTCTGTCGCCCTTGCCCATGGAGAAGCGCAGTCCCTGTGGCATGAGGCTTATTTGAGCTGTGTCCATGCGCGCTGCTGTCGTCGGACCAATCGAGCCAAAGGGGAGATCGGGAGTCTGCGGATGCTGCGGGCTAGGACCGGCAAAGAAGACCAGCTGATCTGCCAGCGTGTCGATGACTGCTGCTGCTAGGGGGTCTGTTTTGCTGTCTGAGCCTCGATTTGAGACAACTGCGGCTGCGGCGGCTGTGGCAAGGCGATTTATGGAGGCATCACGCAAGGTGTAGCAGGGACCAGATAGACGCAGCTGCTGTCCGGCGCGCAATTCCTGCGCCTGACCGGGTGATAGGGGCAGGCTAATAGCCGTGATGTCTTTCATGAGTGGACGTGCTCCTCCGCATTGGTATTTGAATCTGCATCGTGCTTGCGCATGTCCCAGTATAAAGTTTTGAAGCTGTAGATGGCAGCGATTGCCACGCAAATTGCCGAGAGGCCCATGATGATGCGCGGGCCGGTGGCGTAGATGCCGAGGATTTGGGTGACGCCGACGTGCTCGATGGTGGTGCGGATGTAGGCAGAAATCGCATCACTTGCGGGGGTTAGGACGACGACGGACAGAACGAAGGCTGCGCGCAGGACGCTTTCGATGGCGGCGAAGACTTTCGTGCGTTGTTGCTGGCTGACGTGCTGTTCGATGTAGATGCTTGCGGCGATGAGGGTGGCGGCAAGGCAGAGGCCGGCGATGAGGGCGAGACCGCAGGCGACGAGGTAGTACTCGTTGATGGCAAAGGCGAAGATGGCGGCGGCAAAGGTCAGCATGGCTGTTGAAAAGAGTAGTCCCGTGTCGATGCGCGTTTTGAGTTGTCCAAAGAAGCGGATGCCTAAGACGAGGCCCAGGCCCAGGTAGGCGATGAGAAATATTTGGCGTGAGGAGACGAAGGTCTCGACCCAGACGAGGGAGTCTGTGACAGGCAGGACGGCACCTTTGAGCGAGGTGATGTGTGCCAGTGCGATGGGCAATGCCGCGCCGCCGCCCAGCACGGCAAGCGAGATGGCGATGATGATGGTACGCAGCTCGCGACGGGTGCGGAGGAAGTTGAAGGGGGCAAGGGCTGCGCGGGTGACTTCGCGGAGGCTGAAGTTGTGGCGCATTTCGTGGTGGTCAGCGCGTGCCTGCTGGGTGTATTCGTCGAAGAGCTCTGTGGGGAGGTCTGTGTCTGCAGCGAGGGCTGGTGAGTTTGATCTGGCTTGAGCTGCAGGTGTGGCTGGTGTGGCCTGTGTGGCGGGTGTGGCTTGCGTGGCAGTCGCGCTGCGCGGATAGAAGCGGAGCGAGAAAATCAGTGCTGCCGATATCAGAAAGACCGCCACGTTTGCCAGATAGCCGACGCGCGTTTGCAGCGCAAGTGGTGCGAGCTCATAGGCACGCGATACGATGTCAAAGGTGTCGGCGCGCATCAGCGAGATGAAGATATGTTCGAAACCGCGCACAATCAAGCCCGAG
>WRBW01000068.1 GCA_009784345.1 Coriobacteriia bacterium | reverse complement strand
GCCTTCATAGGCGGCGTCGTCATCATCGCCGGCATGATTATCACCGCCTCCGTCAAGAAAACCAATTAAGCGGCGGAGTACGTCCACACCAGCTTCACTTACGTGCCTTAACCCCATGCACCTTCGGCATAACGCCAGCGAGCGTCTCAAATAATTGAATTTGTAGCGGATATGTAGTACAATCTAAAACTGAACAAGAGGAAGGGAGCATCCATGAGCACCGCGTCAACATCAATCAGGTTAAATACAGAAAATCGTGATAAAGCAAATGAGGTCTACGCGAAACTAGGAACTAATCTTAGTAGCGTGGTTAATATGCTAAATGCTCAAGTGGCCTTGCACGGTCGTATCCCTTTTGAGCTTGATACACAGCCCCGCTATAGCGCAGGAACTTTGGCAGCAGCCGCAGAGTTGGAAGCATATATCCGTGGAGAGGTTGACCTGCCTAAGTATGCCACACCAAAGGATATGTGGAGAGCACTAGATGCTGACGAATTGTGACGACTATAAGTACGAACCTGTTCCTTCTACAAAGTTTAAGAAAGACTACAGGCGAGCCAAAAAACGAGGGTTACCACTCAAAGAACTCCATGAAGTTGTGGACGCTCTCGCAAAGGGTGAGAGTTTAAGTACAAAGCATAAGGATCATCAACTTAAGGGCAGTATGAAAGATTACCGAGAGTGCCACATAAGACCAGACTGGTTACTTGTGTACCGAATATATGAGGATGAGCTCATCCTCGCCCTTGTTGAAACAGGCAGTCATGCCGACCTATTTGATATGTAATAATCCACTGGCAAATCACAAATCTATACTAAATATTCGCAAATACGTCGAAGGATAGAAAAGTGAGGTTCGAAAAATGTTTAGGCATCAAATCGTAGTAAGTGGTGACAAGGTAGCTGCACAACAGACCATGATTACGACTCTTGAAGGCATTGGCTTCGAGGTCGACCGCGAAGAGACTCCAAAGCGCGGGGACTTTTGGATTCGTGCAAAACATGGCTCGCGAATGAAGTCATTTGCGCTGGGTGCACTGGCAGGTAAAGAGGGTCAATTTGTCTGGCTCAACATTGTGGGCGGACCTGATGATTCTGGCAACTACCTCTTTGACCTGCAGGAACTCACGGCTGGATCTACTGGTGGACTCATTGGTATGCACCAGGCTAAGGAAGTCTATGAGCATGTCTTTGAATCTCTGGATGCAGCTTATCAGGAGGCAGGTACTCTGGTCTCCAGCATGAAGCGCTAGCGCAATGGGGGAGTACGTCCACACCAGCAACTGATGAGCTGTTGCTAGCATCACTACCCTTCATAAGTCATTGCGCACACCGACGCATGGTCTTGCCCTTGAACTTGCGCTTGCCCTCAACACCATGCACCTGGGGCATAGCCCCAGGACCAGTATCCGTTGCTTCGCAACGGGCATGCAATGATGCAATTAGATTCACTTGCTTCCCGAGTGCAGGGTGGGTGGGATACCTGTGGCTTCTGACGAGGGATCTTTGAGCGACAAGCACCACTCACATCGACCAAAGGCCCAAAATGGCTCCTTGGTCGATGAGGGCAGTCAGATGTCCTTTTTCCAAGTAGAATATGCTGCAGCTTTGACAGTAGTATTGCCAGCGACAACTGATTTTATGAATATGCGCAGCTGATCCTCAGAGAGTCCTTTTAGATCCCCTTTTCTCATTTCGCCACTTCGGTATTTCTGAATTAACTGCTCCAGTCGAGCATCTGCTAGCGGGGGTCTATACCATGTCAAAGTAGTCTCGCTCTTTGAATGTGCACGCCTGAATGACGGGCCAGTAAAAGACTTTTCTAGACCGAAGCCACCATAGTCTTCATTGAGAGCCAAGGCTTCTTCATGACTAGCTACTTGGAAGTAATCATCATAGTAGTTATTTGCTCCATTCGGGCTATGATGCTCGGAGTGCTGATGCAGAAATAGAGCCCCACATCTTCTGCAGCGTTGAAGCTCACGATAACCGTCATCCCTCGTGAACAAATAATGCTTGATCGTGCCATCAGTCGCATAAAAGGCTCGCCCATATTCTTCGATAAGCTCAAATGCCATATGCTTTTCAGCTTCTGCAGGTGTTTGATTCGCAAACAGGCAGCAATAATCCATGGGTCCTCATTTCGGAGTTGATACTTACGTGCTTCACGCTATCCGTAAAAGCTGGGCATCAAGCTGCTACAAGCTGAAGCCAAAAGAGTCCATGGCTATCAGGATGATTAGCAGTGCAATTAGAGCCAGAAGCACAATCATGGTTATCTTGTAAGGCTTGCTATTCATTATCACAGCGTTCTTTTGTCTCTGCTGTTTTTGGCGCTCTCTCTTCGCGTCCTTCCTGGCTGCTCGTCTGCTCATGGCGCTCCTCTTTAACCACTTCTCTACTTTGCTCTTCTTAAGTACGATGCTTGCACATTCTGCATTGCCTGTCAAAGCCAGGAGAGTAAAGTGAATTAAAGTAAAGCGCTGTATATTGCAGTAGAGTAAAGTAAATTATAGTAATTGGTAGCCACTCGAATTGTGTGTGCCACTACACTCAAGAGAAGGGTGCCTACTTATGAGTTCGAGACCATTTCTGCCATCTTCTGGAAAGAGGCACGACAACATTAATCGCTGTCATCCGCTACCACCGCGGGTAGAAGTCTCATAAGCCGCTTGCGGTAGTCGCTCCGTGTATCCACAATGTGGTAAACCCACACTGACTGGTCGATAACGCGGTAGACGCACAGAAATCTTCTCTTGCACAGCAGTCCGCGACATCCCTGTTTGCGCAACTCGTCATCGTCTATTTCCGCACCAATGTATGGGAATGTTTGCAAGACCTCGATTCGATCCAAAATGGCACTGGTAATCTTGCGCGCAGACTCCACACCAACATAGTCAAGGTGTAGCAGTGCTATTCTCTCTAGATCAATTTGAGCCGGCCCCAGTAAACGAGCGCTGTATTTAGCTTCTGGTGTCATAAATAAGCTCGAGACTTTTACGCGAATCCGTAAGGGAAAAACCTACATCGCCGCTTAGTCTTGCACGCTCTGCAGCCCCGATGTTGGCCCTGAAACGTATAAGCTCTTCGCGGGCTTCAAAAGCATCAATACTCATTACGACCAAGTCACCTTCGCCGTTTTTCGTGATATAAATAGGTTCTTTCGTTTCACGCGCCTTTTCAGAAATGGCATTGTAGTCAGTCCGAAGTGCCGTCGAAGAAGTGATGTTCATCTGAGCTCCCTTTACAAGTGCATTATAAGTTATGAATTCAATAAGAATTATATCATCGCAGAGGGGGAGTACGTCCACACCAGCAGCACGTATCATGTCAATCCCCGAGCCGGCATATCACCCTCGCGTCAACCCCATGCACCTGTGCTTACGCACAGGACCAGTATCATGCGCACTGCGCCCAAAGGTCAGGGCCGCGGGCGGGCGGGGACGCCCGCCCCTACAAAGAGCAGGCTCTTGCCTCAATGCACCTGGGGCATAGTCCAGGACCAGTATCCGTTGCTTCGCAACGGGCAGACTGTTACAACACCGTCACTGCGGGCTTTGACCCGCAGTCAAATCGTAAGCAGAATGCTGTTTAGTTCGTTATGGTGAATGGCATGGTGACGATTGCCATAGAGACCCTGCTGACAATCAACCTTCGCTTCCGCTCGCAGTAAACCTGGCACAAATTGACTTATTTAGTGTCTTATTTGGTACAATAAAAGACACTAAAGGAGGTGCGCTATGAGTTCTATTCCCACTATTGTTCCCGTTTCAGACTTGCGCCGTGATGCTGCGGGGCTCATGGACGCGGTAGGCAGTACCCATGAACCTGTTGTAATCACGCAGCATGGTCGTCCAAAAGCCGTACTGCAAGATATTGATAGTTTTCAGCAGATGCAGCGAAAGATAGAAATCGCCGAATTGCTTGCTCGCGGTGATGCAGAGATTGAAGCAGGCGTTAGTATTCCCGCTTCCAGTGTTATGGCAGAAGCACGGTCAATGATGTCTGGACAGTAGGCCATGGAAGTAGTGTTCACTCCCACTGCAAAGAAAGAGTTTCTATCTGCTGTGGCTTATCTGCTTGAGAGAAACCCCACAGCCGCAGATAACTTTCTTGACCGAGTAGATGCGACAATCGATCGGCTTGAGCGATTTCCCGATTCTGGGTCGTATATACCAGAGTTCCCCAATTCAGATTATCGACAAGTGTTTCCGAAGCCATATAGGCTCTTTTATCGCGTCAAAGAAAATGTGGTTTGGATAACCGCCGTCTATTACGAACGTCAAATCCCTATCAGGCTTGAACAATAAACGATGCATGCCCCACAACAGAGAGGTGTGTACCATCGGGGCCCGCAATGACGGGTATGAGTCCTGCCCCCCTTTTTTACTTCCCGAGTGCAGAGCCTCTGAGTCAGCTCAACCTTCTAACGAGGGATCTTTGAGTCGCAAGCTCCACTGTGCTCATCGTTCGATACTTGCACAATCTACGTTATCCGTCAAAGAACCATTCTAGTCAAGTGAGCTGGAATACTCCTGGGCAGCTTCGCACCAGGACCAGCAACGGGCGCACTGCGCCCGAAGGTCAAGGGCGTTGGTTCGCAACGGAAGCCCCGTCATCTTGAGCGTAGTCGAAAGATCCCAATGCGACAATTCCTAGAAGCTCACTGTTCACCTGTGCCTTCGCACCGTGATGCTCGTGCGATTAGTAGACGCAAGGTCCTTCGGCTCGCTGCGCTTCGCTCAGGAAGACGCGTGGAGGGCAAACCCGTTGCGAAGCAACGGATACTGCACCTGTGTCGTTAGGCACAGGTGCATGGGGTTGCGGGCGGGAGGCACAAAACAGGTCGTTCCAAACGGTGGAACGACCTGTTCTGGTATAGATACGTGCAGGAATCAAGTCCCTGCGGGGTTCGTGTATGGACCCCGCATCAAGTGCGGGGCAGACATCGCTTCGCGATCTCCGCCGCTAGAGGTTTTTATCTATAGAGGAACAACCTTGACGATCCGGTCGGTGATGTACCGTCCCATTTTGGATTGGCAGCATCGCCCCAGGCAGCATTTGAGCTGCTGTGAGTGTTGCCGCGATTCCAGGCATGGCGCAGGGCGTCTGCTCCTACGGTGCCCAGCGCGCTACGTGACGCATCGTCGAGCGCAACGTGGCACTTCAGACAGCTTCCGTCAGTGAGCCCCGTGCCTGGCACATTGAGGACTTGCGGGTTGCCAAAGGCTCCCTGGGGGTCGTCGGTAAAGCCAGCATGCCCGGGTATGCCGTAACGTCCAGAAGTGACGCCTGTGAGCACCGTCCAGCTCTGGTCGGCAAAGCTGATGTTTTCGCTGGTAGCACCACGGAAAGTTGCTCCGCCGCCTGCGTTAGTGATGTCGGCTCCTGTTTGAGAGCCATCACCGATGGGCACATCTGGGCGATCAGCGCGCGCAATATTGCCGCCGTACATCCACAGATTGAGTCCACCAATAAAGCTCATGGGAATGAAGTTTTCTTGCTGGGTGCCATCAGCTGCCCATTCGTAGACCGTGATGTCGCGGTTGCCGTGTGGCCAGGCCGTACTGTTGGTGGCTACACCAACCATGTCATGACATTGATCGCAGCCCCAGGCACGACGGGAATCGTCACGTTGTCCTGCGAGCGTGGACGCAGTAGGAAAGCCTGCGGGATTACCGGCATGACAGGGACCGCAGGCCGCGTTATCGCCACCTTGCACGCGGACAGAGGGCAGGATGTGACCCGTGATCTCGGTAAGGCCTTGCGTGATTCCGGCACCGCTTGTTTCGTCACGTGTCTGATCGCGACGCTCAAAACCCATGCCCCAGTTCAGGTTAAACATGACCGTGTTGACATGGCAGCCAATTTCACCACAGGTGTAACCCGTTGCAAGCGAACGGGCAGCAGCATATTGATTGCCGTTAGGTGCGCCTGCAAAGCCCGTGGGTAGGCCACCGACAGGGCCGAGTGCACGCACGCCGTCGTACCACCAGGTTGATCCTGGCTCAGGATCAGCGACGACGGGGTCACGATCAAAGCTCGAATCAACGGGAATGTCGAGGGTCCCGCCACGAAGGACGCGGTACTCCATGATTTCGCGGGCGATTTGCTCGTCACGCGTTTCGATAGCGCGCTCGAGCGCTGCATCATCTGCTGGCCAGTCGGAACCTGCAAGGTTGCGATTACGGGTCTCGCCCAACATAAACACGTTCATTACATTGAAGCGTGAGCTCGAAAGGCCGTGAATCCCTGCATTGTGGCACATGGTACAGCCACGCGCTGGTGCCCGGTGTGGTCCTCCACCTGCCGAGGTTCCCCATTCGACAAGCAGTCTTGAAGCCTGCGCACCGATACTGACGTGGCAGCCTTCACAAGTTGTGTTTCCGGCAGTCAAGAAGTATTGACTTTGGGCATTTGCCAGGTTGACGGCTCCGGTTGTGCTGCTTGCAGAAGCTCCTTC
>WRBW01000067.1 GCA_009784345.1 Coriobacteriia bacterium | reverse complement strand
CGTAACGGCGCCAACTCGCCTCGGCAAAGATAGTAATTGGGCATCAGTCAGCTCTGGTCACAATCACACTCTCGCGCTTAATACTGCAGGAAAAGTGCTTGCCTGGGGCGAAAATTACTGGGGACAGCTCGGTGATGGAACGACCGCGCAGCGCACTAGCCCAGTAGCCATCCTTGACGTCGGAGCTTTCACTCCCCCAGCTCCAGACCCAACTCCTACACCAGACCCAACTCCAGTACCAAAGCCAGCCCCCGCTCCCGTTGCACCTGCAACGCATACGGTCAGCTTCAACGCGCAAGGTGGTACGGCGGTAGCAACACGCAAGGTAACTAACGGAAAGGCTGTCGGAGTTCTACCCGCAACAACGCGTCCAGGCTTCACCTTTGCGGGATGGCACACGCACCCTACGGCTGGCACCCCTGTACATGCCGGTACCGTGGTAACAGCGAGCACCACTTACCATGCACGCTGGGTAGCACAGTCAAACAACGCAAACCTCAAGGGTCTCAAGGCTAGCAAGGGCAAGTTGACACAGAAGTTCAGCGCAGGTCGCAGCACGCATACCCTACGCCTGACAAAAGCGCAGTCACAGGTTCGCCTAACCCCGGTGCGCGCGCACGGCAAGTCACGCCTGCAGGTGCTGGTGGGCAAAACCTGGCGCAACGTCAGCAGCCATAACGTGAAAGTGGGTCGCGGCAAAACCGCTACGGTGCGCTTCCGAGTCATTGCGGAAAATGGTGCCGTCAAGAATCACACCGTTCGCGTTCAGCGCGCCAAATAGAAACTGCTTAAAAGATATAAGCACAAAGAGGTCTTGGGCACCACGTCCGAGACCTCTTTCCATGCGGAGTACGCCCACACCAGCATCTGTGACGTGCTCCGAAACGCGCAGGGTGTCGCACCATCGTCACTTCGGCCCCCGAGCCGCAATGACGTGGAACGAGGGCGCGGGCGGGCGGGGACGCCCGCCCCTACGCGTCAGTCGCGAATTGCTGCAAATTTTTTAAAGGCTTCGGCCAGGGCTTTGAAGCAAAAATTCTCATCGTTTAAAGATTTCTTTGGGTCAAATGATTTGGCCTTTTCGAAAATGTGTACCAAGTAGGTTTCTTCACCGCAAGAAATTTTCTGCGGCAAACGATGTGGACTCTTTTGTGTTCGGGATAATTCATCGCCGATGATGCGCGGCTCTGGATAGTGCTTTGCGGGACTCAAGATGTCTCTCCAAAATTGGATCTTCCCAAAAAAAGTATGAGGATTACCACTGCTTTCATCAACATCATTAAAAAAGAGAGTTATCCAAAAGGTTCTGTGCTCATACTCAACTTCTACCCAATTGTAGAGTGCATACTTACCCTTCCCGCCACCTTGTACCCTCGATGTTGTGCTGGGAGCCACTGTTTCGATACAGCTGCGTATCTCATGAGCAGCATTCTTTAATGAGTCTGCCATTTGGTACTGCGAAGACTTGAATTGTGGCAGGAAACACTTTTTGGAGTCGCTTTTGTCATCGCTATCGCCAGCCTGGTTCTGAGATTACAGTAATATCTGTACGATATTCTGCAGGAATATCTACAGTATATGTTTCGGTAGTTGAAGGTCCTGCTATAGTAACTTGACGAGGGTTCATTTCACCAGTTGCACAACGTCCCCAACTAATGTTTCCTTCACTATCTGAAGGAAGCCTATCAAGGTGTCTATTTACAATATTTTGCAATTGATTCGGATTCGATGCTCGAGCTACAAAACCACAACCACATCGACGAACCCATTCAGTTCGACTAGGTCCTGGCACAGTGCGTGTGCGTGTTTCTGTTCGTGCTGGACTCACCAAAACTTGTTCTGTTTTAGTTTCACCATCATGCCAAGTCAAACCTTGATTTGTATTAAATATGTTTTCATTCCAATTCGAAGGCTTGGCTGAACCACAATCATCACCACCTGTGGTATTAGCCATTTTAGCTACAATGCTATTCGCTGTATCAGCATTTCCGGCTTCACGAAGAGCTTTCTCAGCAATCCACAGCTGAGGTCCATTCATTACATCTACTGTCACATGTTTTAGCTGGTTGGTAACTGTAACTGTAGGTTCTGCACTTGAATCTACCAGAGCTTGAAGTGCGAAATCCATTGATTCCGGCATAATAAGCATGGAGCCATCAGCAAATACAGGATTTTGCACCATGAAGACTTGGAACTGTCCCGGATCAAAGAGGTTCCCAGACAGGGTATTGCTGCTCTCGATGGAGAGGTCAAGTATTTGCTTCTCTTGCATCTGGCGAGCAAAATCAACGGTCACGCGCGAAGCACTCATGCCTACAGGATCGCGCACTTCTGCATCGCGGTAGCCTCGCTTTTCAGGGTCGTAGCTTTCGTCCAATGTTTTCTCAAAAGTAAAGACGGGCGGCTGGATCATTTCGGGAAGATCTCCCAAGTCTGCATCAGCGACCTTAAATCCCAGTTCGAAATCCTGTACGAACTCCCTCGGAGCCTGTTTAATACCGACGCTTTCTGTTATGACATCAAGATGGGTGCCGACTGGTGTAAATAGGACAAGGGCAATACCTGCTACGACAATTGCGGCAACACCGCCTATTATGCCGAACTTCTTAAAGTTCGTCTTTTTCGCATCGGTGCTCTCGACAGGCAGCTTTGACTTTTTTCTTGCCATGGCGGTCCCCTTCCTCACTATGAAGACATGAGGTCAAGGACCAAAATGAGCAAAAAGGCACTTAACCTCTTTGCGATAAACCAGCTGCGGAAAACAATAGGACTGCATCCACCGAGATTTAGAGGTTAAGTGCCTCGTTACTCGGTGAATTGCACATAAGTCCTAATTCGCAACTATGAAATTGTTAACCAGTTAACAACCGGTTTATCGCATCTATCAGTATAACACTCATATGTAGAAGTTATGAAACAGAAATGACGCTCATTTTTTGAGTTTAGTCTTTGGGTTTGACATCCCCGCACTCCGATGCGGCATCTCGGGCTTGACCTTGAACTGTGGCATCTAAGCTGCCATCTTAGTCCCTGCGCGCAAGCGCAGGCACATGGCCTTAGTGCAGAGACCCCGCGTCGAGCGCGGGGTGACAAACGGGGTGCGCTCTAGGCGCCCAGCATCCAGTTCATAACCGGCTGAAACAATATCCCCATCACAATCAGTGACAGCGCAAGGGCGCCAATACTGACCGTAGCAAGCCCAGAATAAGGCGAGCGAGCCAGATCATCATCTGTATCTATCACGGCTTCCCCAAAGAAGGCAGCACGTACCAGACGCAGGTAGTAGAAGGCGCAGACTACCGCAATAATAACAGCAAAGACAACCACTTCGACTTGCCCTGCAGCAATCGCCACCATAAATAAATTCAGCTTTGCAAAAAAGCCAAACAGCGGCGGGACACCAATCATCGACAGGGTAAAGACCACTAGACATCCTGCCAAAAAGGGATTGCGTTTGCTCAGGCCATTCAGGTCAGACACACGTCCGCCCTCGTGTGCGGCAATCAGCAAGACACCCATCGTGGCTATGGCACTGGCGACAACGTACAAAATCGCAGCGTAGAAGGCCTCCTGGGCTACTGATCCACCCATGCCCACTAAGGATGCAGCAATCAAAACAAAGCCAGCGCTGACCACCCCTGAGTAGGCCATCATGCGGCGCGTATCTTTTTGTGCCAGTGCGGCAAAGGCACCAACGATAAGACTTCCAATCGCCATGACCATGATAATCAGCTGCGTGTAAGGCACACTTGCTGCCATGGTAAAGACCATGCGAACAATAACCAGGGTGATGGCAATCTTTGGAATGACTGAAGCAAAGGCGACCGCCCAGGGCTCGGCGCCTTCATAGGCATCAGGTGCCCACCAGTGGAAGGGTGCAGCTGAAAGCTTTGCAAAGAGCCCCAGCAAGACCATGCCAAAGGCGAAAAGTCCCAGGGGCGACGCGGGCATTTCGCGCAGCGCGTCAAAGGTCGTACCGGCAGACAGACCAACCAAAAAGCTCATACCGTAAAGCATAATGAGCGTCGACAGCACCGATAGCAGGAAATACTTCAGGGCCGCCTCGAGTCCGCGCATACGGAAACGGCGGTAGCCAATCAGAACGTAGCCGGGCATGGAGGCCAGCTCGACTACCAAAAACAGCACTATCAGGTCAGTTGCAGCCACCGCAAAGGTCGCACCAATGGTCGAGGCTGCAGCCAGGGCAATCGCCTCACGGGTGCGCCCGATACCAGAACCCAGCGTCCACAAACACCACAGGGCACACAGTACGCAGATAATAGTTGCTGCAAAGCGCGCATCATAGGTGTAGAAAAAGCGTCCACCAAAAAGCAGGGTGCCGGGTGCCGTAAGCGCACTGCCCACCGCAGCCAAAGCCGAACAGACAAAGCCTACGGCACTTGCCCCGCGGTCATGTCCTGGCAAGAAGTTGGCGAACAGACCCCAAAACAGCGCAACCAGCAGCAAGACCGCTGGTGTCAGTGCCCAGTAGCCTGTCAGTGGTAATCCCAGATATGATACGACGTCTGCATGCACGGTTTACTCCTCGCCTCCTCTAGCCACCGATAAGCTTTACCAGATTAAGGGCAAAGGGGTCGGTGTATTGCAGCAGGCTGTGCCAGTACACACCAATGACTACAACCAGTATGGCAAGCGGGGTCAAGACAGAGATCTCGCGCAGGTTAAGATCTTTCTTGCCCTCGACCAGTGCTGAAGGATTGCCAAAGATGCTCCGCTGCAGCAACCACAGCATGTAGGCACCGCCGCACAGGATGCCGATACCGGTCAAAATGGTAATAATCGGTGGCAAGACGGGGCTTTGCCAGGCTGCCAAAACGGCCAGGAACTCGCCCACAAAGCCTGACAGCAGCGGCAGACCCATCGAGGCAAAAGCTGCAAAGCAGAAGAAGCCCGCAAAGCGCGGCATCTGCGCAGCAATGCCAGAAAGTTCCGCAATCTTTAAAGTCTTTGTGCGCTCATAAATCATGCCAACCAGGAAAAAGAGCATACTGGTCGTTAGACCGTGGCTGATGTTGACCGCCATGGCCGCATTAAAACCAACGGCTGTACCAGAGGCAATACCCACCATGGCAAAGCCCATATGGCTGACCGAAGAATAAGCAACCAGCTTTTTTATATCAGTTTGTGCAAAGGCAACGATTGCGCCATACAAAATGGACACCACTCCCAAAATACCTAAAGTCAGCTGCCAAGTCTGGAAGGCATCGGGCAAGATGGGTACCGATATGCGCAAAAAGGCGTAAGTTCCCATTTTCAGCATAACACCGGCCAAAAGCACCGATGCGGCCGTTGGTGCCTGCACGTGGGCATCAGGTAGCCAGGTATGCAGCGGGAAAATGGGCACCTTGACCGCAAGTCCTAGGAAGAAGGCCAGGAATATCCACCACTGCAGCGACCACAAAGACCCATCACCGGCAAAGAAGGCCGGTGCGAGCTCGCGCAGCTCGATCATATTGAATGAACCCGTAAAGTGATGCAGGGCGACTATACCGACCAGCATAAAGACCGAGCCCAGGAAGGTATACAGGAAAAACTTCATAGCGGCGTAGCGACGGCGCAAGCCACCCCACTGCGAAATCAGGAAGAACATGGGAACCAGGACAATCTCCCAAAAGACGTAAAAGAGCACCAAATCAAGCGCAGAGAAAACACCGTTGAGCCCCAGCGACAGCAGCAGCAGCATCGCAAAATAGAGGCGCGGCTTGATGTCTATCTTCCAGCTGGCGACGACGGCCAGCACAAAGAGCAGCGTCGACAGCACCAGCAAGGGAAAGGACAGCCCGTCAAGCCCCAAGTGATAGTAGACGTCGATTTGCGGTATCCACAGAATCTGCTTTTCCAGCAAGATACCTTCGCCGCGACCGTAGGCGATAAACATCCAGGCCGCCAGCCCAAAGTTTGCCACGGTGGTGACCAGTGCAATCCACTTTGCAGCGAAGTCGAATCGCTGCGGCAGGAGCGCACACAAAAGGACTCCAACTAGGGGTAAAAATACTATGAGCGAAAGCATAAGCTAGGCCCCTTCCTACGTACTGAGCACATAAAGAATCACAAAAATGCCAACCACTATAACTGCAGCGCCCACAATAAGGCGTTGATACCACTGAACTTCACCGCTCTGAACCGTGCGGAGTCTGCCCCCAATTTTCAGGGAGAGTGCTCCCAGACCGTTCACGGCGCCGTCGATGATGCGCAGGTCAAAGACGCGCGACAGACGCGAGGCCAGAACGTAGGCCCAAGCAATGGCGTTAACGAGGCCATCGACAATCTTGTCATCGAACCACTTGATGATGCGGCTGTCCCACTGATACAGCCAGGCAATACCATTGACGGCGCCATCGACGATGTTTTCATCGACCCAGGCCAGTGCTTTTGCCAGGCGCATGTAAAGCCAGGTTGTGGCGTTGACGATGCCCACGATGCCGTCGCCAATGGCACCCATGAGACCAGTTAACCAGTAGAAAGGCTTGATGACTAACACCGCATACAGATGATCAAGGTACATGCG
>WRBW01000066.1 GCA_009784345.1 Coriobacteriia bacterium | reverse complement strand
GTCGTTGCCACAATGGGGAACTCTGCACTGCTACCCAGCTTTGCTGCTTCAGCATATACCAGGGCGCAGGGGTTGTTTTGCGTCTGTGATAAGGGATTATCAACAGGCGATTCCATCGGCTCATAGTGTTCAGGGAAAGGACCGTCTGCCATGCCCGGTGCCCAGAAGCGTGCCAGGTTTTCTGCGTTCATCATGTAGGCGACGCAGTCTGCAGGCTGTATACCCTCGAAGCTTTGCTCACCCGTTTCAGGGTTAACAAGAGTGCGCTGGAAGGCAAAGTCTGGAACGTCGTTGCGATCCCAGTTCGTGCCATTCCACTGCACCAGAACCTTGTCGGGGTTGCGGGCAAGACCGGTATCCTTGTAGGTCGAAGCACGGTTGTACAAAATACGCCTATTAAGCGGCCAAGCAAAGGCCCACTGCGGGAAGAGCTTCAGCCCCCCTTGCAGACCAGAAATGGTCGCGTCGGTGGGTTCACGCTTGCCACAGGGCTGCATTGAAGGATCCATGGGGAAATCATTGTTATTGAAGTATCCACAGTAAATCCAGTTCATGCAAGCGGTGCTGCCGTCTGCTTGCAGCGAGCCAAAGCCCGGTAGCAACTGCCTATCTGCAACGCTGTAGCCATTCATGGCCTGTGCCACCATGCGCGAATTGTATTCGCCGTGCTCATCGACGTAGTCCCAGGTCAGGTTCAGTATCGGGTCTGGGAACACTCCGCCTGTTGCATAGACATCTTTGTAGGCCTTCAAAAGCATGGTCATGATATCGCCGTCGGGGCGCGTGTCACCGTGCGCTTCTACCGCCTTGTAGGTCCACTGGGCCATGCGGCCGGTGTTCGTGAAGGTGCCTTCTGTTTCCAGATGGATGTTAGTCGGCAGCAAGAAGACCTCAGTCTCGACCGAGCCTGGGTCTGCTTCCAGGCCTTCGCCCAGAGGATGCTTCCAGAACTCGGAGGTTTCGTGACCAAAGACGTCCACGCACACCATCCAGTCAAGCTTTGCAAGTCCCGACTTGATACGCGGCGAATTCGGGCTACCGGCTGCTGGGTTCATGCCCCAGGCAAAGAGACCCTTGATGGTTTCGGCATGCATCTCTTCAAACATTTCCATGATGGCGTAGTTGTGCTTGGTGCCCAGTTTGGGCAGGTAGTCGTAGCAGTAGTCGTTTTCCTTTGTTGCGTGGTCGCCGTAGGCTTCTTTCAGTGCCGACACGATAAACTTTGGCCTGTTTGACCAAAAACCGCTGGCAATGGTGCCTTCGTTGTAGGCACGCAAGCTAGGTGAGGTCACCTGAGACGGCGCAGGGTTATAGCCGGGCAAAATGTTATGCAGTAGTGCCTGGTCGGTCGAGCCCTGAATATTGCACTTACCGCGAAGGGCTGAAATGCCGCCGCCAGCAATACCCATGTTGCCCAGCAGCAGCTGAATCATTGATCCGGCGCGAATGTTTTGCGAACCCTTGCTGTGCTGCGTGATACCCATGGCATAGAGCCAGTTCAGGCTGCGATTATCGGCAGCCGTGCCAGCAAAGATGTCACAGATCTCGACGAAGTCTTCAACGGTAAGCCCCGTGATGGAGCTGACCATTTCTGGCGTATAGCGGCTGTAGTGGCGACGCATGAGCTGAAAGACCGTGTTGGGGTCTTGCAGCGTCGGGTCTTTTTTCACGATGGGAACCGCAGGCGTATCAAAGTCTGGCACGCCTTCGCCCGCAACCCAGGCAAAGGGTCCGTTAGCACTGGTATCCCACTCTGCAACACCTTCGATTTGATAGGTCCAGGTGGCCTTGTCATAGGCCTTTGGTCCTTCTTCCCCACTAAAGCCCGTAAAGATTCCTTCATTAAAGCCAAATTCGGGGTTCACCAGATAGGAGGCGTTGGTATAGGAATCGACGTAGTCTTTGTTGTAAAGATTGTTTTCGATCAGGTAGCTGATAATGCCGCCAAAGAGCGCGATGTCAGTACCGGGTCTGGTTTGATAATAGGCATCCGCAACATTTGCCGTTCGTGTGAAGCGCGGGTCAATGACGATGAGCTTTGCACCCTTTTCGCGTGCACGCTTTATGTGAAGCATCGTTGCAGGATGGTTTTCTGCACAGTTAGAACCACAGGCGACAAAGACATCGGTGTTTTCAAGATCGGTGACCACATTGGTCATCGCACCGCGCCCAAATGTGTTGCCAAGACCGGCAACCGTTGAGCTGTGTCAAAGACGCGCCTGATGTTCGAGGTAGATAATCCCCAGGGCACGTTGCAGCTTTTGCATGGGTGCCAGGTCTTCATTAGGGATGGCACCGCAGCCCAGGTGTGCGATAGCTTGAGTTCTGTTGACGGTGATGCCGTCAACGACGGTCTCGAAGCTTGCATCGCGGGTTTCTTTGACCCTTTCAGCGATGCGCGAGATCGCCCAGTCCCATTCGACATCTTGCCACTCGGCTTCGCCGGGGGCACGGTACTGGGGCTTTGTCAGGCGGCGCGGGTTAGGAATGCGCTCACCCGTGTCTGGATCATAGACATTGTAGACATTGTACTGACTTGCACCTTTGGCGCAAAACGATCCTTCGTTGATGGGGCTGTCAGGGTCACCTTCGACATTGACAAGCTCCCCATCGATGGCCGAGGCAATACCGCCACAGCCCAGACTGCAAAAACAACACACTAGTGTTGTCTCGACAGCGTCCTTAAGGCGAAACTCTGTGCGAGCAGCCTCAGCAGCTAAGCCGGCTTGGGGGAGCTTTACCCCAGCAAGCGAACTGGCCACGAAGGCGGTCCCGAGCACCTTAAGGAAATTTCGACGAGTAATCTCGTGCATAGAAACTCCCTTCTTCAAAGATGCGCCCCTCTAAAGGCGCACCACATCTTCCTGCACAATTCTCTCACAACTGCGCCATCTGCGCGCAGCTATTTCGAATATAATGAGCTTGATTTGCTGAAAATATTCGCAGTACAAGGCATATATACTCTATTGGGATTATTGCTCGCATTAATTCGCTAAATCTGCAAATTGACCAGGAGTGGGCGCACACCAGGAAGCTCTACACTCACCCGCAAAGAATACAGGCCACCAGATATCCGATCTGCTGGCCTGTATCCGCAATGGAGGACCCTCTTGCGAGGATAAAAAACCCTAATCCTTTACGACGACATTTTCGCCACTTGCTAGCTCAGATTCTGCCCAGTGGCCCCAGTGATACAGGGCATCAGATTCAGATACCAGACCATCGCCAAACATGCCGCGTGGCAGTCTGCGATAGGGCTGGAAAATACCGGCACCCAGGAAAATGTGAATAACCAGCAGGATACTAAAGACCACAAAGGCCAGCTGATGTGCCAGCTTTGCCGCGGCAAAAAGTCCCACGGGAATCAGGTTCACACCCAGAAGCATCACAACACCGGTCAGCATGAAGACGATTATCAGCAGATACATGACGATGTCAGAAGCACGTTGTCCGCTCTTGATGTAGTGCTGTTTTGGCATGTGATATTTCTTTGGATTAAACAGATACAGCGGGAAGAACTTCATGAAGTCCACGTCGTCCTTATCCCAGCGGGCAAAGAGGTTTTGCACAATGTGTTTCACATTAGAGGGCTTTGCGACATAGCCCATAATCGGCACTGCCACAAAAAGAATCCCTGCCACCATGTGCACGAAACTAGAAGCTCGCAGCACCTGCACGCCCAGCAGCTGCCCCAGACCAGGCACAAAGAGCGCAAGACCTGTCAACAAGAGCACGATGCCAAAGACCGCATAGGCCCAGTGCACCATGCGTGCCCAGAAATTATGACGTCTAATATATCTGGTCATCTTAGACCTCCTCCCCTTCTGGTGTTTGTGCAGACTTCAGACCAACGCTGACCAGCTTATCCGCCTTCTTAATAGGCGCCTGCGGATCCATGGGCACATCCCCATCACAGGTAATGCGCGTCACCGCGTCATAGCTGTACTGTTCTTCTCCGTATCCTGAACCGCGACCACCCACAAAGGCAGCCGTTGCGACCCCTAAAGCTCCCAGCACACCGACGCCTGTTACGACCGCCATGGCATTTTCGAGCTTCGTTGCCAAGGGCGCCTGCGGGTTAGCTGGCAGGCGGTGTCCGGCTGCCCCAAAGGGCAGAACAGAGATAATCCCCAGCCCCGCCATCTGATTCACACCATAGACTTCAACTGAGGGAAACGTTTCGCGAATTGCCATGGCGCGTGCCTGTGCGGCCGTTATCACTTCACTGCGCGGGCCAAAACTCAAGGCTCCTGTCGGGCACGATTTCATACAGGCGGGAGTGCGTCCATGTTGCAGACGGTCCTGACAAAAGCTGCACTTCTTTGCCTTGCCATCACGACTGCAGAACTGAGGAATCTTGAAGGGACAGGCAGCAACACAGTACTGGCAGCCAAAGCACTTGGACTGATCGAGGGTTACCGTGCCGTCCACACTGCGATGGCAGGCACCACTGGAACAAACGCTGACGCAGGGTGCATCACTGCAGTGCCAACAGCCATCACGACCCAGGGCAAGCGTGGGTGTTCCGTCTGCTGCATCTGTCTCGCTGATGGTGACACGCAGCCAGGTATCTGCCGTATTTGCCACGGGTGACTCATAACTTCCGCTAAAGGGCGCGTCGCCAAAGTCGGTCGCTGCAGGCAGCTGATTCCATTGCTTGCAGGCTACCTGACAGCCCTTGCACCCCGTACATTTCGAAGCATCAAAAAGAATTGCTACGGTACTCGACATTTAGATCACCCTGCCTTTCTGACATCGACCAGGAAGGCCTTGTATTCTGGAATAAAGGTATTACCGTCCCCTACGCTGGGTGTTAAAGTGTTGGCTGCAGCACCGCGTGCCATGCCGACTTGACCCCAATGCCAGGGCATACCAATCTGGTGGATTTCTTTTCCATCTACCTGCAAAGTCTTCATGCGACGCGTAACCAGCGCATAAACCTCGATAGTTCCGCGATTGTTAAAGACCTCTATTCTGTCACCGTTGCTAATACCCTTTTCGTCTGCCAGTTCTGGCGAAAGCTCCACAAACATGTGGGGCATGGCTTCACCCAGGTAGGGCAAGTTGCGCGTAATCGTACCGCTTTGCCAGTGCTCAACAACACGCCAGGTGCTCGCAACAATGGGGTACTGACTGGGGTCGCCAAACTTGCTGGCTTCTTCAAAGACCAGCGCCGCCGGATTGGTCTGCCTTGCAGACAGCGGATTCCTAATAGGAGACTCGAAAGGTTCGTAGTGTTCTGCAAAAGGACCGTCGCCCATGCCAGGGGCAAAGAGGCGTGCCACGTATTCTGCATTCATGAAAAAGGCCGGACAGTTAGCAGGCTCGATGCCTTCAAAGCTCTGCTCCCCTGTTTCAGGATTTGTCACACTGCGCTGGAAAGCAAAGTCGGGAACATCATTGCGGTCCCAGTTGCTGCCATTCCACTGGACAAGGATTTTTTCAGGGTTACGGGCAAGACCGCTGTCCTTATGCGTCGAGGCACGATTGTAGACAATGCGCCTGTTCAGCGGCCAGGCAAAGGCCCAACCGGGGTACTGCTTCAGCCCACCTGAAAGCCCTGATACGGTCGCGTCGCTGGCGTCACGTGCACCGCAGGGCTGTGATGCCGGATCAAGCGGAGCTGCACTGTTGTTATAGTAGCCAGAATAAATCCAATTCAAGCAAACCGTCGAACCATTGGCCTGTAGCTGACCAAAGCCAGCCAGGTGTTGACCGTCGGCAATCTGATAACCATTGACCTCTTTTGCCACAAGGCGCGAATCAAACTTGCCTTCAGCATCCAGATAGTTCCAGCTCAGTTTAAGTATCGGGTCTGGGAATACTCCGCCAGATGCGTATTCTGCCTGGTAGGCACGCAAAAGACCGGTCATGATGTCGCCATCACGCTTGGTATCGCCCTTGCCGTCTACTTTGGCAAAACGCCACTGCGCCCAGCGGCCAGAGTTCGTAATGGTACCCTCGCTTTCGAGGTGTGACTGTGCGGGCAGCAAGAAGACTTCAGTTGTAATGTCTTCAGGTGTAGCCTCGCCGCCTTCGACCAGGGGCTCAGCCCAGAAATTCGAGGTGTCGTTTTCAAAGACGTCCACGCTGACCAGCCAGTCAAGCTGTGCAAGGCCTGCTCGGGTGCGGTTGCTGTTCGGGCCACCCACGACTGGGTTCATGCCCCAGGCAAAGAGTCCCTTGATCTTGCCGGCGTGCATTTGCTCGAACATTTCCATGAAGGAATAGTTCGTCTGCGAGCCCAGCTTTGGCAGATAGTCAAAGCAGAAATCGTTTTCAAGCGTCGCGTGTTCGCCCCAGAAGGCCTTGAGTTTTGACACGATGAAGCGCGGGCGATTGGCCCAAAAACCACTGTGCGCCGTGCCTTCATTGTAGGCTCGCAGGGTCGGTGTTGCGCCCTCACTGGGTACAGGGTTGTAGCCCGGCAAGATGTTGTGCAGCAGACCAAAGTCGGTCGAGCCCTGGATATTACACTTGCCGCGCAGCGCTGCAATGCCGCCACCTGCAATACCCATGTTGCCCAGCAGCAGCT
>WRBW01000065.1 GCA_009784345.1 Coriobacteriia bacterium | reverse complement strand
GTCACCACGGCATGCTTGTCAAAAATGTTGAGCTGTGGCAGCTTGTGGCGCTGTCCGACCTCAAAGTCATTGGCATCGTGTGCTGGGGTAATCTTCAAGGCACCGGTACCAAAAGTGGGGTCAACATAGTCATCTGCGATGATGGGGATGAGTCTGTCCATCAGGGGCAGCCGCACCTGCTTGCCAATCAAGTCTGCATAACGGGTATCATCAGGGTGCACGGCGACGGCAACATCACCCAGCATGGTTTCGGGACGCGTCGTCGCAATAGTAATGGACTGGACGCCCTCCGCCCCTTCGACAGGATAATTGACGTGATATAAATTCCCTGGTTTATCTGCGTGTTCTACTTCTATGTCGGACAAAGCTGTTGTGCAGCGGGGGCACCAGTTGATAATGCGTGTACCGCGATAAATCAGGCCGGCGTTGTACCAGTCGACAAAGACATCGCGAACAGCCGCCTGATAGGACGGATCCATGGTGAACCACTCACGATCATAGTCGCACGAACAGCCCATGGCCTTGAGCTGGTTGATGATCTGGCTGCCATGCTCGCTACGCCATTCCCAGCATTTGTCGATGAAGGCTTCGCGACCAATGTCAAAGCGCGTCTTGCCCTCTTTGGCAAGCTTTTGCTCGACCTTGTTTTGCGTGGCGATGCCTGCGTGGTCAGTTCCTACGACCCAGCGCGCTGCCTTGCCTGCCATACGATTCTTGCGAATCAGCACGTCTTGAATGGTATTATTCAGGGCGTGGCCCATGTGTAGTGAACCGGTCACATTGGGGGGCGGAATCGTTATGACATAGGGCTCGACGCCTTCTGTTTCTGGGTTGTCGCCTGCGACCGCATCTTTTGCAGAGGGCTTTTGCTGAAAGTAGCCACCTTCTACCCAGGATGAAAAAATCTTTGCTTCTATTGACTTTGGATCATACTGACTCACGATGCCTCCGTGTCCCTTCGGTACTCTGTCTGATGTGAAGTATTGAGGATTATTTGAGGGGCAATTGTAGCACGGGCAGCATACGAATATACTGCCTGCGCGCAGACTCAATGACTATTGATTTATGACTTAGCTTTGGCAGCTAAGCGGTGGTGCTTAATAACCTACGGGGCTCGCTCCGGGGCTGATAAAGAGTATCAACATGATGAGCAGCAGAATGGCAATAACAGCCAGGATAATCACCTGAACGATATCCATAAATGAGTACTTTTCTTTCATGACGCGGTCCCCCTCGTATTCGTTTCACTAATTCGAAAATAATACATTACCGTGCATAGAACCATAATAACACTCTTTACATAAAGGCGATGAAAAAGGAGGTACCCACCATCAAGAGGATGATAAAGGCAATAAAGCTGCAGCCCAGCAACAGACCCCATGAAATCTTTGACTCAAGTTCGGTCGAGGCTGGTTCATAGCCCTGGCCGTGGTAGGCCTGAGCACCCTGAAAACCTTCGCTTTGATGGAAGGCGGGCTTTTGAGAGCGATGCAGCAACGCGAGGTCTTCGTCGCGATGAGGATCATCAGTCGAAAGATCGACGACAGGAACATCAGCTGCGGCTTCGGGCTTTGGCTCTTTGCCCACAGAAGAATCAGGATACTTATCAGTTTCGAATTCAGGAATCGAATCGATGGGATAGGCCGTTTTAAGGGGATTGTAATCATGTTTTGCGTGCACTGGGATGACCCTTTCAAATCTCATCTAAAACCAGTGCTCATTATACCTGACAGGCGTGATGGTTTTATGACGCACGCAGCAAGAGTTTCTGTGCCCGAAACCTCGATGAGAATACGCAAGATACGAAAGTGCGTGACGCAGAACTAGCCCAGTAGTGCGCGCACCAAATAGTATCCGCCTATGCCGACAAACAACAAGGCGCACATCACGGCGCCTGCTGCAAGTACGATAAAAATAAAAGTAGAGCCTTCGATTCGGGCCCTATCTTCTATATGTGTGCCTTTTCGAGCTGCCACAAATCCTCCTTGAATTGCTTCGATTCTGCGGCGATCACTATATTTGATTCTACCAGTTTTTCTGCTGTCTGTGCAGAATTTATCAAAATAAAGTGTTATAAATAAGGATAAGTCTATGACCTACCCCTTTTTAATATCAATATTGAATAATGGGATATCAATATAAAAATCGACGACCGCGAGGCGTTTTGGTCAAAACTAAGACGAGGTAGCAAGAAGCTCTCTATAGTAGCCAGCAAAGGTCAGCCTCATGTAGGGGATGCTGTAGATGGTCGAAAAGCCCAGAGAAAAGAAGGCCAACAGCATAAAACCCAAGAAGCTCAGCCAGATAGTGAAGTACTCGAGCTGACGTCCCTTCATGAGCTGCACAGACTGCGCGATAGCACCTGCAGGGCGTAGCTTTTCATCATCAATCATAAGAAAGACCGCTTGACTGTAGTTAAGCGCAGCGATGATACCCGGAATCACAAAGAGCAGCGACCAGGCAAAGACCTTCAAGGTATATAGCAGCAAGAAGCCCAGCCAGCGACCCAGGCGCTTGAAAGCAGAAAATATCTCGAGATCATCTTTGTCGCGCTCATCAAGGGTTTTGAGGGCAAGACTCGACATGCCGTAGTCGAGCAGCGAGTAGACTACGATAACGGCAATAACAGCTGCAAAAATATACAGCGGCGGTACCCCCAGGACTGCCGCCTCGCGCCAGGATGCCGCAACATTTTCCATGCCCGGCACAGACTCTGCCAGTACAATGCTTTCTTCAGGAACGGTAATAAAGCGCTGCACCTGATTTTGGATCAAGTTCACGACCCACAGTATGGCAGCGCTTAAGGCAAGCAGTTTCCAGTGAGCAAAAAAGAGCTCACGTGCCCGCGCTTTTAACTCTACCCTACTTTTCATCAATCTTTATGTCTCATATGAGGGAACAGCAGCACATCCCTAATCGACGCACTATCAGTCAGCAACATAACCAGACGGTCAATGCCAATCCCCATACCACCAGCAGGCGGCATACCGTATTCTTGCGCGCGCAAGTAATCTTCATCAACGTGCATGGCCTCGTCGTCCCCCGCAGCTCCCTCACGGGCCTGCGCCTCAAAGCGAGCGCGCTGATCAATGGGGTCGTTCAGTTCAGAAAAGGCATTGGCCATTTCGCGCCCCGTGATAAAGAGCTCAAAGCGGTCCGTATATTCGGGCACCTCATCATTGCGACGCGCCAAAGGCGAGACCTCGGCTGGATACTCATAGGCAAAAGTGGGCTGAATCAGCGTAGGCTCGACAAGCTCGTCAAAGAGCTCGGTCAAGAGCTTGCCGCTACCCCAGGTCTTCTTGTAGGGAATCTTGCGTTCATCGCAGATGGCACGCAGCTCTTCAACAGGCGTGTGCACCGACACTTCACGACCCAGCACTTCACTGGTCAGGTCAGCTAGCTTGGCACGCCTGAAGGGTGCTGCCACAGAAACGGCCGTCCCCTGGTAGACGACATCAGTCGTACCCAGGACAGACTGCGCGGCATGGGCAATTACTCCCTCGACCAAGTCCATCATTGATTCCATGTTGCCATAGGCCTGATAGGCTTCAAGCATGGTAAATTCAGGGTTGTGGCGCACCGACATGCCTTCATTTCTGAAGTTGCGGTTGATTCCATAGACTTTTTCAAAGCCGCCCACCAACAGGCGCTTCAGATAGAGCTCCGGCGCAATCCGCAGGTACAGGTCCATGTCCAGGGTGTTGTGGTGCGTGATAAAGGGACGCGCGGCGGCTCCCCCCGGGATGGGGTGCAGCATGGGCGTTTCGACCTCGAGGTAGCCTTCAGATTCCATGTAGCGGCGAATCGCGGCCGTGATGTGACTGCGGGTCTCGAAGGTGCGGCGCACCTCGGGGTTAGCAATCAGGTCGACGTAGCGCATGCGATAGCGCGACTCGATGTCTTGCAGACCGTGGAACTTTTCTGGCAGGGGGCGCAGCGACTTTGCCAGCAAAACGATTTCAGCAGGCTCAAGCGACAGCTCGCCCCGGCGCGTGCGCAGAATCGTACCGGAGGCCCAAATCCAGTCACCAACATCAAGGTCCTTGACCGCGTCAAAAGCCTCGTCCCCTATGACGTTTTTGCGCACAAAGAGCTGCAAGTCGCCGGTCGCATCGCGCAGCACGACAAAGGCCATCTTGCCCTGATCGCGAATCGCCACAATGCGTCCCGCGACGGCATAGACGTCTTCTGTCGCCTCGCCATCTGCTAAATCCGCGTAGCGTTCCTGCAGCAAGGCAGCACGAGCTTCTGCATCAGGTGCGTAGCCTGACGCATAGGGCTGCTGACCCGCCTCGATAGCTGCATCGTATTTCGCACGCCTCACGTCAAAAGGATTATCTGACACGGCTTGCTCTTGCGCCTGCGTTTGCTCGTCTGACACGATGCCTCCTTGAGTGGACTCTTGATTACTGCTGATGAATTTCACGCAGCTGCGTGAAAGGGAACCTTATTTTGCGGCTCCAACGCTGACGATTTCAAATTTCTTCTCGCCGCGTGGCGTTACCACCGTCACGATATCACCCTTTTGGCGCCCGCAAATGGCAGAGCCAATGGGCGACTCATTGCTGATATTGCCCTTAGTCGATTCGGCTTCGGCAGAGCCCACAATGTTGTAGGACACCTCACGGCCACCATCAAGCGCCTTCAGCGTCACGCTCGTGCCAATACACACCTTTGAAATACGCTTTGGCAGCTCTGCCACCTGCGCACCATCCAAAATATGTTTCAATTCTGCGATACGGCTCTCGATCCAACCCTGCTCGTTTTTCGCATCATCATATTCCGAGTTCTCGGACAAATCGCCAAAGCTCCGCGCCTCTTCAATGCGCTTTGCCACCTCTTGACGTCGCACCGTCTCGAGATGCAGCAGCTCTGACTCCAGTTCTGCCATACCCTCTTTTGTCAAAATAGTACCAGTCATGCTTTAACCCTCACTGCTCTGGCTGGCGGCCCGCACATGGACGGAAACGAACTGCCAGCATGTTTCTTCATCACACTTTATATGCAAGCGAGCCTAACAATTATCAGGCCCGCTTGGGTATCCTTCATCTATAAATCAAAGGCGGAGGAGTGCGTCCATCCCCTTTGCTTGTACGAACTACGTACTTAGTTTTGCTCGGGAGCTACCGGTGCCGGTGCAACAGCTGCTGGTGCCAAAGGCTCGCCCGTTTGTGGGTCAAACTTTGGTGCAGGCTCTGCAGCTACCAGGGGCTCACCCGTCTGTGGGTCAAACTTTGGTGCAGGTGCTGCCTCTGCAGGTGCAGCGGCTGCGGCAGGAGCTTCTGCAGCCGCAGGATTGATGGTCTCATTAGCCTCTTCGATGCCCGAGCGTACTTCAGTCATCGTCTTGCCAAACATTTTACCCAGCTTTGGCAGTTGCTTAGGGCCAAAGAGGATGATCACGATCAGTAAAACAATACCAATCTCGAGCGGTCCTACGCTCATTGCTCCTAGTGCATACATATAAACTTCCCTTCAACGGTCGCATCTGCGAACCACTAATTAACTCGCAACATGATAGCACAAACTAGTGCATTTCTGATTCTCCGAGAGCACTAGCACACAAACAATCCCTCTCTTCGGGCAAACGAGGAATCACATCATGCAGCAGATTCTTCAACTTATCGAGATTTGCTGCAAAAACTTCAAGCACGGCAGCATTGGTGACAGCCTCATCGGCGTCAACCCCTGAATCAAGGTCAGTAATAAGCGAAATATTGGCATAGCAAATCTCGAGTTCGCGTGCCAAATAGGCCTCAGGATACTGGGTCATGTTGATGACTTCCCAGCCCTGCGAAGCAAACCAGCGCGACTCGCTGCGGGTCGAAAAGCGCGGCCCGTTAATAATGACAATCGTGCCCCCGTCATGCGTAGTAATACCCAGGTTGCGACCAGACTCGACCGTCAGTGCGCGCATGGTCGGACAGTAGGGGTCAGCAGCAGAAACGTGCGTTACGCCGCGATCAAAGAAGGGGTCATCTGCAGCCGTCGCCGCGCCATCAAAAAAGGTGTCAGCGCGACCCCAGGTGCGATCAACAAACTGGTCGCAAATAACAAAGTCGCCAGGTTGCACGTCTGCCTGCAAAGAACCACAGGCACAGGGTCCAAAGACGCGCTTTGCCCCCATCATTTTCATCGCCCAGGCATTGGCGCGATAGTTAATCTGTGCAGGAGTCAGCTTGTGAGCACGTCCATGACGGGGTACAAAACCAACGGTGACACCGCCTATCTCGCCCACCATGGCCTTGTCTGATGTCGGACCAAAAGGTGTCATAATGTCATACTCTTTGGGATTATCCAGCAGGTCATAAAAACCCGTACCGCCAAAGACACCTACGTCTACCTGTGGAACAAATTGCTCACTCATTACTACTCCTTTTCTATGCGCCTAATGTCGCAAGCTGAAAACCGTTCAGCAGTGACAGTCCTACTATCAAAACGAGCGCTAATATCATAGCAAGCGCGCCCGGCAATACCAAATCACGCCAGCTCGCGACCCTGCGGTAAAAAGGCTTGGCAACCCCCAGCAGCGAAAGCAAGAGCAACGCAAAGGTCAGCCACATGCACAGTGCGGCAAATAGTGCCCCTG
>WRBW01000064.1 GCA_009784345.1 Coriobacteriia bacterium | reverse complement strand
CCGGTGACATCACTGCGCAAGGCAATCAGGTTGCCATCAATGTCGGCAAAGCGAAAAGCGTCGCTTTCGCTGCCGCCGCGTTCGAGCGTCTCTGGATATTCGACCGTTGGTGTTTCGACCAGCAGATACCCTTGTTGTGAAAAATAATTCGACAGCTTCATAGTCAGCTGCTCTCTTCTGGCAGCTTCTGCAAACAGTATGTCTCGAAAACCTCTGGGCTTTCCCGTACTCATGAGTGTCCCTCCACCGAAATTATAAACACCTATCACTGTGGCAAATACTTTAGCACATTAAAGTGATAAAGTGCAACAAGTTCTTCATCTCATTTATGAATTATTTATCGACGACCAAAAGTCTCTTACAGCTGGGGCAACGCGCCAAGCCATTTGAGCTTTCGATGTCGACTCTTTGCGCTGCAGGAACGAGTACCTGACAACCCATACACTTGCCCTCGCTGTAAAGGGCGACGCCGATGCCATTTTTTTGCGCACGGATACTCTCATAGTCTTGAAGAGTTTGAGCACTCAGGTCCGCAACGAGCCCAGAGCGCTGCGCTTGCAGCTCAGAATGCTCTTTCTTTAGTTGTCCGAAGTATTTTTTGTAGGACTGCATTTCGCTATCTAAGGCGATTTGAAGCTGCTGCACCTTGTCAGCCGTGTCAATTTGCGCCAATCCAAATTCGCTGCGCTTTTCCATGAGCTTCATGCCTTCATTTTCACGCTTTTCTTTTTGCTTGAGCAGCTTTTCAAGCTCTTTTGACAGATTCTCGATCTCGCGGTGATTGGTCGACTTTTGCATCGATGACTGGGTTTCCTTCATGCGAGCCGCGAACTCATCTACCTCTGCCTCGAGCTCTGAAATTTTTCCTTCAAGATCTGAACGTGCTGCCTCAATGATGCTCAGTCGTCGCTGACCTTCGGTAATTTTTGACTGCGTAGCAGCTATAACCTTCTTTTGCGGTGCACTTTCTGCTTTTGCGTTCAGTTGAGCAAGCTTCAGATCAACATCTTGCAGTTCTAGCAAGCTTTTTTCTTCTTTTGTCAGTGCCATGTAGTGGTCTCCGCTTCTTTGTCGCTGGCTCTTTCATACGTTCTTTAAGATTTTAAGGACGGTCCCGCCTCGATACTGCGCCACAGGTCTGCGTCTTTATGCACCTGAAGCATGTCACCCGACAAGCCTGTTGCCGCAGCAATCATATCCACTAAAGGCAGCTCTGATGCATCATGTCCTACCTCTATCAAGCTCAGGCCAGATTCGACTGCAGCTAAGGCTGCGTGATAGCCAAATTCGCCCGCAATCAGAAGGTCAACTTTTGCTACTTGAGCCTCCGGAATGCGTCCGCCGCCTGAACCAGTTGCTGTCGCGAGCGACTGCACCATAGATTGTCCGTCACCGTAGACTTTGACAGCCCTCCCGCTGATTTGGGCAACAGATGCTGCCAGCTGATCGAGCGAACAAGGCTCAGATACGGTCCACATTTCACCATAGGGATTAGACTCATCACTCATTTCAGCAGCTACGGGAAAGCCCGGTAGACCGTACTGTGTCATAAGACCTGGCAAAGGTCCGACGTGCTCAAGCTTGAGCTGGTCGCCCCAATACCTGCGCGCCATCTGCGCGACATCTACATTGGTGTGAGCTGCGATTATTGCGATACCTGATGATAAAGCTTGCGCTAATACGCGTTCAGGATAACTATGGGCAACATGACTGATGTTATAGTGCCCAAAAGAATTGAAGCGGATGGGATGATGGCTGACAATGAGATTAGCACCCAATTCCTGGGCACGCGCTAGTGCTGCAAGGCCGGGGTCAAGGGTGACGAGCACGCGACTGACGGCGGCATTGCCATCCCCCACAAGCAGGCCCACAAGGTCGCCATCAAAGGCACGTGCAAAAGGAAAGACTTCGTCGATAGCAAGAAGAACATCTACGACCTTAATTGTATTGGACATCGCTGCTTTTCTCCTTTGCTTAGCTATTCTATTCTCTTTACTTCTGTGACAAACGTGCGTACCAACTGCTTAAGGCCTAGTGATGATCGTCTTCGTCCTCATCTGCGTGCGGATCAAAGTTAGGGTCTGCCGATTTGATTTCACCAGAAATGGGCTCCCGACCCTGGCTGACCAGATAATCATCGACCGCAACCTTAAGTCCGTCCGTTGCCAGTACCGAACAGTGCATTTTTGCACTGGGGAGTCCGCCCAGTTCATCTGCAACGTCTTGCTTGGTCAGCTTGACGGCATCCTCAATACTCTTTCCCTTGACAAGCTCTGTCACAATGCTCGAGGTCGCGATGGCAGCACCGCAGCCCAAAGTCTGGAACTTTGCATCTTCGATCTGATCTTTATCGTCAACCTTGATGGTGATTTTCATGATGTCTCCGCAGGAAATATTTCCTACTTCGCCCATGCCATCTGCATCCTCAATAACACCCACGTTGCGGGGATTGTTAAAGTGATCCATTACTTTATCGCTGTAAATCATAGACCTATGATTCCTTTCCGAAATATTTCTGATAGACCGGAGACATCGCGCGCAGTCTTTCCACAATGGGGATGAGCGCATCGATGAAGCCGTCGACGTCGTCTTGCGTTGTGTAACGACCCATAGATACTCGTAGCGAACCGTGCGCTATTTCCTTTTTAACGCCAATGCTCAAGAGCACATGACTGGGGTCAAGCGAACCGCTACTACAGGCAGAGCCCGTCGATACGGCATAGCCGAGGTTATCCAGTTGCAAAAGCATTGATTCACCCTCGACACCGTTAATAAGCAGTGGCGCTATTCCGCCCACCCGCTTGCCAGCACTCACAGTTGCCTGGGTGTTTTCGAGACTCTCTGTCACGCGCTGTAAAATATGGTCACGTAAGGCAGAAAGGCGAGCTTGCTCTTCGTCACGTTCTTCAAGGCAGAGTTCAAGTGCCTTTGCAAAGCCGACAGCACCCACGACATTTTGTGTGCCGCTGCGTCTGCGACTTTCCTGACCGCCGCCTTTAATAAGAGCATCAAAGTTTACCCCACGGCGCAGGTAGAGTCCGCCCATACCTTTTGGACCATAAATCTTGTGGGCAGAAAAGCTCGCCATGTCAACGCCCAGGTCCTGCACGTCAAACGCGGTCTTTCCCAGTGACTGTACAGCATCAGTGTGAAAGAGTGCCCCGTGGCTATGGGCGCACTCCGCCAGTGCTTTTACATCATTAACGGTTCCCAGCTCGTTATTTGCGTGCATGATGGAAACGAGCTTTGTATCGGGCCGCATGACAGCCTCGAGGTCATCTGCGTGGACAAAGCCGTCGCTACAAGGCGAGACAAGCGTGGTTTCATAGCCCTGCTTGCCGAGCCACTTTAAGACGTTGAGGACGCCAGGGTGTTCGTAGGCAGAGGCGACGATGTGTCCTCCACCTGCGGACAGCGGGGCGATGCGGTTCAAGACGCTGATAAAGGCGGTGTTATCTGATTCTGTTCCGCCAGAGGTGAAGACGATTTCTGAAGGGCGCGCAGCACCGATGCCGGTGGCGATGCTTTCACGAGCAGCCTCGAGCGCATGGTAGGCGTCGCGGCCGGTTTTGTAAAGACTGTTGGCATTGCCGAAATGTTGCGAAAAATAAGGCATCATTGCCTCTAAAACACGTTCATCAACGGGTGTTGTAGCCGCGTAATCTAGGTAGGTCACTCGTAGCGTCCTTTCTCGTTTTTACAGCTTTTCATTGTAGCACTAATGGGGGTTTATTTATGCCAGATACGCCTGCGGTTTCGCGTCAAAAAAAGGAGGGGTACACTTCACAGGTGGCACCCTCCTGCTCCCGTCGTTATTGGTTTTGCTTGAGGCGCTGGCGTGTGCTTATTAGCGCACGGTCAGGTTGATTTTTGCTGACTTGCTAGCGACGCGCAGGGTGATGACGGTCGTGCCCTTTGCCACGGCCTTTACCTGGCCGAGCTGGTCGACACTTGCCACAGCAGGTTTTGAACTGGTCCACTTGGCCTGGCCCGACATCGTGATTTTGGCTGGCGTGGTCTTGGGGCGCAGCTGAACGGTCTTGCCACGGCTTAGGGTGGCCTTGCTGGGAAGCCCTGCAATGGCGAGCTTATTGAGTTTTGTAGCCGTCTTGCTGACGGTGATGGTCAAAACGAGGGTTTTGTTGTTGGCAGTTCTTATGGTGATGCGGGACGTGCCCGGTACACCTGCCTTGACGGTCAGCAGCTTTGTGGCATTTTGTGCGACGCTGAAGCTTCCACTGGCGCCACCTGATTCAATTGAAGCGACCTTGGGGTTTGATGCGCTCCAGGTCAGTGGCACCGTGGAATTATCTTTGCCTTTGACTACCAGAGGAATCTTTGCGCTTGTGCGCTGACTCATAGCTATGGCCTTTGCTGGAGTCACGAGTGCGGTCGGTGCCCCCTGTACCTTGAGCGTAACCGTCGCAGATACCGGTGAAGCCTTTGCTTTGGCCGTAATGTTGACCTCTCCTGATTTGTGGGCGGTGACTATGCCACGTGTGTCGACGCTTGCGACTTGTGAATTGGAGCTTGTCCAGTTGACCTGTTTGTTGGCAGCGTTTGCCGGGGTTATGAGAGCGCCGAGCGATCTTTGTCCGCCCTCGAGTATGGGTGTTGATGCTTGCTGATTAGTGATGGCCACAGCCGCAGGTGTTGGGTCGCCCAGTCCTGGTGACCAGCGAGCATAGAGTGTCAGACGGCTCTTAATGCTTGTCGTTGCATTGACAAGGCTGCCACCATTTTCTGCCGTGTACCAGCCATCAAACTTGTAGCCAGGTTTTACAGGTATAGGATTGATGCCCATGGAATTACCTTCGGCAATGCTGAGGTCGTTAAAGCTCGTGCCGCCGAGGGAATTGAAGCTGACGATGTAGAAGATCGTTCCGCCCCAGGCAGAGTCAAAGCTGACGAGCGTTGGCGTGGCGCGGTCTACGAGTGTCCCGTCCCCCAATTGTCCCTTTGAATTCCAGCCCCAGGCCCACAAATGTCCCTCGCTATCAATCGCGAGCGTATGATCTTCGCTGGCACAGATTTGAGACCAGCTAAGCTTTGAGTCAATGGCGGTAGGAGTAGTTGCTGGAATCTTATTGCCCGTACCGAGCTGCCCGTAGCCATTAAAGCCCCAGCCATACATCTTGCCTGCACTGTCGATTGCCATCGAATGATAGTTGCCAGCACAGACAAAGGCCCAGTCAGTGTCTGCGCCTGCCGTCGTGACCAATTGGGGACTGTTGTAATTGACCGTGTTTGCGACGCGGTAACCGCTGACTTTATTTGCCCCGTCTTTTTCCTCGACGATGCTGCCGCCAACACCCAGTTGACCCCAATTGTTATGACCCCAGGCGTAGAGTTCGCCTTCAGCATTGGTTGCGAGCGTATGATACATGCCGGTACAGAGAGTGCGCCAATTGCTGGCCGTTCCGATTTGCTTTGGCAGGTATTGATCGGCATTGCTGCCGTCGCCCAGCTGACCTTCACGGTTATTACCCCAGGCCCAGAGCTCACCGGTGGTCGTAATGGCAAAAGAGTGGTCCGTTCCCGCGCAGATGGCAAACCATTTCCGGTCAATGTTGATGCGCTTAGGCGTAAGCTCATGCATGGTTGTTCCGGTGCCCAGTTGACCCACCTTATTTGATCCCCAGGCGTAGAGATCGCCGTCTTGCGTCAAGGCAAGCACGTGATAAGAACCTGAATTCACGTCTGCCCACTTTACCTGTGGTGCGACCTGGGTGGGGAGCTTTTTGTCAACAAAGCTGTTAATGCCTAGCTGTCCTGCTTGATTATTGCCCCAAGCCCAGAGCTCGCCTTTGGTGTTGATGGCATAAGAGCTAAACATCCCCGCAGATACCGCCGACCAATTGCTTTCAGAGCCCATGCGTACTGGCCTGTCGCTGGACTTGGTGTTACCGGTGCCCAGCTGGCCATTAGAGTTATCGCCCCAGGTATAGAGTCGACCACCATGATTGACGGCAATCGTATGCTGCCAACCGGTGGCAAAGCCCCTGTCGTTGGTAGATGCGAAAGCAGTGAAGGGAAGCGTTGCCAGCAGTACAAAGGCGGCAATCACGATGGCAACAGCAGCTAAAACCCTTCTTTTGGTTTGCTGATAAAGGTTTTGCTGTGCCGCTTTCAGATTGCATGCCCGCACCTGGTCACTGGTTAGTGCGCAGCACCTGCGACCAGTTACTGTAAAGCCACTGCGCCTCATTCAGGAATCACCCTATCGTATGGTGTCGTATGGAAAAAGATTGTTACATATTATAATAACAAACATTCCACAACTTGTACACATTAAATAAGCTGCCAAAAGGAGCAAAAATGCCTGCCGCAGATGCGACAGGCATTTTCCAAAAGACTTATGAGCTATCTGCTTGTTTAAGCTTTAGTCCTTTTTCTTGATAAAGAAGAAGTATACGGCTGCTGCAGCTGCAAGTACGGCAACTACGACAACAATCCAAATCCAGTTTTGGCCGGCGTCATCGACTTCTTCTTCTGCGTCTGCATAGGCATCGCTGCCCGTTACATCTGCCGTAGCATCGTCAACGTCTGCCTCGGTGTCATGTGCGGCATCTGCTGCATCGGCACCCAGATTGTCTGAGGTTGCTTCTGCGTCCTGATAAGCATCTGTTGCATCGGCGCCTGCAGTATCTGCAGCTGCTTCAGCATCTGCACCAGCATCAGTTGCTGCTGCAATCTTGACAGGAGCTACTGCTGCAGGAACGAAAGAGTTGATGGG
>WRBW01000063.1 GCA_009784345.1 Coriobacteriia bacterium | reverse complement strand
GTGTGCGCCGCTTGCGAGATCTGAGCTGACGACGTAGCAGCGTGCCTCCATGGCGAGGGCGAGGGTGTCTGCGCGGCGAAAGAGTTGTACCAGCAGCGGTATGATGACCGGTACCCAGGCCTTGAGACGGGTCAGTATTTTGCCTTCGTTGAAGGGGGCTCCGCGGGCGGTTTGGGCGCGCACGATGGTCATGGCTTCTTCCATGATGGTGGGGATGAAGCGCAGGGCTATCGAGAGCATCATGGCAATGTCATCGATGGGGACACGCAGGCGACGCAGAGGGCGCATGAGGAGCGTCAGCCCGTCGGTGAGCGCGACTGGCGAGGTGGTCAGCGTGACCAGCAGCGAGAGCATCATGACATCGACGAGCCTTAAGGTAAAGAGGCCGCCGCGTCCAAAGCCTTCGAGGCTGAAGCCGAAGGGCTGCCAGCTGATGCTGTGAATAATCAGGGTGAAGGTAATGAGAATCGACAGTGGCTTGAGCATTTTAAACATCGGGCCGAGTGGGACCTTTGCCGTGAGGGTCAGTGCGACAACAAGCACAAAGACAGCAAGGATGGGTATCCACCCCAAGTAGCTAAAGAGTGATGCGATGAGTAGTGCCGCCGCGATGATTTTGGTGCGTGGGTCCAGGCGATGGATAATGGTGTCGCCGGGGACAAAGAGCGAGAAGTTCAAGTCTGGGATGCCGCTTTTGCGCTTCTTGCTCTTATCTACTGGAGCCTTCGGAGTGAGCGTGTCCGAATCTGATGCGTGGCGCTGGGTGGATTCTAGGCGCAAAATGCCATCTGAAATCGTGTAAGTGCGGGTGGCGATGTCTGCGAACTGTTCAGGGTTATGGGTTACGACGATGACGCCACTACTGGCCGTCAGTGAGGCTATGAGCGCGCGTACCTTATCGCGTCCCTGGGCATCAAGGGCGCTGGTGGGTTCATCTGCCAGGAAAAAAGCAGGTTTCATGGCGACAATGCCTGCGATAGCTGCCCGGCGTGCCTGCCCGCCTGACAGCAGGAAGGGTGACCTTTCGCCAAAGTCATCAGGTGACAAGCCCACTTGTTTCAGGGCGGTGCGGGCTGCCGCGCGCGCTTCATCTGGCGTAGCACCCAGGTTTCGTGGCCCAAAGGCGACGTCTTCAAGGACGGTTTCTGAAAAGAGCTGAAGCTCGGGGTCTTGAAAGACAAGGCGTGCTGAGCTGTCCGCTGGCTCAGCTGCGGAGTGTGCCGATCCCCCCTGCGTTGCGCTCATTTCCAGCACAGCAACTTCACCCGTGTCTGGCTCTGCCAGATTTGCGAGGATGCTGAGGAGGGTCGATTTGCCGCTGCCCGTGTCGCCGCGAATCACAATGAGTTCGCCGCTTGATACCTCAAGACTTGCCTGCTTTAAGGCAGCTGTGACCTGAGCACCTACTTTGTAGGACAGGGCAAGGTCGCTTGCGACCAAGCTCATTTTTTCTGATTCTGCACCAGCAAAGGGGCTCAAAGACACGGGTGCAAGCCCTGAATCGATACCCCAGGCATCGAAATGCTCGCTGTGGGACTGAAGTTCTTCCCAGCTGCCCTCAAAGACAATGCTGCCTTCGTATAATACGGCAATGCGGTCTGCCAGCTGCATCTCGCTGATGTCGTGGGTCACATAGACGATGCCCGTGCCTTCTGCCTGCAGCTTTGCCAGCACGTCCAGTACGCTTTCGCGTCCCGCAGGGTCAAGCTGTGCGGTGGGCTCATCAAGTACCAGGTAGTTGGGATGAAGAGCCAGTGCCCCTGCGATAACCAGGCGCTGCTTCTGACCACCAGACAAGGTGTGAGGCTCACGGTTTTCAAGCCCGGTCAGGCCGACGCGTGCCAAGGCTTCGTCGACACGTGTGCGGAGCTCTGTGCGGGCAACGCCCAGGTTTTCTGGACCAAAGGCCACGTCATCTTCGACACTGGTTGCCACTATTTGGTCATCGGGGCGCTGCTGAACATAGCCCACCAAGCGACGGACTTCCTGGGCTTGACTGCTGTCAAAGGGATCAAGACCGTCAACACGAACCTGGCCGCCTGACAGTGCCTGCAAACCTACGATGGCGTGAAGCAAGCTTGATTTTCCGCTGCCATTGGCGCCCACCAGCGCAAGACGTTGTCCGGGGCGCAGCGTAAATGATACGTCACGTATCCCCCTGCTTGCACAAGCGATGTGGGTCAGTTCGAGCATGACTGCTTAGGCGCGGTGCAGCTTTGCCAAGGCACTAGCGGCTGCCGCAGCTTCTGCAGCTTTTTTGGACTCACCAGCCGCCTGTCCCGAGGGCACGCCATTGATCAGAACTTCTGCCAAAAACTGTGGGGCATGTGCCGGACCGCTTGAATCTAAGATGTGATAAGTCACGACCCCGCCTTTGTGCTGGACGTACTCTTGAAGCTCGCTTTTAGGGTTGGCCGCTGTTTTGACGGCATCGGGCGTGACATAGCTTTTGAGCTGCGACATGACCCAGTCGTAGGCAATCTGAAAGCCGCCGTCCAGGTACAGGGCACCGGCCAGAGATTCAAAACTGTCTTCGAGCGCACGGTGCATGCCGCGCGAGGACGCGCTTTGCTCGCTTGCGCCAAAGATAATGAGCTTGTCAAAGCCAGCTTCGAGCTGTTTTTCGGACAGGAATGAGCCTTGCACGACGGTCACGCGCATCTTTGTCAGGATGCCTTCGTCGACCTCGGGATAGCTGCGGTAAGCATAGTCTGCGACGCACAGGCCTACCACGGCGTCGCCCAAAAACTCGAGTCTTTGGTAGGAAAGCAGGGGGGCATGCTCTGTGGCAGAAGGGTGCGTCAGCGCAAGCCTAATGAGCTCTGGGTCACGAAACTCATATCCCATGAGCTTCTGCACGCGGTCGATGAGTTCTGGATATGTTGGTGAATTTTTTTGCATAAGGCAGGAAGGGTGATAAAAGAAACAAAATGCCCCAATCATGAGGCATTTTGTCGGCTTTAATTATTCAGCGTTGGCAATGATGAAATCTGCTGCATCGCCCACGGTCTTGATTGATTCAAGTGCCGTGTCAGGGATGCTCGTCTCGAATTCATCTTCGAAGGCCATGACAATCTCGACCAGATCCAGAGAGTCGGCTCCCAGGTCTTCGATGAAGGTCGCGGTCTCGACAACAGCTTCTTCGTCGGTTCCCAGTTGCTCGACGACGACTTCGCTAATGCGTCCGATTACTTCGTTGCGTTCCATAAAATAGTCCTCCTTGGGGGTTACGAAAATACCCTCGCTATTATAGCTTTATTGCAGAATTGATTCCACAATTTGAAGTTTCTAGTGCAGCTTACTGATAAATTTCTCAAGGCGCACTATAGCCTCCTCCAACTCCCCCATCGAGTAAGCATAGCAAATGCGCAAGAAGCCTTCGCCGCACTCTCCAAAGGCAGAGCCAGGCACGACGGCAAGGCGCTCTTCTTCCAAAATACGCATCGCAAACTCGTCAGAGCTCAGGCCAAACTTTTCAATCGAGGGAAAGAGATAAAAGGCGCCAAAGGGTTCAAAGCAATCAATCCCCAGACGCGAGAACTCGCCCAGCAGGTATTTGCGACGCTCATTGTAAGAGTTACGCATCAGGGCAACATCATCGCCGCATTCACGCAGGGCAACTATGGCGGCATACTGGCTGGTTGTGGGTGCACACATGATGGCATACTGGTGCAGCTTCAAAATGCCCGAAATAATGCTTTCTGGACCTGCCGCCCATCCCAGACGCCAACCGGTCATCGCAAAGCCCTTTGAAAAGCCGTTGATAATCACCGTGCGCTCGCGCATGCCCGGAAAGCTTGCAATCGAGACGTGCTTGTCCAGATAGCTCAGCTCTGCATAAATCTCATCTGAAAGCACAATCAGGTCGTTTTCCACACAGAACTGTGCTATCGGCTCAAGATCTGCCGCCGTCATAATCGCACCGGTTGGATTGTTAGGAAAGGACAGTACCAGTACCTTTGCCTTCGGTGTGTAGGCCGCCTCCAATTCCTCAAGCGTCAACTTGAACTGATTCTCATTCTTGAGCGGAATCGCCACGGGCACGCCATCGGCCATAATGGTGCAGGGATTATAGGACACAAAGGCAGGCTCTGGCAGCAGCACCTCGTCACCAGGGTTAAGCAGCACGCGCAGAGCGTTATCAATCGCCTCGCTGCCGCCTACGGTAATCAGCACCTCAGTGCTACTGTCATAGCTCACACCAATAGTGCGCTCTGTGTAAGCCGCAATTTCATCACGCAGTTCCTGCAGGCCAGAGTTCGAGGTATAGGTCGTGTGACCGGCGTCCAAAGAAGCTTTCGCCGCCTCACGCACGGGACGCGGCGTGTTAAAGTCAGGTTCGCCAACGCCCAGGGAAATCACATCTTCCATCGTGGCAGCCACATCGAAAAACTTGCGAATACCCGACGGCGGAATACTGTTAATCTTATCTGACAAGGGGCTTTTGCTGCTCATGAATATCCTTCCTGACCAAGGTCTGCACGACCACATACCGCTGAAGCGCGTGATAATTAACGAGTAGCCATATTACCACGCAGGCACTTGATTTACTGTTAGTATAGTCATTTCAATTCTCGACCAATCGCCATTTTGAGGACCGCTCAAATGATAATGAAGAGGAGTGCGTCCATGTCCGACAGTCAAGACAACTATGAAAAGTGGCCCTTTGTTCCAGCAAAGAGCGCCCTGCTGGTTATTGATATGCAAAATGACTTTGTGCGCGAAGGTGCCATTATGGAAGTGCCTGATGCCAAAACACAGCTGGAAGGTATTGCGGGCTTGATAGAGAGCTGTCGTACACAAGACATTCCCGTCATCTACACCGTACATCAAACCGACCCCCGCTATAACCCCCTCGAGATTGCGAGCTTTCCGCATTTGAAAACAGCTGGCATGCGCGAAGGTACTGATGGGATCGAAGTGGTCAGTGAGCTGACGCCGCGCGCTGGCGACTACGTCTTGCGCAAACGTCGTTACTCTGCCTTTTTTCAGACAGATCTCGAAATGATTTTGCGCAACATGAAGGTAGAAAGCCCCATCGACACCCTCATCATCTGTGGAACCGTAACCAATATCTGCTGTGAGTCAACCGCACGTGACGCCTATTTTCGTGACTTCAAGGTAGTCTTTGGCTCTGATGTGTGCTCTGCCCTCAGTGAAGAAGCGCACGTAGCAACCTTGGCGAATATGGAGCTGTTTGGCCGCGTGATGTCGGCGCAGCAGATTATCGAGAAACTGAAAGCTTAAGCGCTTATCTTGTTGGCTGGTGTGGACGTGCTCCGCCTACTCGTCTTCTTCGTAGCCTTCATAATCTTCGTCATAGTAGCCTTCGGCTGCACGTCTGCGACGTGTGAGGATGACGAAGTACAGTACACAGACAAGGCCCAAGACCGTGACACCGCCGGTAATCAACAGGCCATCAGATACGCGGCTCTCATTGGGGGTACCGCGTCCGCTGGGAGCCGAATAGTTCAAGGTCGTAGAGTACAGGGTTTCCGCACGCGGATCAGGCACGTCGAAAAAGAACTCGTCTTCGCCCTCTTCATTAATGCCCAGCAGATCAAAGCCCTGAGTCAAAGCCTCACTGCCCAGGGGCAGGTTCGTGATAAAGCGCAGTGCCATCATGTTGTGCAGCGGCGTGTACTCCATGCGCAGCAGGTAGGTGCCATCGTCTTGCTGTATGACGGGACTGAAAAAGAGGTTAAATTCGATCTGGGCCTGACGGTGCTCGGTCAAGGTAGCCGTATAAATATCAAAGCCGTTTTCCGTACGCTTTATAGCGGGATCTTCCGGGTCAAAATTGGTGTCGCCCGTAATAGGTCCACCAGAGATTTCGCCAAACCAGATAATGGATGAGCCTTCAGGAACGGCTATCTCGATGGTCGCGGGCAGGGGCGTATCAGGATTGAGAAAGCCCGTCGCTGCAGCGAAGTAGGTATTAGGCAGACGGCGCACCATGAAGGTCATGGCTTCAAAGGGTGTGATGCCTTCAGGAACCTGGGGGTTAGCAGCAATCAGAGCATCAAGTGTTTCAGAGCCGCTGCCAGCAGGATCTGAGCTCGCCTCTGCAGCAGCTGCGACTCCGACAGCAGGCGCAAGAGAAAGCAAGACTATGAGAAAGAGTGAGATTATTTTTGTGTGAACAGATTTATGCGAGCGAGGCATTGAAACTCCTTTATTACTAATTTTTCCAGCTTACAATAGTATCACCTCGCTTTGTTCTTCGGGTGAACAAGTAACTACGGTCGGTAGTAACATAGCCCTCCCTACGTCACTTATTCACCCTCGAAATAAACTCCCAAGACATCAGGTGCGCACTAGCGGTTGACAGCGAGTAGCATCTGATCTACCGGCGCAAAATCATCCGTCAACACCATAGCCCCCGGAACGTCCACTATCGACGTCGGCTCGATGCGCTGACTCGCAAGCTCTGGCTGCAAGGCTTCGATGCTGCGTCGCAGGTCGATGGCATTGCTCTTTTTCGCAATAATCGATACATTGCGTGGTGTACCAGGCTCGACGTCACCTGCCCTGACCACATAGGTCTCGACCTGAGGAAAGACTGACCTCAAGGTCATGTACTGCGAGGCTAAAAACTGCGACCCCTCCCCGCCGACGCTGACAATCATATTCATGACTAGGATGCCGTCATCGGTCAAAAGCTGGGCTGCATGCTGCATCGATTCGAGAGTAGTCAGCTGGAAAGGTACATTGTTCGCAGAATTAAAGGCATCAAGTATCAGCACATCATAGCTGCCGGCAAGACCCTGCCCCGCC
>WRBW01000062.1 GCA_009784345.1 Coriobacteriia bacterium | reverse complement strand
TGCACCCAAAGAGCTTGAAATCGAAGAGGCAGCAGAAGCCGCGCAAGCTGCGCAAGCAGCCACCGATTAGCGCCAGACCCTTCAGGAGGAGTACGTCCATGCTCGACCTATCACAACAGCCCGTTAATACCCTCGATGACCTGCGCGAAAGACTCGCGACAGGTCAGATGTCCGCGCCCCAGCAGCGCATCCTCATTATGGGTGCGGGCAATATCATCATGGGTGACGAAGGCATAGGGCCCGTTGCCCTGCGCTATTTGTATGAGCACTATGATTTCCCCGATAATGTGGCGCTACTTGATGTGGCGACAACGGGACTGGGCATGCTGCCAAATATTGAAGACTCTGACCATCTGATTATTTTAGATGCTGCTGACGACAGTGGGCACCCGCCCGGAACGGTCATTTTCTACACACCTGAAGATCTGGCGAACCAGCAGGTCATGCATTCAGCTCATGACCAGCGCCTGACCGACGTCTTGTTTGCTGCGCAGATGACGGGTATCGAGTTCAAATCAGTCATGGTCGTGGGCGTGCAAGTCGAATCCCTCGAGCAGTTTGTGCTGGAGCTGTCAAAGCCAGCTGCTGCAGCGATTCCTATCACCTGCGCCGCCGCCTTACACCTGCTGTCTGAACTGGGGGAGACCGCAAGCCCCAAGCCTGGTGTTGAAATTGACCCAGTGTTACTTGATGCTCTCGAAAACTACTCACCAGAACATTCTCAAGACAGCTAAGCTTTTTCAAACCCCCTCATGTAGCTGGTGTGGACGTACTCCTCAAAAGACTCAAATGTGCTAGTATAGTTCAAATATTTTAATCAAAATACTTGAACTATTGCGCATATGCGCTCGAGGGAGGCAGCTATCTCATGAAAATCGGTATTCCCCGGGCACTACTCTTCTACTTTTATGAAGACCTGTGGCTGGGCTTTTTTGACAATCTGGGCATCGAGACCATCGTGAGTCCGCCCAGCAATAGCGCAATCGCAAAGGCGGGGATAGCACATTCGATTGACGAGGCCTGCTATTCATCGAAGCTCTTTATAGGGCATGTTCAGTGGCTGCTTGACAGCTGCGACATGGTTTTCGTGCCACGCTATGCAGATTCGGGCATTCGTGAAGAGTATTGTACGCGTATTTTTGGTCTTTACGACTTGGTGCGCAACACTTTCCCCGAGGCAAAGGTTTTGCATGCAGAGGTCAGTTTCTTGCACCGTAAAAAGGAATCAGAAGCCTTCGTGCAGATTGGCGAGGCCCTGGGCTTCACGCGCGAGGAGAGTCTGAAGGCCTATAAGGATGCAGCGGCGACTGCCCAGGCGCGCAAAGGGGAAAGAATCGCCGCTCAAGAAGAGCTCTTGAAAGCAGATGGCATGAAAATACTGCTGGCCTCACATGC
The DNA here is from genome assembly GCA_009784345.1 of Coriobacteriia bacterium. Lineage (GTDB taxonomy): Bacteria > Actinomycetota > Coriobacteriia > WRKU01 > WQUG01 > WRBW01. The sequence goes on along the minus strand of WRBW01000062.1, from coordinate 5,406 downwards.
CTACAACAGCTATGATGCGGTGATTGGTGCAGAAATCATCGACTATTTCGAGCGCAATGAGGTGAAGGTCATTCATTCCGACCTGATAAATACCCGTGAGGCTAAGAAACGCGCCAAAGACAGCTACAGTGACCGGATCTACTGGCGTGTAAGCTCTGACATGATTGGCGGCATCGACAAGTACAAGGATCAGGCCGATGGTATCGTCATGATATCGACCTTCCCCTGCGGGCCTGATTCGCTCTTTGCAGAGCTGGTCATCAGGTTGGTTAAAGACGTGCCGGTGCTGTCACTGGTCATAGACGAGCACGATGCCACTGCTGGCATCCAAACCAGGCTGGAGAGCTTCATCGACATCATCGAGGCAAAGAAAAAGGCGAAAAGCCTGCTTGAAGTTGAGGTGGCAGCATGAGCCAGAAGCTCAGTCATCATGACCATAATGGACGCACTCACTCAAAAGATAATCATGAGCGCAAAATAGCCTGCACCCCAACTATTGGCGATTATGCCCTGCTGGGCGACATCTTGATGGAGCGCCTGCTGGGCTACGAGACGATGCCCTGTCCACCGCTGACAAAGCGCACGCTCGAACTGGGTGCGCAAAACAGTCCTGACATGATTTGCACGCCTTTCAAGATTACGCTAGGCAACCACATCGAGGCGGCGCAGGCCGGTGCTAATGTCTTTATTATGCCAGGCGCTGGTTGCCGTCTAGGCTTTTATGACATCTTGCAAAAGCAGATCCTCGATGATCTGGGCTACCCCAATGATATTATTTCGCTTTTTGACTACATTCCTACGACGAAACGTCTTTTCACGGCGATGCAGGAGCGCAATCCGGAGCTTACGCAGCAGCAATTCGATGAGGTCTTTGCACTGATTATTCAAATAACCGTCGACATGGACGGACTGGCAGACTACCTGCGCCACAACCGTGCCTTCGAGCTCGAAGCAGGTCAATTCGAAAGCAATTACCAGGCCTACCTGTCTGAGGTCAAGCTGGCGCAGACCGCCGGTGAAGCCGCAGATATTGGAAAAAAATATGACAAGCTTCTGCGAGCGATCCCGGTAGATAAGCCGCAGCGTCCCATCCGTATTGGCATCCTGGGTGAAATCTACGTCGTGGTCGAGCCTTTTTCGAACGCAAACCTCGAGCAGTGGCTGATGGACCGCGCCGTGGAAATCGACCGCCCTTTTGACCTGACACGTATGGCGATTGGTATCTTTAACAATGAACAGCAAATCGCAGAAAGCGGCGGCTACGTCAACTACAACATCGGCAGCACGGCAAACGACGTCATAGCCCAAACACACCGCATGATGAAAGAAGGCGTCGACGGCGTTATTCACATCAAACCAGCGTCGTGCTCGCCAGAAATCACCGCGATGACGATACTGCAAAACATGTCGCAGGACTTCGGCATTCCGGTCATGTACCTGACTTTCGACACCGAAACAGGAGAGGCCGGCGTACACACCCGCCTCGAAGCATTTTTGGACATGATTACGATGAAAAGGCAAAGTGCCGATCGCGCCGCTTAAGTGTGCAGATGAAACTTGATTTAGAGGGAGACTTGATAATGAAAAAGGCCTATTTGGGCGTTGATATTGGCTCGATTTCGACCAAAGGCGTCGTGATTGATGAAAACAACCAGGTGCTGGCTTCCAGTTACCTGTGGACGCAGGGTAACCCCATCGATGCGGTTAAAAGGGTCGTGGGGGAGCTTGACCAGACCATGAACGGCGCCGGCGCAGGCGGCCTTGCTGGGCAGTATACGATTGTCAATTCAGGAACCACGGGCTCGGCGCGTAAGCTGATTGGACTGGTGCTGGGGTCTCGTGTCGTGAAAAACGAGATCACGGCCCATGCTGTGGGTACGCTTTCAGTTGTGCCAGATGTTCAGACGATTCTAGAGATCGGCGGTCAGGACTCGAAGATTATTCTGATTAACAACGGCGTTGTCATGGACTATGCCATGAACACCATTTGTGCTGCTGGCACCGGGTCGTTTTTGAGCAGTCAGGCAAAGCGTCTTGACCTTGAGCTCGAGGATTTTGCAGCCCTTGCGCTGCGAAGCGAGAACCCTGCAAAAATCGCTGCACGCTGCACGGTATTTGCAGAAAGCGACCTGGTACACAAGGCTCAAATTGGGCATAGTAAAGAAGACATCGTCGCTGGTCTGTGTCGCGCCGTCGTGCTGAACTACCTGAATAATGTCGGCAAGGGCAAGCAGATCAAGGGGCCGGTTGTTTTCCAGGGTGGCATGAGCAAAAATGCAGCCGTTGTTAAAGAGTTCGAACGTGAGCTGGGACTGCCTGTGCATGTTGACCCCCATGGGCACCTGATGGGAGCACTGGGTGTTGCAGTGCTGTGCAAGAACGAGGTGCAGGAATCAGCCTTTGACTTTAATATCACGAATCTGGAATTTGAAACGCGCGGGCTCGAATGTGCAGGATGTCCCAATAGCTGCGAGATGATTTGTGTCTACCGCGAAGGCCAGCTGCTGGATGCCTGGGGCAATAAGTGCGACATTGGAGCAAGCCTCACATCAGCCCAGGCTGCTTAGAAAGCACATCTACATAGTTTGCTTGGAAAAGTGAAGATGGTGGGCGATACTGGATTTGAACCAGTGACCTTGGCCTTGTAAGGGCCCTGCGCTCCCGCTGCGCCAATCGCCCACGTTCACTTTGCGAGGAAATATTGTATCATAGACTGCGATGAAAAGGTCTATTCTTATCACCCTCATTTTTATTGGGACAGCCGCGCTCTTATTAGGGCTCTTTTTCTTTGCTATAAATCAGGGCAGCATTCAAGTTAGTTTTGCGCAGCTTTTGCGTGGTCTCTTTGTCGAATACGACCCTAATGTGGCGGCCATCTATGACTTGCGCTTTCCGCGCATCCTCGTGGCCATCTTAGGCGGAGCAGCCCTCGCTGTTGCAGGTGCACTGTTTCAGGCAGTCCTGCGCAATCCTGTGGCTGACCCCTCCATCATTGGTATTTCAAGCGGTGCAGCACTTGCGTCGGTATTAGTTATTGGCCTCTTTCCTGCGCTCTATTTTTCATCCCCCATTTTTGCCATCATAGGTGGCCTTGTCACCTTTGGTATTGTGTATGCCCTATCCTATCAAGGCGGACTTGCGCCTATGCGCGTCGTACTAGTGGGTATTGCGGTTAATGCCGTGCTGGTTGGGCTGGGCGAAGGTCTGGGAGTCATCATGGGCGGCGGGGCAGGCGGCGGCGGTGTGAGCTTCACGGGCAGCCTTGCCATGCTGACCTGGAGTGATGTCAGCCTGCTTGCCTGGTATGTGACACCTGCCCTCATAGCGGCAGCTCTGCTGTCAGGGCGTTGCAATCTGCTAGGGCTTGAGGACGATACCGTGCGCTCACTGGGTGTTAATGTCACGACTCTACGCATCATGGTCAGCTTCGTTGCTGTGACCTTGGTTTCGCTTGCCAGTGCGGTCATGGGCGTTATCGCCTTCCTGGGGCTTATTGTGCCCCACGTGGCGCGCCTGCTCGTAGGCAGCGACAACCGCGTTCTACTACCTTACTGTGCCCTCGGTGGAGCCTTCTTGATGCTTCTAGCAGACACCGTCGGTCGCCTGATAGCGCATCCCTTTGAAATTCACGCCGGAATACTAATGGCTATTATTGGTGGACCGATGTTTATTATGTTGCTGCGCTCGGGGAAAAAGTTCTATGGCTGAGCGTACACCTAGACATCCATCTCTGCGTCCTGAAGATGTTTCTTCCTCGTCACGTAGGGAACAACTACGCTCCTCGGTCGAAACATCTCCACTCCTTGACCTGAATGCCCAGGAGCACGCTCGAGAGCGCGCACCTGAAAACTCTAAGCCGATATTTGAGGTTCGCGACTTAAGCTTTGCCTATGCAAATCAGCAGGTCTTTGAAGGCCTGTCTTTCGACATAGCAGAAGGCAAAATCACGGCACTCATGGGTGCCAATGGTGCAGGTAAGTCAACGCTCTTCAAGCTGCTGACTAAAAACCTCAAGCCGCAGGGGCAAGCACACATCATGCTCGACGGGCGCGACTTGAACTCCTATCGCTTGAGCGAACTTGCCAAAAAGCTTGCCGTCGTCTGGCAAAACAACATCGCCCCCCATGACATTACGGTGCATGATCTGGTTGCCTATGGTCGCGTGCCCCACAAAAAGGCCTTCCAGTCGATGTCGCATGAAGATGAGGCGGCCATCGCAGAAGCCCTGAAGTTCTGCGATCTCGAGGGCTATGAGGATCGCCGCATGCAAGAACTGTCAGGCGGCCAGCAACAACGTGTATGGATTGCCATGGGGCTTGCCCAGCAAACGCCCATTATGTTTTTCGACGAACCAACGTCATTTCTGGACGTGCGCTATCAGGTCATGGTGCTACGCCTGATTCGCAGGCTGAACCGCGAGCTCGGCCTCACCGTCGTCGTCATCTTGCACGACATCAATCAGTCTTTCGAGCTCTGCGATGAAGTCATCGCCCTGCGCCCCGACGGCAGCCTGGTCAAAGGTAGCCCTCAAAAGCTGGCAGATGAAGACTTCCTGCGCGACATCTACGAGGCTGATTTGCGCGTTGGCATGGTTGGCGAACAGGTCGTCGTGCACGCTCCTCTGTAGAGGCTATTCCACCTCCACAATCCCGCCTCAAAAGCTAGCGCTGCCGGCAAATCCCAATCCAGCGCCCTTGTGCCACCCCATTTCACCTCAATCTGAGCACAAGCAACTCGCATCTCGTTCATAAGTGTGAAATTGCTCCTTTTCCATTCCATCATAATTACACCAGCTGTGAAAAAGCAGCGATTATTTAAGCTCAAAACCAGCTCAGTTGTGAAATGTAACAATCTGTTACCTTTACTCACCCGCTAGCTATTCAAATGATACCGCGCAGCTGCCTATAATACAGGTTGCGTAATTCTGTTTGTATGTTGAAAGGTGTCAAATATGAGTCGATCACTAGCCATGAGGCAACTACTAGCAACCTTCCTTGCCTTTACCATGCTTCTGACCCCCGTCATGTCCATGGTCACCCCAGCAATCGCTGGCGCCGCTGAAGCCTCAGCGCAGGCCACAGCGATTTCTGAACTCCTCGCATCCGATGAGCCCACTGGCACGGCTTCCACACCTGCCCCGGCTCCCGAAACTGCTCCTGAAGCAGACAAAGCGGCGGAGTCTGACCAAACCACCATCACTAGTGACGATGAGGGCACCGCAGATCCTGCCACCCTAACCGACAACGAACCAGATGCTGCCGATGCTATAACTCTGCCTTTGGGTAGCTACCTCGTAGACATCACCCCAACCTCAAGTGCCAACAATGGCACGGTTTCAAATCAAATAGTAGAACTGCTTGCTCCGCAGGCACTTGTAGAGGTGCGTGCAGACGGAAACTTCGTTTC
>WRBW01000061.1 GCA_009784345.1 Coriobacteriia bacterium | reverse complement strand
TTGAAACCTTTGGCACGCCCGAAGAGGTGTTGGGCGACATCGACCGCATCCAGCAAATTGTCGTGAATCTGGTCGACAATGCGACCCGCGCTGTGGGCGAAGGCGGTAGTGTCTGGGTCGAATACGGCGTTGCCGAACGCTGGGAACTGGGACCTTTGGTGCATGAGCCGACCTTGGCTGATGTCGAAGAGTTCGCCACGCTTTCGGTCTATGACGACGGTCCAGGGATTCCTGTTGCCAAGCGTGCCCACATCTTTGACCGCTTTGGTCGCCAGCAGTACAGCCGCGACCGAAAATCAGGTGGTTTTGGGCTGGGGCTTTCTATTGTGAAGGCTATTACACAGTCCCACGGTGGCGCGATTGATGTCAGCTTTGGCGCAGACGAAGTGCGGCTGCCGGATGCCTATTCGCAGGCTCCCCCGCCGGAATATGGCTGCTGCTTTACCGTGTATTTGCCCATCCCGCCAAAGTTTGACTATGAGAGGATTTCTACGAGCTCGAACCTGGGTCGCGACCACGCGCCAGCGCAACACCGCGCCGCGCGCATCCGCAAACGCATGCGCCGCAATTAGATAAGTGCAGGTGACAGGATGTGAAAGAATCAAGTCTTCATTTTGACGACTTGATTAAGACAAGGGCTGGTTGTCTATGAGCCTTGTCGTTCCGACGCGACCCGCAAAGATAATGCGCGCGCACTGGTGGCGGAGCGCGTCCACGCCTGCCACTGGTTTCAGGGTCTGCTCATCAACGATTGCCAGATAGTCCAGCGCGATTGAGGGGTCGAGCTGTGCACGCGCTGCATCAAGAATAGGTTCCGCGCTTGATTCCCCGCCCAAAACCGTATTACGTGCGGCTGAAAGGGCTGCTGAAATAGTCAGGGCTGTTTCATATTCTGCCGCGCTCAGATACTGATTTCTACTGGACAGTGCCAGGCCGCGTGTGTCACGTTGCGTGGGGCAGCGGACTATTTCTACGGGTAGCTGAAGACGGTCTACCATGTCCTCGATGACGCGCAGTTGCTGAAAGTCTTTTTCGCCAAAGTAGGCACGGTCTGGCTGAACTAGGTCAAAGAGGCGCTTTACTACCTTGACGACGCCGTCGAAATGGCCAGGTCTGACCGCGCCCTCCCAGTCTGCAGCAAGCGGTCCTGGGTTGAGATCAAGGTCAAGGGCGAGACCCCGCATCAAGTGCGGGGTGACAACTGATGACTCGCCCGCTTGTTGCGGGACAGTGAGCTCAGGATAGTTGGGATAGATGTCTGTTACCGCAGGAGCATAGATGTAGTTTGCTCCGGCTGCGCGCGCCGCATCGGCATCGGCATCAAGGCTGCGCGGGTATTGTTCGAAATCTTCGCCGGGGCCAAATTGCGCGGGATTGACAAAAATCGACACGACGACCTCGTCGCACTGCGCAGCAGCTGTTTGAATCAGCGACAAATGCCCCGCATGTAGTGCCCCCATGGTGGGCACAAAACCTAAACTACCCGTCGGGCGCGATGCGCTGTTAGGTATATCCAATTCAGACATGTAAGATCCTTCGACTCGCTACGCTCGCTCAGGAAGACGAGGGTGGCATTTATCGTTTTTAATGAGTGGTTCGTGGCTCCGAGCACTCCGCAGTGCGCCGCCTGATTCCTTTTGTTCAGATACGCAAGATCCTTCGCCGTGCTCAGGATGATTAAAAATGCTCTGCATTTTTAATCAATTGAGGTGGGCATTTGAGCCGCCGCGAAAGAAGCGTTGAGAGTCCTCGGGGTCGGCATCGAAATCAGGCTCGAGCCTCATCCCCTCTTCTTCAAAGAACTCGACACTGCCATCCATGGCTTCGACTTGCTCTATCAAGTGCTCGACAAACACGGGTGTCGCCGTATCCAAAATCTCTGGATCGATACTGGTGGACTGGGCGTCGGTGGGAAAGTCGTTGACGCGGACGGAATGGACGTACTCCTCCAAGGCTTTGGTCAAAAGTTCTGCACCCTTGAGGTAGCGACGCGCGTGGCGGGGGGAGAAATCTGACAGCCCCATAATGTCGTGGAAGACCTGGACTTCGCCGTCGCAGTGCGGACCTGAGCCGATGCCGATGATGGGCAGCATGTGCATTTCGCTGAGCTCCTGGCCGACTTCTGCGGGCACGCATTCGAGCACAATAGCACTGACGCCTGCCGTCATGATTGCGTGGGCATCCATCATCAGGCGCACTATGTCATCGACCTCTTTGGCCTGCGTGGCGTAGCTGCCCAGGCGGTTTATCGACTGCGGTGTCAGGCCGAGGTGACCAATGACGGGGATGCCTGCAGCGACCACACTCTCGATGAAAAAGAGCGTTTCTGCTGATGCCCCTTCGACCTTGACGGCACTGGCACCTGCTTGCGCCGCAAGCGCGGCCGCGTTTTGCATGCCGACTTCCAGGGAATGCTGGTAGCTCATGAAGGGCATGTCTGCGACAATGTAGCTTTGTGGCGCACCCTTTGCCACGGCTGCCGTGGCGCGCAGCATGTCATCCATGGTGACCGGCAAAGTCGAATCGAAGCCCAAGGTCGTCATACCCAACGAATCGCCTACCAAAATGACGTCAACGCCTGCAGCTTCTACCAGGCGCGCCTGTGTGGCGTCGTAGGCCGTACACATAACGATGCGCTTTTGTTCCTCTTTGTACTGCGCAAAAGACGGTGTGGTGAATTTCTTCTTAGAGGGAGTTTGTCCACTCATGCTTTCCTACTTCCAGTTGTTCCAGTCGTCCCAGTTGTCATAAGGGTCTTTAGTATAGCCCTCTTGAAACTGGGTAGCCCGCTCATCGCGCTGCTTCTTTTTGGCAATTTCGTTGGTCAGCAGCTCGAGGGGCATTACCGCCTTGACGCTGCCGTAGATGGTATCTGCTGCTTTGGGGGGCTGGCCGTCTGGCAGGGTGAAATCAGGGGCGATTTCTGCCAGAGGCTCCAGCACAAAGGCGCGCTCTGTGATGCGCGGATGCGGCAGGGATAGGCCAGGTAGGTCGATGCTGTCGCTAGCAAAGGTCAAGAGGTCGATGTCGATGACCCGCGGTCCGTTTTCGCGGAATTTTTCGCGACCCATGTCTGCCTCTATCGCCTGCAAGTAGGTGAAGAGCGCCAGTGGCCCAAGTCCCGTTTCAATACGGCAGACGGTATTTGTGAAGTCCATTTGGTCTAGGTCATAGGCAGGCTCTGACAGTACGGGAGACGCGACTTCTTTTAGACGTGTCAGTGGTAGCTTGTCGATGTAGACAAGGGCTGTCGCGATATTGGCAATGGGACCGCCCAGGTTTGAGCCCAGTGCGAGGTAGGCCTCGCTATGTGCACTTTCACCCTTGTGACAGCGCTCGATTTCTGCCACCGTTGAAGCGACATCGTGGACGCGCAGCAAACTGACACCATCTGCTGCCATGGCTGTTGCTAGCTGCGCTGAAGCGAGGTCGCGCGCAAGCGGATCTTCGATACCCAGTACCTGCCCTATCAGCGACTTGCGCGATATACCTGCAGCAAGCTTGTATCCTTCCTTGCGAAAAGCACGTGCCATCGTGTTCAGGTTTACCAGTAGCTCGAGGTTGTGAGTCTTTGTTTTGCCAAAGCCAAAGCCTGGATCAAGGTATATCTTTTCTGCGTCAACACCAGCCTCGACCAGCTGGTTTGCGCGCTGCAGTAGATAATCAGTGACCTCCTGTAAGACATCAACATAAAAGGGCTCATCTTGCATGTTTTCAGGCTCGCCTTGCATATGCATGACGATGCAGTGCGCACCGCTGCGGACCGCAAGCTCTATCATGTCGGGGTCGCAAAAGCCTGAAATGTCATTAATCATGCTGGCACCGGCATCAAGTGCCGATGCAGCAACAGCAGGCTTGCGGGTGTCGATAGAGACACTAACCCCTTTTGGCAGCACAGCTGTCAGCTGCTGGATGACAGGAATGGTGCGTGAAAGCTCTTCTTCAAGAGACACGACAGCAGCGCCTGGGCGGGTCGATTCGCCTCCGATGTCGATGATGGTGGCACCTGTGTCTATGAGACGCTGGACGTACTCCGCCGCTCTTTCAGGATTATCAAGCATGCCGCCATCAGAAAAAGAATCAGGTGTGAGGTTTACAATACCCATGATTTCAGTCGTCATAGAAGTCCTAGCTGTGAGGTGTGGTGTTATGCGGTGCTTGCGGGGTCGTCTTAGCGGTGTATCAGGGCCAGGGCTTCGGCGCGTGTTTTGGGGTCCTCGCGAAAGATGCCGCGGACGGCGCTGGTGATGGTTTCGGCACCTGGTTTGCGGACGCCGCGCATGGACATGCAGAGGTGCTCTGCCTCGATGACGACGATGACGCCCAGAGGGTTTAAGTTGTCGACGATACTTTGGGCGACCTGGCTGGTCAGGCGCTCTTGCACCTGAAGGCGGCGAGCGTAGACGTCTACGACGCGGGCAAGCTTTGACAGGCCGCATATCTTGCCGTCGATGCCCGGGATGTAGGCCACATGCGCCTTGCCGATGAAGGGTGCTAGGTGGTGTTCGCACATCGAATAGAGCGGGATGTCGCGCACCAGCACCATCTCCTGATGGTGCTCGTCGTCGAAGGTTATCTTGAAGTGCTGCGCCGGGTCCTGGTGGAGTCCGCTGCAGATTTCTTCATACATGGCGGCGACGCGCTTTGGCGTGTCAATCAGGCCTTCGCGGTTCAGATCTTCGCCAATGCCTTCAAGAATCAGGCGGACGCCTTCTTCGATTTTAGCTTTGTCCATCACGGGGGGCTTCTTCATCAGGAGCGTCTACGGCGGCTTCAGCGGCGACTTCTGCGGTGTACTCAGCAGTGTCTTCTGCGGCGCTTTCCGTGACAGCATCAGCATGCTGGGCAGCCTCTGCTTCATCTGCGGCATCTACTGCATCGAGCTCGACAGCCGTGTCTTCAGGCATACTGATGGGTTCGCGCACGACAATCTTGCCGGTGGCAAAGATCTTTTCAAGCTCTTCACCTTCGAGCGTTTCTGTCTTCATGAGCTCTTCGCCCATCAGCAGCAGCATGTCATGTTCGCGCATCAAGATGTCGTGAGCGCGCTGATAGCCTTCGGTGATGATGCGTGCAACTTCGCGGTCGATAGTTGCGGCAGTTTCCTCGCCGTGGTCATTGCCCTTTGAAAAGTCACGACCCAGGAAGACATTTTCAGGCTCTTCGCCAAAGCACTGCGGACCTAAGATGTCGCTCATGCCAAAGCGCATGACCATACCTTTTGCGATTTTCGTTGCACGTTCGATGTCATTTGAAGCACCCGTTGTCACGTCGCCCGAAGTGATTTCTTCTGCAGCGCGGCCTGACAGAAGCACAGCAATGTCATCAAGCATTTCCTTTTTAGACTTGAGGAAACGATCCTCGGTAGGCAGCTGCCAGGTTGAGCCCAGCGAGCCCCCACGAGGGATGATGGTCACCTTGTGAACCGGATCGCTGTGGGGTGTATAGTGACCCACAATGGCGTGCCCCGCCTCGTGATAGGCAATGGTCAGCTTTTCGCCTTCAGAAATCAGGCGGCTTTTGCGCTCTGGTCCCATTAGCACGCGGTCGATGCCTTCTTCGACATCGGTCATTTCGATTTTTTCTTTATTGGCTCGTGCTGCAAGCAGCGCTGCTTCATTGAGCAGATTTTGCAGGTCGGCACCAGTATAGCCGGGCGAGCGACGTGCAATAACGCTTAAGTCTACGTCGTCAGCCAGCGGCTTGTTTTTGGCGTGCACCTTCAAGATTGCCTCGCGGCCCTTCAGGTCAGGCCTGTCCACCACTACCTGGCGGTCAAAACGACCAGGTCGCAGCAGTGCTGGGTCTAGTACGTCAGGCCTATTGGTTGCCGCAAGCAAGATAACATTGTCTTGCATTTCAAAGCCGTCCATCTCGACAAGTAGCGCATTCAGGGTTTGCTCACGTTCGTCATGGCCACCACCCAGACCAGCACCACGTTGACGCCCTACGGCATCGATTTCGTCAATGAAGATAATCGCAGGAGCCTCAGCCTTTGCCTGCTCGAACAAGTCGCGAACACGGCTTGCACCAACACCGACAAACATCTCGACAAAGTCTGAACCAGAAATAGTAAAGTATGGCACGTCAGCTTCACCTGCAACCGCGCGTGCAAGCAAGGTCTTACCCGTACCGGGAGGTCCTACCAGTAAGACGCCCTTGGGGATGCGTGCTCCCAGCTTTTCAAAACGCTTCGGATCAGCGAGGAAGTCGCGCACTTCGCCCAGTTCTTGAATGGCTTCATCGCAACCCGCCACATCGGCGAAGGTCACCTTCTGCTTATCCTTATCCTGCTTTTTAGCCTTAGCCTTACCAAAGCCCATGACGCCGCCGCCAGGTCCGCCTGCAGTCATACGGGTAAAGAAGAAGAACAGTAGACCAAAAATCAGCAGCAGTGGCAGAAAGCTCATCAAAATGGTAGCCCATAGCCCCGTATCAGAGTTATCAATATTCCAACTACCTGCCGTCAGGTATTCGCGCGCAAACTCACTGAAATCAGATCCGGGTGACCACTCTGACTTGAAATTGTCAGGCTGGTTTTCCAGATCGGCACGGTCATCGACGGGTGTCTCTATCCAGGTTTTCGCATCTGCTGCATCCTCATAGTACTTACCCGTCAGGCTGCCATCACTGGTCATCAGGGTGACTTCTGCGATTTGGCCATTTTGCGCAATCGTCTCGAACTGGCTGGTAGTGAGCTCTGTTGGTGCATCAGCGGCACCCAGGGTATTGCCCACCTGGACCTAAATAAACCAGACCAGCACCAGACCTGCCAGCGCATATATCAGCAGATTCCTGCGTCCGCCCTTTGCATCGGGAGCCTTGCCCCCACTGCCACCTGAGCGTTTAGCAGGATTAGG